>DATFJG010000001.1:0-24201 GCA_035269305.1 Clostridia bacterium
ATAATATGAAAATAATTTAACTATAAACCTTATTTGCTGACAGTTTATATCTTAATATTGGGGTGATTTTGGGGTGGAATTTATCTTAGAAAGATGTTTTCAGATGAACTGTAAAGACATTTAAAAAATAAAAATGACTATATAACTGTATTTTAGGTAAGTGTTGTAAAGTTGAAAATATATCATAAGTAACTTCGAACCACTTGGTCGGGGGTTCGAGTCCCTCACAACGCGCCACTTAACTTAGTGCAATGAACTTTGGTAATCCATAGTTTCTTGCACTTTTCATTTTTTTGATAGAAAAAAATATAAACAACAGTCTCAAAAAAAGATTATTATTTAATAAAATAAGGTTTATCAGTAATTCAATTGAAGAGGAAAAAATGCATAAATTATTCAGTGATTTAACAATTAATTTTAATCTTTTTTTTATTTTCTGTTTTAAACAGTATTCAATGGGTAAATTAACAATATCATAAAATTAAATCCATTATAGATGAAAGGGGATGGATATATGAAAATAATTGTAGCAGCAAGACACATGAAAGTAAGTGACGATTTTGTAAAATATGCAGCAAGTAAGTTGGAGAAATTTGATTCTTATTTCGATGAAAGTGTTGAAGCACATGTAACATTTTCCCATCGAGATGATATACAAATTTTCGAAGTAACAATTTTAATGAAGCGAGGTGTTGTATTAAGAGGAGAAGATAGTGATCGCGATATGCGAACAGCTATTGATAGCGTAGTTTCCAAGATTTCTAGACAGATTAGAAAACATAAATCTAAGTTAGAGAAAAAATATCGTGGAAGTGAGTCAATAAAATTTGCTGAAGCTTTAGCGGAATTTGACAAAGAGCGCGAAGAAGAAGAACCAGAAATTGCAGGTAAAATTGTTAAGAGTAAAAGATTTGGCGTCAAACCAATGGATGCAGAAGAAGCTGCTATGCAAATGGAACTAATTGGGCATGATTTCTTTGTATTCTTAAATGCGGATACAGATGAAGTCAATGTTATTTATACTAGAAAAGATGGTAATTTCGGATTAATTGAGCCATATTTTTAGAATACTAGTAAAATAAAAAATCAAGAGGAGTAGAAAGTTATTAAAATAGCTTTTTACTCCTCTTTTAGTTGAATGCACCCTTTAAAATAACCTAGAAATAATGTATAATAGAGTAAATGACAATTCAATCGAGAAAGGTGAAAATATATGTTTATTGAAGCAATAATTTTAGGCATGATTATCGGATTAATTACGAAACGACGCATATCAAATTTGTACTCTATAGAAATCAAAGGATGGCATTTTATTATATTAGCTGTCTTAATACAATATTTACCAATTGTTTTAAAGTCATTTGATTTCATAAAATTTGACTATAATTATTTTACCTTAGCAGGTAATATTATCATTCTAATGATTGTTCTAATTAATAAAGAAATAAAAAGTAGCCTTATTATCTTCCTAGGTGGTTTGATTAATACTATTGCTTTTTATATTAATGGCTTGAGAATACCCTTATTAGAAAGTGTTGCTTCAAATCAAATGATTGAACTAATCAATAATGGTCAAATTATAAATTATAAATTAGTTGAGGAATTAACCCATTGGAAATTATACTTAGGAAAAATTGTTAAAGTGCCTGATGTATATCCTTTTGCACGATCCCTTAGTATAGGTGATATGATTATCATGTTAGGGTTAGTTTTATTAATTGTAAGAGAAATGGACAAAACATATTTTAAAAATAAAGGAGCCATGTTAAGGTTCCCCTATCGTTAGTATTTAATGCTAGAGATGTCTAGCATTTTTAATGTTTATAGAAAGGACACATTTATGGGAAAAATAACTGATTTTTTTGGTTCTATTTTTGGAACTTTTAATAGCAGAGAAGTAAAAAAAGTAGCAAAAATTGCTGAGGAAATAGAAGCCCTTGAAGATAAGATGGCAGCTCTTAGCGACGAAGCGTTACAAAATAAAACGAAAGAGTTTAAAAAGAGATTGGCAGCTGATGAGACAATAGAAGATCTGTTAGTAGAAGCCTATGCAGTTGTGAGGGAAGCTGCTGCACGAGTTGTAAATATGAAACATTACCACGTCCAATTAATTGGGGGTATTATTTTGCATCAAGGTAGAATTACAGAGATGCGAACAGGTGAAGGTAAAACCCTAGTAGCAACATTACCAGTTTACTTAAATGCCTTAGAAGAAAAAGGTGTTCATGTTGTAACTGTTAATGATTACTTAGCACAACGTGATAAAGCTTGGATGGGAAAAGTTTATGAATTCTTAGGTTTAACCGTTGGGTGTATCATCAGTGGTATGAAAAAAGATGAACGTAGAAAAGCTTATCAAGCTGACATTACTTATGGAACAAATAATGAGTTTGGTTTTGATTATATACGAGACAATATGGTTGTACGTTTAGAAGATAAAGTACAAAGAGGATTTAATTATGCCATTATTGATGAGGTAGATTCGACACTAATCGATGAAGCTAGGACACCATTAATTATTTCTGGTGCTGGTTCTAAATCAACAGGACTTTATCAAAAAGCAGATAGTTTTGTTAGGACCCTTGTAAAAGGAACAGATTTTACCGTAGATGAAAAAGGAAAATCAGTTGTACTAACGGATGAGTCGGGTATTGATAAAGCAGAGCGTTTTTTTGGTGTTGAAAATTTAAGTGCACCTGAAAATATGGAAATTAACCATCATATTAATCAAGCATTAAAGGCTAGAAATATTATGAAACGTGATGTTGATTACGTTGTTAAAGATGGGCAAGTAATGATTGTTGATGAGTTTACTGGACGTCTAATGTCTGGCAGAAGGTATTCAAATGGACTGCATCAGGCCATTGAAGCAAAAGAGAATTTAGCTATTAAAAAAGAAAGTCAAACCCTAGCGACAATTACTGTTCAGAACTTTTTTAGAATGTATTCTAAATTAGCGGGAATGACCGGTACTGCTAAAACAGAAGAAGAAGAGTTTAAACATATTTATGGTATGGATGTTGTAACTATTCCAACAAACAAACCTGTTATAAGGGAAGATCGTGACGATGTTATCTATAGAACGGCAAAGGGCAAATTTAAGAATATTATCGAGGATGTTAAGAAATCATATGAAAAAGGACAACCGGTTTTAGTAGGAACGATTTCTATTGAAACATCTGAGTACTTAGCGTCATTATTAAAGAAACAAGGTATTCCACATGAAGTACTAAATGCAAAATATCATGAAAAAGAAGCTGAAATTGTAGCACAAGCAGGAAGGTATAAAGCTGTTACTATTGCGACTAATATGGCTGGTCGTGGAACGGACATTGTACTAGGTGGTAACCCAGAGTTTATGGCAAAAAAAGAAATGAAAAAAGAGGGTTATTCCGATGATATCTTAGAAAAAGTAACCAGTCCTTTGGATTATCATGATGATGAGATTAAAGCTGCAAAAAAGGTATATAAAGAATATTTTAATGAACTAGATGAAAAATTCTCGAAAAATAGAGAGAAGGTTATTGAAGCCGGCGGTTTGCACATTATTGGTACAGAGCGTCATGAGTCTAGACGAATTGATAATCAGTTGCGTGGACGTGCGGGACGACAGGGAGATGTTGGTTCATCTCAATTTTTCATATCCTTTGAAGATGATTTATTACGTCTATTTGTAAGTGATAAGATAAGAGATATGGTTGCAACCTTAGGTATGGATGATGATACCCCTATTGAAGCATCTATTTTATCAAACTCTATTGAAAAAGCTCAAAAGAAAGTAGAAGGTAGAAACTTCGGTATTCGTAAACATGTTTTACAATATGACGATGTTATTAATAGACAAAGAGAAATCATCTATAATGAACGAAATAAAGTTTTAAAGGGCGATGATTTAAAGTCTAATATTCTTGGTATGATTGAACGAATCATTGATGAAGCCATTCAAACCTATACCAGTGATTCAGATTATCCAGAAGATTGGAGTTTGGATTTATTAGAGGCGCACTTGCATTCAATTTATTTGCCAAAAGGTTTAATTGACCAAGAGGATTTAGACCTACGAAGAGATGAATTGAAAGAACTATTATATAATGAAGCAATTGAGATTTACGAAACTAAAGAAGAAAATTTTACTTCGGAACGGATGAGAGAATTAGAACGTTATATTCTTTTAAGAGTAGTTGATAGCAAATGGATAGATCACATTGATGCCATGTCCCAGTTAAAACAAGGAATTGGTTTACGAGCTATCGGACAACAAGATCCTGTAATTGCATATAAAAAAGAAGGTTTCGAGATGTTTGAAGAAATGACAAGAAACATTCAAGAAGAAACTGTTCGCTATATTTATGGTGCAACAATCAAGACAAATACTAAGCGGGAAAAAGTAGCTGTTGTTTCTGATGCAATTAAAAAGGCTTCTGACACTTCATTAGTAGAGTCTTCATCAACGAATAAGGGTGGTACACCTACTGGAGATGAAGTAAGAACTTTTGAAAGAAATAATGAAAAAGTTGGAAGAAATGACCCTTGCCCGTGTGGTAGTGGGAAAAAATATAAGCAGTGTTGTGGGAGGTAACTAGTGAATGAAAATCTAAAGAAATTACTCTTTGAAATCAAGCAGTTAGAATCCCCAATTGATGAAATAAGGAGTTCCCTTTGACTTAACTGAGTTGAAAAAGGAACATGATGATTTACAAAAGAAAATGACGAAAGAAGGTTTCTGGGATGATCCAAATAAAGCCCAGGGAATTGTGAAGAAAGCAAATCAACTAAAAGACCGTATTAATGCCTTTGAATCTTTAGAATTATCTTATGAAGAAGCAAAAATGTTGTGTGAAATGGCTATTGAAGAATCTGCAGAACATCTATATGATGAAATACATGAGTCGCTAATAGAAATTAAAGAGACTATTGAAGAAATGCGTTTAAATGTTTTGCTAGATGAAGAGTTCGATCATTTAAATGCGATTCTTTCTATTAATTCTGGAAGTGGTGGTTTAGATGCACAAGATTGGGCTGAAATGTTATTACGTATGTATACAAAATGGTCAGAATCTCAAGGGTATACAGTAGAGGTGTTGGATTTAATAGCGGACAAAAAAGGTGGCATTAAAACTGTTACCATTAAAGTAATTGGTGAGTATGCTACTGGGTATTTGAAATCTGAGAAAGGTGTTCATCGATTGGTTAGAATTTCGCCTTTTGATACGGCTGGTAAAAGACATACATCTTTTGCATCTGTTGATGTAATGCCAGAACTGGATGATACCATTGATATAGAAATCGATCCGACAAATTTGAAAATTGATACTTATCGAGCATCAGGTGCTGGTGGACAACATGTTAATACAACGGATTCAGCCGTACGGATCACCCATCTGCCAACTGGTATTGTTGTACAATGTCAGAATGAAAGATCTCAACTGAGTAACAAGAAAACAGCCATGAAAATGTTAATGGCTAAACTAATCCAATTAAAAGAGTCAGAACAAAAAGAAGCCATTGAAGATTTAATGGGAGACTATTCAGAAATTTCTTGGGGCAGTCAAATTAGGTCTTACGTTTTTCATCCCTACAGCATGGTAAAGGATCATCGGACAAATTATGAAGTCGGTGACGTGAATGGGGTAATGGATGGAGATATTAATGGGTTTATAAATGCATATTTAAAAATGTCTAAGCAATCTTAGACGTTTTTTGTTGGAAGGAGAGTTAAAACTATGGGCATTATTATTGATCAGTTAGCAAAAGAATTAAATGTTAAGAAAAGCCAAGTAGCAACAACAGTGAAATTAATTGACGAAGGTAACACGATACCATTCATTGCTCGTTATAGAAAAGAAATGACTGGTGGTTTAGACGATGTGACACTAAGGAATTTAGATGAACGATTAATTTATTTAAGAAATTTAAAAGAGCGAAAAGAAGATGTTATAAAAATAATAGATGAGCAAGGAAAGCTGACAGAAGAATTAAAGGAAAAGATTCTAAAAGCAGAAATTATACAGCAAGTAGAGGACTTATATCGTCCTTATAAACAAAAGAGAAGTACACGAGCAACTAAGGCTAAAGAAAAGGGCCTAGAACCCTTAAGTAAAATTATTATTTCCCAGGAAATAACAGATGGAGAATTAAGTGAAGTTGCAAAAGCATACATTGATGAAGAGAAAGGTGTTGAAACCGTTGAAGAAGCGATTCAAGGCGCCTTAGATATTATTGCTGAAATGATTTCTGATAATCCTGACTATCGCAAATATATAAGAAACTTTGTTATGCGTCATGGTTTAATTAAATCTGAAGTGAAAGATAAAGAAAAAGACGAAAAACAAGTTTACCAAATGTATTATGACTTTCAAGAAAAAGCAAATAAAATTGCTAATCACAGAGTATTAGCACTTAATCGTGGGGAAAAAGAAGAAATCTTAAAAGTAAATGTTGTGGCAAATGACAATGCTTTGTGTAATTTCTTAAATAATCGGGTGATTACAAATGAAGCATCAATATTTCATGAGCTATTAAAAGAGACGGTTCAAGACAGTTATAAGCGACTTATTTTTCCTTCCATTGAAAGAGAAATAAGATCTATTTTAACAGAATCTGCAGAGGCGGAAGCAATTTCTGTTTTTTCCAAGAATACGAAGTCTTTATTGATGATTCCGCCAGTTGAAGGGGTTAATGTATTAGCTATCGACCCTAGTTTTAGAACTGGCTGTAAAATAGCAGTTTTAGATAAGTACGGTAAATTATTAGATTACACGACAATTTATCCGAATGCCCCTCAAAATAAAGTTAAGGAATCTAAGGCGACACTAAAGGAACTAATTAAGAAATACACTATTGATATTATTCCTATTGGCAATGGTACAGCTTCTAGAGAAACGGCAAGTTTAGTAGCAGAAATTATATCTGAACTTGATACAGAGGTTTATTATACCATTGTTAGTGAAGATGGTGCTTCGGTTTATTCGGCTTCAAAAATTGCAAATGACGAGTTTCCAGAAATTAATGTGTCTATAAGAGGTGCGATTTCTATTGGTAGAAGACTACAAGATCCTTTAGCTGAGTTGGTGAAAATTGATCCAATGAGCATTGGCGTTGGACAATACCAACACGATCTAAATAAAGGAAAATTAGAATATTCTTTAACAGGTGTTGTAGAAGATTGTGTTAATAGCGTAGGAGTAGACCTAAACACTGCCTCACCAACACTATTACAATACATCTCCGGTTTATCCAGTACTGTTTCAACTAATATCTTAAAATATAAAGAAGAAAAAGGCCAATTTAGTAATAGAAAAGAGTTACTAAAAGTTAGCAGGCTAGGGCCTAAAACATTCGAGCAATGTGCAGGGTTTTTAAGAATAAAATCTGGCGATAATATATTAGATAATACTGGGGTTCATCCGGAAAGTTATGATAGTGCTATGAAATTATTAGAGTTACTAAACTATAGCGAAGAAGATGTAGCCAAAGGATGTTTAGAGGATATAAACGATCGGATTAAAGATAAAGGTGGGATTTCTGAACTTTCAAAAGCTTTAGACCTTGGGTTACCTACATTAAAGGATATTGTTAGAGAGTTAAAGAAACCTGGGAGAGATCCGAGAGAAGAAATGCCAAAACCAATTTTTAAAAGTGGTGTGTTGAGTATTGAAGATTTATCTCAAGACATGGTTTTAAAGGGAACTGTTAGAAATGTCGTTGCTTTTGGATGTTTTGTTGATATAGGAATTAAACAAGATGGTTTAGTGCATATTTCAGAAATGAGTGATAGTTATGTTGAAAACCCAATGGATATTGTTAAAGTTGGAGATATTGTAGATGTAAAGATCATTGATATTGATGTGGATCGTCAAAGAATCGCTTTAAGTATGAGAAAAATATAGGTGGATCTATGAATGAAAATTATATATTGGTCTTAGGTGCATCTGTTGTAGACATATTTGGGTTTTGTGAAAATAAATATGCCTCCCGTGATTCCATTCCTGGTCGGATTAAAATGACCTTTGGAGGCGTGTGTCGTAATATAGCAGAGAATCTAGCAAGAATGGAAGTCAATACAAAATTCATTTCTGTTCTTGGTGATGATGAAATTGGTAGAGAAATCATTGAACATTCACGATACATCGGATATGATATGTCCCAGTCTTTGATTTTAAAAGACAAAAGAACACCTACGTATTTGGCAGTTCTTGATGAAAATGGAGAAATGGTTTCAGGTATAAATGATATGAGTAGTATCAACCGCTTAGATATTGATTATATTAAAAGCAAATCAGATATAATAAAGGCAGCGGATTATGTATTTTTAGATGCAGACAATCCCTTGAATCTTAAGTTCTTATTAGATACTTATCATGAAGATACTAAGTTTATATTAGATCCGATTTCCGCAAATAAAACTGTAAAAATTCTTCCCTTTATTGGAGGGTTTCATACAATTAAACCGAATAGATTAGAAGCAGAAGTAATTGCAGATATGGCTATTAAAACAGACGCGGATCTGCTTAAAGCTGCTAAAAAAATTCATGAGCTAGGTGTAACCAATCTATTTATTACTCTAGATAAAGAAGGCGTTTTTTATTCAAATGGTAGAAACCAAGGATTTTTAAAAAGTCTTAACCCAGAAGTTAGAAATGTAACAGGGGCAGGTGATTCCTTTGTAGCAGGGATAGGTTATGGTTATACAAAGAATATGTCAATTGATAAAATTGCAAAAGTTGCTACAACTATGGCTTTTATTACTATTTCTAACCATGAAACGATTCACCCAGAGTTATCATTAGAGAAGGTAATTGATGAAATGGCTAGAATTAAGTGGGAAGAAAGAAAATTAAATTAAAAGTTAAAGGAGGAAGTATGATCTTATTAAAAAATGCAAAAATATATACAATGGAAGGATCTGTTATCGAAAAAGGTTCTATTTTAATTAATGATGGGAAAATAGAAAAGGTAGCCGAGTCAATAGACGTTGACGATAAAGAAGTTGAGATTTATGATTTTGAAGGAAAGATTATAACGCCAGGATTAATCGATGCCCATTGTCATTTGGGACTAATTGAAGATGCGATTGGTTTTGAGGGAATGGATGTTAATGAAATGACAAATCCTATTACCCCTGAACTAAGAGCCATTGATGGTATCAATCCTATGGATGAAACTTTTAAGGAAGCAATTGCTGGTGGTGTCACAACAGTTTCTTCAGGTCCAGGGAGTGCCAATGTTATTGGTGGACAATTTGCAACGATTAAAACTTTAGGTAAAAGAATCGACGATATGATTATTGAGTCACCTGCGGCAATAAAATGTGCTTTTGGCGAAAACCCTAAAAGAGTATATAATGAAAAGAAGAAATCACCATCCACACGTATGGCAACGGCAGCAGAGCTGAGAAAGGTTTTATACGAAGCCTTAGAATATAATACAAAAATTAGAAGAGGTGATGATGGGAAGTTTGATTTTAAATTAAAAGCCTTATTACCTTTAATTAATAATGAAATTCCATTAAAAGCACATGCCCATAGAGCGGATGACATTTTAACGGCTATACGTATTGCTAAAGAATTTGATTTAGATTTAACTTTAGACCATTGCACAGAAGGTCATCTTATTACAGATATATTAGCTGAAGAGAATTACCCTGCGATTGTGGGTCCAACTTTTGGGCACCGATCAAAAGTGGAGTTAAAAAATAAATCTTTTAAGACGCCTGGAATCTTAAATAAAGCAGGTGTAAAAGTTGCTATTATGACTGATTCACCAGTCATTCCACTACAACATTTAAATATGTGTGCTGCATTAGCTTATAAAAGTGGTATGGATTATATGGAAGCTTTAAAAGCAATAACTATTTATCCGGCAGAAATTCTAAGGATTGACCATCGATTGGGTAGTATTAAAGAGAAAAAAGATGCTGATTTAGTTGTTTGGGATAAAGACCCTTTAGATATTCAAGCCAATGCTGTTTATACAATTATTGATGGATTAGTTATTAAAAATCTAGAGGAATAGATGGAAGCTATAAAAATAAATGGTGGTAGAGCCCATTTGAATGGTGTGAGTATTTATAGTAACAAAGGTTTTGCTCAAGTGCTTCTAGATCAAAAGAAACATCAGTACAAAATCAGGAGTGGTGGATATAAAAAAAGCCAAACCAAGTTTTCTAAGTTCATAAACTTTTTATCAAAAATTCCTTTTTTGAGAAGTTTTGTATTGATTTATAAGATTATTAGAAGAAATTGGAAAAAATTTATAAAGGCTTTACTTATTTATTCTATTTTAGTCGTCATTTTATTTTTTAGTGACTCACCGCTTTCAAACCAGGTAGACTCTGTTTTGAATAATGAAAAAGTTTTATATTTAGGGATTATGATCATCGTTGCTTTTTTAATAAAAATCACCAGGGTATCAAATTATCATGGTGCTGAACATATGGTAATTAATTATTTCAACGAAAACAAAGACTTAACATTTAAAGGGTTAGAAAATATATCAAGGGTATCAACCCATTGCGGTAGTTTACTAGTTATTGAAACCTTTATTATATTTTATATGATTAGTTTTTTTAGTTCTTTCTATGATCTAAATTTCTTAATTGCATATATGATTGGCTATGAAGTTTTTAAAGGACAATATAAAATTTTTAAACCAATTATGTTCATGAGCTACTTAATCCAAAAATATTTTTTAACGGCAAAACCGAGCGTTGAAGAATTAAATGTGGCGAAGCTTGCCTTAAAAAAAGCTGTATTGCATTAGTTATTAATGAAAGCCATCTTTTTAGATGGCTTTTTAAATGATGTTTTTTAATATTGTTAGATATTTTTTACTTTGATTAAAATTGATTGCTAATTATGATATAATAGTCTAAATTGAGGTGTTAATATGAAAATATTATGTAAAAATGAAAACGAAACGAAAAAAATCGCGCAAGCTGTAGCTAAATTTTTAGAGCCTGGTTCAATACTTTGCCTTGATGGAGACCTTGGTGCTGGGAAAACAACTTTTAGTCAATATCTGTGTCAAGCCTTAGGGTTTGATGGTTATGTTAATTCACCTAGTTATAGTATTGTTAACGAATATTCTAACGATATAAAAATCAATCATTTTGATGTTTATAGAATCTACTCAGTTGAAGAATTATATGAAATAGGGTATGAAGAATATTTTTTCGGGGAGGCCATTACAATTGTAGAATGGGCTTCTAAGATCGAAGAATTAATTCCAGCGGATAGCATTTGGATTACAATTGCACTTGGAGAAAAAGAGAATCAACGTGTTTTCCATATAGAAGGGTTACCAGAAAATATAGATTTCAAAACAAAGGAGAGTTAAATGAACATTTTATCAATTGAAACATCATCTGTTGTTGCAAGTGTCGCTATTTCAAATGATGAAGGGATTTTAGGTGAAATAACAATCAATCATCCGAGAACTCACTCGCAAAAATTAATGCCAATTATTAAATATATATTTAACAACTTGTCTTTAACAATAGGGGATATTGATTTGATCGTTGTATCTAATGGGCCCGGCTCATTTACTGGTGTAAGAATTGGATTGACAACAGCAAAGGCTTTAGCACACCCAAATAGAACACCTATTGTGACTATTTCAACGCTAGATTCTTTAGGAATGAACCTATCGGCTTACAATGGGAAAGTTATTTCTGTAGTTGATGGTAGGCGTAAAAAAGTTTTTGTAAAAGCTTTTAAATTCTATAAAGGTAAAGTTGTTAGCACAGATGAGGCTCAAATGGGTATGATTGACGATTTTCTAGATGAATGGAATAGCAAAGATGAGGAAATGATATTGGTTGGTAGTGGTGTTACTGAAAACAAAGAATATATTTTATCCAACAAAAATGAAAAAATAGCATTGGCATCATTAAAAGATAATTTCCCTTACGCTAAGACCTTAGCTGCTATGGGTAGAGAAATTGATCCAGAGGATTATCAGAGCTACAATACCATTGAAGCAAATTATATAAGAAAGTCTCAAGCGGAGATGACATTAGAAAACTAAAAGGTGATTGATATGGAAGGAACAATTCAGTTAATGCAACTAAGTGATGTTAAGAATGTTCTTAAGATCGAAGAGGAAAGTTTTAGTACCAGTTGGACTTTTAATGCGTTTATTTATGAATTGTTAGTCAATGAAAAAGCGACTTATTATACCTTTAAAATAGAGGAACAAATCATCGGCTATATTGGTTATTGGTTATTAGACGATGATATACATATTACTAATTTAGCAGTGGCGCCACTTTTTAGAAAAAAGGGGATTGCCAGCAAATTAATAAATTTTATTATAAGAAAAGCAAAGGATATTGGCGTAAGCCAGATAAGTTTAGAAGTGAGAATTACAAATCAAGAAGCCATTAAACTTTATGAGAAAATAGGTTTTGCTCGGGGGAAGCTCTTGAAAGAATACTATAAAAGAGAAGATGGCATTGAGATGGTTCTTCTACTTAAGGGAGGCAGTAATGAAGAAAAACAATTTTAAAGTGAATAAAAAAAGAGTCGCTATATTAATCCTTGTAGTACTTATATTAGGTGCCACAATATATGCGGCCTTAAATCAATCTGTCAATGGTGCTGGTGAGAAATACTATTTAAAAGCTTATGAAGTAAAAGAACAGGAATTGTCTGCAATTGTTTTTACTTCAGGACAAGTAGCTTCAACACTAGAGCAAAATTTAACTTTTAATCAATCTGGAAAAATTACAACGATTAATTTTGAAATAGGTGACTCAGTACAAAAAGGTGAAATCATAGCTGCCTTAGATCAAGAAGACTTATTAAGTCAAATACGCAGCAGTGCTTTACAAGTTGAAATTAATGAAAAAAACATACAAAAATTACGGATGTCAGGTGTCATTAACTATGAAGGTGCCTATAAAAATGCGAAGTTAAATTATGAAAAGGCATTGAATATTTTTGAAAATAACAAAAAGTTATATGAGAGTGGCGTCATCAGTACTTCTGAGTTTAATCAGTTTAAAAATGCTCTAGCTTTAGCAGAAAATGATTATCAGTCGACTAAAAAGAAATATGAAGGCTATGGTAATGGGATTGATTTAGAAATAGCTAAGTTACAGTTAGAAGAATCGAAAGCTCAGTTATTGGATTTAGAAAACAAATTAGAGGATATGATCCTTGAGGCGCCTTTTGATGGTGTTATTACAAGTAGTAATTTAAAACAAGGAGAATTTGTGATGTCTAATACTCAGGGAGTTGTTGTTGAGACCATAGACAATTTAATGATTGAAACCGAAATTAGTCAATACGATGTTGACAGTATTAATATTGGACAAATTGTTGAGATATCGCGAAATGGTGAAGATATTATTTATGAAGGAAAAGTTAGTAAAATTAATCCAACAGCAGTTGTTTCACAGCAATCTTCAATTGTACCAGTTGAAATAGATATTATTTCTGAAAATCATTACAAACCAAATTATACAGTGAATGTAGAAATTGAAACGGATAGTAATGAAAACGCAAAAGTTATTCCATATGAAGCTTTAATTAGAGACGTTGAAAATAATCATATAATTTTTAAGTATTCAGAAGGAAAAGTGGAAAAAATTATAATTGATAGAGGGATTAATGGTCCCCTTAGAACAGAAATCATTTCAGATGCTGTGAGTGTTGGTGATACGATTTTGTTAGATCCACCTTTAGAGTTAGAAGATGGTGATGCAGTTGAAATTATTGAAACCGTTGAATAAGGTAAGGGATAACTGATGATTACATTAAAGAATATATGGAAAATATATGATACCGGTAAAATTAAGGTAGATGCTTTGCGAGGTGTTGACTTGACAATAGAAGAAGGAGAGTTTGTATCAATTATCGGTGCCTCCGGTTCAGGGAAATCGACAATGATGAATATTTTAGGATGTCTTGATAGGCCAACAAAGGGTAAGTACCACCTACACGAACATAGTGTTGATACTTTTGATGAAGATCAGTTAGCGAAAATAAGAAATAAAAATGTAGGGTTTGTTTTTCAAACTTTTAATTTGGTGCCTAGAGTGACAGCTTTTCATAATGTTGAACTACCTTTGATTTATGGGAAATACAAATCAAAAGAAAGAAAAGTAAAAGTAAATAATGCACTTGCGAGAGTCGGGTTATCTGATCGAATGGATCATAAACCTAATGAACTTTCAGGTGGGCAAAAACAAAGAGTGGCTATTGCAAGAGCTTTGGTTAATAATCCGTCGATTATTTTAGCAGATGAACCAACGGGAAATTTAGATTCAAAAACAACTATTGAAATAATGAATATATTTAAAAAACTAAATGACGAAGGCGTAACGGTTATTATTGTTACGCATGAGTTAGATATTGCTTTAATGACAAATAGACAAATCACTTTTAAAGATGGAGAAATTATAAAAGATGAAGAAATATTTGCTGGAAAGCTTGAGGTGAAAGAATGAATTTTATTGAGAGTATACGTATTGCTTTAAAGGCACTCTGGGTGAATAAAATGCGTTCTGTTTTAACAATGCTAGGCATTATTATTGGCATTTCTTCTGTGATCGTTGTTGTTGCTTTAGGTGATGGCACCAAAGGAGCCGTTTCAAATGAATTTAATAATATTGGCGCTAATCGAATTTTTATAATGACCAATTACCAAGAAGAAGTTTATGATAAAGATCGGTTGACCCATGAAGATTATCAGTTGATTAGTGAAGTTTTTTCAGATAAAATAGCAGCAAAGTCAATAGATTATAATTTTAATGGTAGCACTTATGATATGAGCGATAATAAGGAACCCATCAGTATTGCTATAGAAGCGGTTAGTGATGAATACAACAGTATTGAAAGTTTTGAAATGCTTCAAGGACGTTTCATTAACTCAAATGATGTTAACACACGAAGAAATATAATAGTTATTGAAGAATCCCTTGCCCTTGACCGTTTTCAAAGAACAGATATACTTGGGGAAAAAATAATTGTTGATGTCAACGGTGTGGGGAATGCATTCATTATTGTTGGTATATTCGAACCGCCAAAATCTTTAATTCCTGCAATGGGAGCAGTCCAGAGAAAAGCATATATTCCCTATAGTACTGGGGCAAAAATTTTAAATGCGAGTCAGTTTATACCGGGGATGGATTTTAATTTAGTACCTGATGTAAATGGGCAAGAAGTTATTGATGAAATTATTAAAGTGCTTTCAAGAAAACATAGTAATGTAGGTGAAAATAAGTACATTGGGTTTTCAGCGGAAGGACAGTTAGAAATTATTAACAATGTTATGCAGATGCTCACCCTAGTTGTAGGGGCCATTGCTTCGATTTCATTATTTGTAGGCGGCATTGGGATCATGAATATTATGCTAGTATCTGTCACTGAACGTACCAGGGAAATTGGCATTCGTAAAGCAATTGGGGCGACGCGGCAAGATATATTGGTACAGTTTTTAATTGAAGCAGTAATTATTTCGGGCATTGGTGGAATTATAGGAACAAGTCTTGGCATTTTGCTATCAAAGGTTGCCTCTAATGTAATTGATATACCAGCTCGAACAAGTATAGTTGTCATTATTGCGGCAACTTTGTTTTCGACTTTAGTAGGTATCATTGCTGGACTTTATCCAGCTAATAAGGCGGCAAAACTAGATCCAATTGATGCCCTTAGATATGAGTAAGGAGGAAAAATGAATAATAAAGATAAAAATGAGAAGGATTCAATCAAAGATTTTGTAGTAGAAGAGAATGAAGAACATCAACTGTCGCTGTTTAATCGTATGATAGGTGTTTTTATTAACCCTGAAGAAACATTTAGGGACATTAAACGGAAGGCCAATATTTTAAAGCCAGGTTTTCTTTTAATGATAATTTTTGCAGTTATTTTTTTCATTCAAAGAGATTTGCTTAGGACACAAGTGATTAATCAAATAAAAGCAGTTGCTGCAGTTAATCCAGATTATGAAATCACAGATGCCTTAGTGGAAACATCCCTTCGAACGGGTATTATAGTAGGGATATTAAGTGCTTTGGTAAACCCAGTTTTTAAAGGTTTATTGGTTCACGGTATAGCGATGTTGAGAAATGGGAAAGCAAAACTAAAAGCGACCTTAAGTGTATTGGTTTATTCTTATTTTATTGTAGCCCTTGGACAACTAATTGCCGGTGTTTTGAAAGCATTTACTGGAAACATCTATTTATCGTTATCGCCGGCTGTGTTTTTTAGTGGATTGGCGCCAACAAGTGTTCAATTTATTTTACTATCTTATTTTGATATATTTACAATAGGTTACTTAATTGTTAGTATTATTGGCATTCGATTAGTACATGAGTTCAGTTATAAGAAAGCGGCTATGGCTGTATTGTTACCTTCTTTGATTTATATATTGATTCTCGTGGCATCATCAGCTAGTGCTTTGATGGCATAATGAAGGGAGATTAGATGAGTTTAATTAGTTTGGCTATTGAAACCAGTTGTGACGAAACTTCAGTAGCAATTATAAAAGGAAAAAGAGAAGTATTAACAAATATAATTTATTCGCAAATTGACATCCACAAGAAGTTTGGTGGTGTGGTTCCAGAAGTCGCATCAAGGAATCATGTAAAAAAGATTTCTCAAATTGTTGATGAGGCATTAGAGAAGGCTCAAATGACTTTTGATGATTTAGATTTCATTTCAGTTACCAATGGTCCGGGTCTTGTAGGCGCATTGCTTGTTGGCTTATCCTATGCTAAGGCGTTAAGTTTTGCCCTTGATATTCCGTTGGTTCCTGTCAATCATATTGAAGGGCATATCTTTGCAAATTTTGTAGAACATCCAACGTTAGAACCGCCCTTTTTATCATTAATTGTTTCTGGCGGCCATACACATCTAGTGGAAGTAAAAGATTATAGTGAATACCATGTAATTGGGAGAACGCGAGATGATGCCGCGGGAGAAAGTTTTGATAAGGTCGCCAGAAGATTAGAACTTGGTTATCCAGGGGGGCCAATCATTGATAAGTTAGCTCAAAAAGGTAATTCTAAAGCAATTGATTTCCCAAGAGCTAAAGTAGGAGACTATGATTTTAGTTTTAGTGGTTTAAAAACAGCAGTCTTGAATTATATAAATATGAAGAATCAAAAAAATGAAGTGATTAATAATGAAGATGTAGCGGCAAGCTTTCAAGCAGCAGTTGTTGATGTATTGGTTAATCGTGGGAAGGATGTTTGCAAAGATTATAATTTAGATAAAATTGCTTTGGCTGGTGGTGTTGCGGCTAATAGTGGTTTAAGAAAAGGTTTAGATGATATGGGACAATTAGAAAACATTGAAATTTATTATCCTTCAAAACTCCTATGTACTGATAATGCTGGAATGATTGGTTGTGCCGGTGCTTATCGATATTCTCAGGGTGTTTTAGGCAATGAAGAAACAATTGCTATTCCAAATTTGGAAATAAATTAAAAAAATAAAAGGGTGAAGCCGATTGGCTTCACCCTTTAGATTATAGTACTTCATCAAGATAATCTAGAATGTCTTCCATTGTTTCAATTTTTTCAGCTATTGCGTCTGGCACTTCAATGTCGAAAGAATCTTCAATTTCCATAATGATTTCAACAGCATCTAAGGAATCAGCATTTAAATCATCTTGTAAATTTGCATTAACAGGAATTTCAGTGCCGGCCTTTCTACCTAATTGTAAGTTAATAATGTCTTCTACTATTTGTTGATTTGTTTTGTCCATAATATCTCTCCTTTGATTTTATAAATCCTCTAAGTATTTGTCTAAACGACCCCATTCTTCATAAAGTTTATTGATCGTTGTTTCCAATTGTTGATTTTCTTCATTGATTGCTTTAACTTGATCACCGTCAGAATAAACCTCTTCTAAACACATTTTCTTTTCATTTTCATGCAACTTTTTTTCGTAAACTTCAATTTCCTTTAAAACTTCTGACATACGGTCCTTTTTGTTTTGGATATTTTTCTTTATTTCTTTTCTTTCTTGACGTTCTTTTTTCAACTCAGTTTTAGTTTTGTTAGGCCCTTCATCCACCTTGAACAATTTTTCATTAGTCTTTTTCTTGGTAATATAGTAATCATAATTGCCAAGATATGTTTGAATTTTGTCTTTATTAAATTCAAAGGTTTTGTTTGTTACTTTATTTAGAAAATATCGATCATGAGATATTATTAATAAAGTACCATTGTAATTGTTTAAAGCTTCTTCTAAGACTTCTTTTGATCTAATATCTAAATGATTCGTTGGTTCATCTAATAAAATGAAGTTTGAATCAGATAAGACAAGTTTTAATAAGGACAGTCTACCTTTTTCGCCACCGCTTAAGGAATCGATGGTTTTAAAGACATCGTCACCAGTAAATAAGAATAATCCAAGTTTATTTCTAATTTCTGTATTTGTAGCTCTTGGAATAATTTCTAAGATTTCGTCAAAGACGGTATTTTCTGGATTTAGCTTTTGTTGTTCTTGATCAAAATAACCAGTATATACATTATGACCTAAGGATATTTCTCCTAAATCATAATCTAACTCCTCTAGTATAATCTTAAATAGTGTTGTTTTTCCCACACCATTCGGGCCAATAAGTCCTATTTTTTCGCCACGGAAAATATCGAAACTAAGGGTTTTAAAAAGCGTTTCATTATCAAATGATTTTGAAAGATTTTTTACTTTTAAAACCTCTTCACCGCTTTTTATATTTGGTTCAAATCTTAACTTAAGGGTAGGACTGTTTTCATTGGGTGCTTCAACTCGATCAATTTTTTCTAACATTTTTTCTCGACTTTGAGCCCTTTTAACGAGTTTTTCAGTACCACGACCTTTAAACCGGCGAATGATTTCTTCTTGTTTTTGAATTTTCTTCTGCTGTTTTTCATAGGCCCGTTCTTGAACCTTTACCAGTGCCTTTTTGTATTTTTGAAATTCCGAATAATTACCTTCGTGTTCTAATAGCTTATGGTTCTCGATTTCAAAAATTTTAGTTGTAACGCTATCTAGAAAGAAACGGTCATGGGTAATGGTTAGAATCGTTTTGGGATAATCAATCAAGAAATTTTCTAACCATGTCGTTGTTTCTAAATCTAAATGGTTTGTTGGTTCATCTAGTAATAGAATATCTGGCTCTTCTAATAACAAAAGGGCTAATTGTAATCTGGATTTTTGACCACCACTTAAAATATTTACAGGTGTATCGTATTCATCCGGTGAAAAACCAAGACCATTCAAAACACCTCTAATTTTACTTTTAAAAGTATAGCCACCACGTTTTTCAAAAAGGTCCATTGTATCTGAATACTCATGGAGTAAAGTTTCGTTTCTTGGGTCCTCAGTAATTTGCTTCTCAAATAATCTAAGTTCTTGTTCCATATCAATTAGCTCTTGGAATGTTGGCTCGCAAGCTTCATAAATACTGAGTGATTCATCGTAATTATTTTTTTGCTTTAAATAGCCAACAGTTTTATTTTTTGATAGGTAGACTTCTCCAGAGTCCTGTGGTATTTCTCCGGTGAGTATGTTAAATAGTGTGGTTTTGCCACATCCATTGTCTCCGATGAGTCCAACCCGCTCCCCTTCGTTTAAGCTGAAACTAATACCATCAAGGACTAAGTCGACGCCATAGGATTTTTTTATATTTGAACATGAAATAGATATCATAAATTTTCTCCTTACTTTACTCTCATATTATAGTTTATAATATTTGTCTTGATTGTCAATTAGAAAAATCACTAAATTTCATATTTTATTGACAAAGAAATTTTTCTGTGTTAGATTGTAAAAAAAGAATATTAATCCTAATGGGGTCCGAGAGGCCTTTTTAGATTATCAATTGTACACCTCTTTGGGATTAGTTTATCTTTCAAGAGGTTTTTTTGTTGGAGGGATTACATGAGTATATTAATAAAAAATGGAAAAGTAATTGATCCTAGGAATCGGGTCAATGGGTTTTTTGATATAGGAATCAAAAACGGCAAGATTGTAGAGGTAACGAAAGAAGTAACAGGAAGTTATGATTCAATAATTGATGCAAAGGGAAAAATGGTATGTCCAGGATTTATAGATGCTCATGTGCATTTACGTGTGCCCGGACAGAGTCAGAAAGAAACCCTAGTAACTGGAACCCAAGCGTCTCTAAAAGGAGGATTTACAACTGTAGCGACAATGCCAAATACTAATCCAGTTATTGATACGGTTAATAAATTAACTGTTTTAAAAGAAAAAATAAAAAAAGAGGCATTAATTAATGTGTTACCCATTGTCAGTGTGACGATGGACCAAAGGGGAGAAGCTCTAGTGGATTTTGATGGTTTAGCTAATCAAACCGTTGCTTTTTCTGACGATGGCATGGCAATTATGGATGAAAAGGTATTAGAAGAAGCTTTTCAAAAGTTACCAGATAATTCTATAATTATATCTCATTGTGAAGATTTTACTGTAAGTAAAAAGTATACACAAGGGCCGTGGCCTTGTGTAGCAGAATCGGATATTGTTAAACGTAATTTAGAAGTAGCAAAAAAATATAACAAAAGAATACACATCGCACATATTAGTTGTGAAGACTCTTTAAACAGCATTATTGATGCAAAAAAAGCAGGTGTAAAAGCTTCTTGTGAAATTACACCCCATCATTTCTCTTTATCTTCAGAAATAATTGATATGCAAGACCCATATTCAAAAGTTAATCCGCCCATTCGATCAGAATACCATCGGCGAAAGATGATTCAAGGGATAAAAAGTGGCCATGTGGATATAATTGCAACGGACCATGCGCCACATGAAAAAGAAAGTAAAGAAGTATCTTATGAAAAAGCTTCCTTTGGTATTAGTGGTATTGAGTACGCATTTCCAGTAGCTTATACTAGTTTAGTTGAAAAAGAAAATATTCCGTTAGAACAAATAGTTGATATGATGACAAATAAACCAGCAGAGATTCTAGGTATTAATAGTGGAAGTCTTAGTATAGATGCTGTTGCTGATTTAACAATAATTGATTTATCCAAAGAGGAAACAATAGAATCGGAGAAGTTTATTTCAAAGGGGAAAAATACACCTTTTGATGGTTACAAAGTAAAAAGCGTTGTAGAAATGACAATTAAAGCCGGCGAAATTAAATACCAAAGGAGTGAAAAAAATGAATATTAAAGGCTTACAAGAGAAAATTATTCAAAAGAAATCACCAGTTGTAGTAGGGCTTGATCCAAGACTGGATCGGATTCCTCGGAGTTATAAGAATGATAAAAGTATTTCAGAAGCACTTTTTAGTTTTAATAAAGATATAATCGATGGTATTTATGATATTGCACCAGCAGTAAAGTTACAAATCGCTTTCTACGAAAAATACGGTCTGGAAGGCTTAAAAGCATATGTTGAAAGTAAAAAATATGCTCAGTCAAAGGGTTTATTTGTTATAGGGGATATTAAAAGAGGCGATATTGGTTCAACATCAAAGGCTTATTCAAATGGTCACTTAGGGCACGCGGTATATGGTGATGAAATAGTTGATGATTTCGAAGTAGACAATGTAACCGTTAATCCTTATCTAGGTGAAGATTGTATTAAAGAGTTTATCGAAGACATTAAGATTTATGATAAAAGTATATTTGTACTAGTGAAAACTTCAAATCCTTCGTCAAAGCAAATCCAGGACATTTCAAAAGATGGTCAAACAATTTATGAACGTGTTGCTGGGTTGGTTTCAGATATGAATAAAGAATTCAGTGGAACATATGGACCGATTGGTGCTGTTGTTGGCGCAACGTATCCAGAAGAAATGGTGGCCCTAAGAAAGCAAATGCCAAAGGCTTACTTTTTAGTACCGGGCTATGGCGCCCAAGGTGGTAAAGCTGATGATGTCGTTAGAGCTTTTAATGCAGATGGTTTAGGGGCAATAGTAAATTCATCCCGTGGAATAATATTTAATTATGAGAAATTAGAATCTACTGTTAAAGAAGGTGCTAGAGAAGCGGTTTTAGAGATGAACAAGGCGATTAATGATGCTTTATCATCAGCAAATAAAGAGTACTGGGATTAATCATGAAAAAATTAAATGGAAACTATAGCATATTAGCCAATGAATCTTTAACGAATGATGTATATAAGTTGGTAGTCGAAAAACCTAAAGAGACAAAGATAAAACCTGGTCAATTTTTTATGATTAAGAGTATAAATACTTATCCTTTACTCAATAGACCCATAAGTGTTAGTGGTTTTAGGGATGATGCCGTTGAATTCGGCATTAAAAAAGTTGGCATTGAAACAAATCATTTGAGTGAACTCGAAGCTGGTGAAAAGATTTATTTATTAGGGCCTCTAGGCAATGGCTTTGATATTAAAGAGACTTATAATAATGTTTTGCTCATTGGTGGTGGTATTGGTATTGAACCATTAAAAGGTGCTTTACAAGTTTTATCTAGCAGAAAAATTCAAACCACAACTATGTTAGGTTTTAAAGATGAGTGTTTTGACTTAGAGGATTTCGAAAAGTATTCAGATAGACTTATTACTTTTAGTGAGAAGGGATCAAAGGGAGAATTTCTAGGTTATCCTACAGATGAACTTGGAAGAATACTATCAATGGAAAAATTTGATGCAGTTTTTACTTGTGGTCCTGAAATACTTATGTCAAAAGTGAAAGATATTTCAAAGGTATATAATGTAGAAACACAATTATTATTAGAAGAAAAAATGGCATGTGGTATTGGTGCATGTCTAGGATGTACTTGTGAGACTAAAAATGGTTATAAAAAAGTCTGTACAGATGGCCCAATGTTTTATGGAGACGAGGTGACTTTCAATGAATAAAATTAACATGGCAATAGATTTGAATGGTCTTCATTTAAAGAATCCTGTAACAGTTGCTTCTGGGACATTTGGTTTTGGTGAAGAATTTGAAGAGTATATTGATTTAAATGCTATTGGAGCAATTTCGGTAAAAGGCTTAACTTTAAAACCTAAAAAAGGAAATCCACCTCCCCGATTGCATGAAACCGAAATGGGATTATTAAACTCGATCGGTTTAGAAAATCCAGGCGTTGAGGTTTTTATCAATAAGTATATTCCATATTTACGACAATTTGATACGAAAATTATTGCAAATATAAATGGTAGCAATTTAGAAGAATATAAAAGAATGGCTGAAATTCTTGACAAAGAAGATATTGATTCAATAGAGTTAAACATATCATGTCCTAATGTAGAAGATGGTGGATTAGCATTTGGTACGAATCCTAAAGTAGTTAAAGAGATTGTATCGGCTATAAGAAAAAGTACAACAAAGCATTTAATGGTAAAGCTATCTCCAAATGTGACAGATATTAGAGAAATAGCTTTAATTGTAGAAGAATGTGGAGCCGATGCAATATCCCTTATTAATACAGTGGCGGGTATGGCAATAGATATTGAAAAACAGCAATCTATAATTAAAAGAAAAGTAGCAGGTTTTTCTGGTCCGGCGATTAAACCAATTGCCCTTCGAAAAGTATATGAAGTAGCCAGTGTCGTTAAAATACCGATTTTGGGCATGGGTGGTATTACGACAGGAGAAGACGCAATAGAATTTATGTTAGCAGGTGCTTCAGCAATAGCTGTAGGAACAGGCAATTTTATAAATCCTAAAACAAGTACAAATGTCTTAAGAAGTATAGAGTATTATTTAGAAAGAAAAGATTATTTAGCAGTTAAAGATATCATTGGATTAGTAAAATAGTGTTAATAGGCTCCTTCGGGAGCCTTTTTAAATTATCAGAAAAGTTTTACTATTTGAAAAGTATTGACTTCATATTTTCGTGATGCTACTATAGAGAAGTCGCAAAAGAGAAGAGATAGTTCTTAAAGAAAAAAGTTGAAAAAAGTATTTGACATTGCGTCGTTAAAAATGTAATATTATAGATGTCGCAAAAATAGAATATTTATTAGAAAATAAAAAAAAGAGGTTAAAAATTCCTTGACATTAAGTACTTGAATTGATAAAATATTTAATGTCGCAAGCAAGTGAAATTGTTAACTCTAAGTAATTTTTTAAAAAACTTCTTGACGACAAACACAACATTATGTTAATCTATAATAGTTGTGAAAAAAGCAAAACAAGAGAAAAAATGGTCTTTGAAAATTGAACAGTATGTCTAAAAGAAACAAAAGTAACAAACATGCAACAAGCGAGAAAACGTCAGAAACAAAATGAGAGAGATTTTAAATTAAGAGTTTGATCTTGGC
>DATFJG010000002.1:0-19377 GCA_035269305.1 Clostridia bacterium
CACTGACACTAAAATCACTAAACTCAATCTTAACTAATTTATTATCAGTTGTTGTAAAATAGAGGTCATTGTTTAGTTCCACAAGATCTCCTGCAGAAGTATGACCCGTATCAACTAAATAGATTACTTCATCATCATTTGCATGATATGCATATACATTCTGATTTACTACATAAAAGAAATAGCCATTATTATGGGTTAAACTATTAATATGATTATCATGCAAATCTTTTTCTGAAGCACCTTCAGAAGATAAAGCATAAAGTTTACTATCTCTCACACCATAAAGACTATCATTCTTATTGGCTAGGTCATAGTACAGATTACTGGTAGCTTCAACTACTTCCAAAGCCTCTATTGCAGGAAAATACTTATATATATTTTTTTCATTATCATTTATATAGATAAAATCAATAGCGTCTTCATTTTCTAAAGTAATGCTATTTTTTCTTTGATCAATTCTGAACCAATCTAAATCCATTTCATTGTCATTTGCTTTAAACTCTAATGCACCCCATCCACCCCAGTTAAAGTAATGGATCTCAAATTTATAATCTTTGCCTGCTTCTAAGTTTACATTTGTATCATAATTCGTTGCTCCTTGAACATGGTACGCATCAATCAATAACTCATCTGATTCAAAACTTCCATTTTGATTTTCATCAATATATAATCTTAAACCATCATCTACATTGACGGAAAATTTGGAAACATTTTCTGTTGGAGCAATATATCCATATATTTTCTGTGCATTTTTTATTGTATTGTCTTGATTTTCTAAAAACGCATCATCACCTGAATTACCTGACCAATTATCAGTCCCATAAGCCGCTTTTTTAATAACAATATTACCCTCTTCTGTATCTAATGAATTTGCAGCCCATTTTTGAGCATCCCCATCATTTGTATTAGGGTGTTCATTTAATTGACTTACATCATAATGTTGTACTTCAACTTGTCCTTGTGCGAATGCACCAGCACTTGATGTAAACACTAAAATAAGGGTCATTAGTACTGCTAAATATTTTCTCATCTTCTTAACGCCTCCTAAAATATATATGTATTTTTATATTTTTATAACAAAAAATACAACCAGCTATGCCGGTTGCACTACTTACTCCAAACAGATCAAGTGCCCACTTTTAATCCATTCATCATTGTATTCATATTTATAATTATTCCATATGTAGGTAGTATTATATCTGTCTTTTTTATTTAAATCAAGAACAATTTAATAATTTACAATGAATATTCTTTTGTAATCTTTTCAAAACTAGAGAGCTGATTTCTTAGATTAATTTACATAATATTAATCTAAGATTACACGTTTAATTGTAATATTCATATCTTGCTTTAAATCAACTAATCCCGTGAAGCGATCGCTGGTAACAATTACTTTTGGCCTTAAGGGTAATTCTGAATTTTGATTGATAACGAAGCCAGATTTATTATCGGATAAAAATACTTTTGTACCATTAGGATAAGGTACTATATTTCTAACGAAAATATTTGTTAACTCGAAATCATAAGCACGACCAGCGCTTCCCATAAGTAACTCAATGGCCTCTGACTGTGGATAAGCTTTCCTAAAAGGCCGATCTGATGTTAAAGAATCATAAGCATCAGTAATTGCAATAATTTTTGAAAACAGGTGGATCTTATCCCCTGTTTTTCCCATAGGATAGCCTTTACCATCTATTCTTTCATGATGTTCTAATGCAGGCAATATTTCTGTAATAGAAAAATCCGTATGCTCTTTAAAAAAATCATAAGCTGCTTGTGTATGTCTTTGCATTTTCATTACCTCGTCGTCTGTTAATCGACGATTTTCTAAAACAAATGCCTCATCAATTAAAAAATTACCATAATCATATATTAAAGCTGCTTTTGCTAAATGTTTTATTTTAATTTGATCAAGACCAACTTTTCGTCCTAGGTAAATAGAAAGGATACATACATTTACTTGATGTTCATACAAATAATCACTTTTTGATTTAATATCTACCACAGATAATTTCATATTTATATTAACTTTTCGTATAATGTCTCGAGCAATCATATCTATTTTTTTATTAAGCGTATTGTGAAGCCTTATTCTCTTTTTAATATTCTTTATAGATGAGTTGCCAACACGACTTAAAATGCCATCAGCAAAATCTTTAAACTCTTTTATTTCTGCTTTTCTGTCTTCTTGAGGTATAACATCTTTTAACGTCGATTGTATTTCCGAAGATATATATACACTCCGAATCCCTTGGTCAAGTAACAAAGCTATTCTTTTATCAGTTAATTTTTGATTCCTTGCTACCAAAACATGACCTTTATTATTAACAATTGGTTGGGCCAATCGTTTGTTTTTTATTTTGTCTGATAATCGAACAAATCTCATGAGATCCCCCATTCAAAACAATTTATTTTCATTATATCACTTTTGTATATATAATGTAAGAGTAATTTGATTCCCTATTACCATTCATTATCATTGATCATCTATTCATAGAAAAAAGAGGCATTAAATGCCTCTTTTTTACCCTAAAACTAAATCTAACCCTTCCACATATATCTCTTTTAAAAATAAAAAGCCACGTACCCTTATGACTATTTCATTTTTCTGTGTTGTTTTTACACCTTTATGTACATAAACTTCAACACCATGAACTGTGTGTTTATTGTATTCATCAATTGCTTCAGGCTTCTTTTTAAGTACCTCCGGTACTTTAAAGGAGCCAGCTCAAGAACTACAACTTTTCCCATATTTAATTGTAATACTTTGAATATTTTTATTCTGTACATGTTCTTTAAATTTATCAGATAATTTAATTTCCATAGTATTCTCCCTTCTCTTATATTAAAGTCTAACATATTTAAATGATTAAATAAAGTTGTTTATAGTATACCCTTTAGGGTATATTTTAAACAAGTATTGAAAGGTAGGTAAAGAATATGAAAAAAGCAATGTTTGGCGCTGGTTGTTTTTGGGGCGTTGAAAAGAAATTTTATAATCTAGATGGTGTTAAAAAAACAACTGTTGGTTACGCAGGTGGTCATAAAGAGGACCCAACTTATAAAGAAGTTTGTCAAGATACTACAGGGCATGCGGAGGTAATTTATTTAGAATATGATGAAGATGTTATTAGTTTTGAAGAGCTATTAGATTTCTTCTTTAACATGCATAATCCAACAACTCTTAATCGACAAGGACCAGATATCGGTTCCCAATATAGGAGTATTGTATTTTATGAAACAACTGGTGAAAAAGAGACCATTGAAAAGAAAATCAATTCTCTAAATGTCTCTTCAAAATTTCTTAGTCCAATCGTGACAGAAATTGCACCTTGGCAGAAATTTTATGAAGCAGAAGCTTACCATCAAAAATATTTATTCTAAAGAAAAAAATGAATCAATTAAGGTTAAACTCTTAATTGATTCATTTTTATTTTTCTATAATATTTCCTCTGCTTCTTTCGCCAATTTGCTTCTTTCTACAGATTTTAAAGTCATGTGTCCTGACAATTTTGATTTTTTAAATTTTTCCACTACATAAGCTAAACCATTTGATTTTGAATCAACGTATTTTACGTCAATTTGATTATCTGAAACATCACCTAGCAATACGATTTTAGTGTTCATACCAGCTCTCGTTAAAATCAATTTGGCAAAATGAGGTGTTATCTGTTGACACTCATCTACTACGATTAATGCATCATCTAAAGAACGGCCGCGTAAATAAGAAAAGTTTTTCATCTCTAGAACCCCTTCTTCCATTAAGGACATTATTGATGCCTTAACAGAACCATGATCAGACACACCATCGAAGTATGGTGGCAGAACTTTTGAGAAAGTATCATAATATGATGCCATATATGGATTCAATTTTTCTAATTCACTACCAGGTAAGTAGCCAAGTTCTGTTTCCTGAGTTGGTTTTATTAAGATCAATTTTTTATAAGAATGGGTGCTTAATAACTTATGAAAAGCTACAGAAAGAGCCAAATATGTTTTTCCAGAACCTGCACCCCCTGTAATAGTAACTAAATCAATCATATCATCATGAAGTAAATCAATGGCAATCTTTTGCTCCGTATTTCTACCTTTTAGATAAGGCAGTTCCTTATCTTTTAACAATTTTAACGCATTATCTCTATAAATTGTTAATGCAGAATTACTGTGGGATTTTAATAAAACCCCCATATTTGGATGTAGATTTTCTGATTCATCTAATTCTATTGGTAATGATTTTTCTTTATAAAGTTGATTAATCAAGTTAGATTCAACTGTTTTCTCTAATAGACCATCATAGAGTGTATCAGATTCAACCCGATCATTCATATAGTCTTCAACTTTTACATTTAAAGCTTTGCAAACAATCCATATATCAATATCTTTTGAAACCATAATTACAGGTTCATCTAAGTCTTCTGTTAGACTTTTAGCAATTGAGACAATTTTATAATCTGTTACCTTCTTATCTAAAGCATTTGGTAAAAGGTCCAAATCCATATGGTTCAGTTCTACCCTAATACATCCCCCATTTTCCAATGGAATGCCTTCTGTAACATTAATATCTTCAGAATTAAAAATTTCCTTGATTTTTCTACCAGCTTCTCTTGCTTGAAAACCTTTTAAACCAGAAGCATTTTTTAATTTTCTTAACTCCTCTAAAGATTGTATTGGAATAACAATTTCATTGTCCTCAAATTTCTCATAAAATAATGGATCATGCATCATTACACTCGTATCAATGACATAAACTTTTTTCATGATAGCCTCCTCAGTTATTTATAAATATCTATTGTCTTTATTGTATACCCACTGAGAGAAATAAAAAACAATTTCACTGTTAAGTTCTTATTTTTTTTTTAGTTAATGTCATGACTGGACAAATGATACACCAAGTTCTCGGGGCATAGACAAAACCTAAAATTGAACCGATTGAAATTGATGTAAACATAACAGACAACATTCGATAACTAAAATGTAGTAATACAGGTGGTAATTCTAATGGCACCAATTGAGGAACTTTTAGAGAAGTACCAATAACTATTAGAATTCTCAGCTCCTCTATAGGTGATATTCTACCAAGCAATACCATGACACTAGACATGGCTATAAAAGTCAGATTAATAATAAAATAGTAAAGAACAATCTCTTTTAATTTCCCGCCTCGCAACCATTTTGGTAATTGTTTTTTTAATCCAATATTCTTAAAGAGCTTCGTAAAGAAACCAGCTCTTGGACAAAAATACTGACACCAGATTTGCTCTTTGTACTTTAAATATTGAACAAAAGGTATAATAAAACAGATAATACCTAAAGACATAAATGCAATATTTATAAAGCTTAATAAGAAAAGCGCTATTGTGATAATCCATAATTTATTTTGATAATTTTTCATTTTTCACTCCTTAGAATTTTATTTCATTATTATTTTATCACAAAAAAATTCACTAAGATAATATAAATCTTAGTGAATCTTCGTGTAGTATAGAGTTTTACTATATAGAGTGTATTTTTTTAAAAATACTAGTCAATTTTATTAAGGATCTCTTTAAGTATTTCTTTTACTTCTACTTCTTGATTCTTTCTTTCTAAAATTTCACTTCTACTTGGTCCATAAGGATTACCTTTTAATTTGTTCATAATATTTTTCCTCCTATAATTCTTTAAACTAATAATTTCTATTTCCCCGTTTTCAAAAGAAATCATTTATTTTATTTCTTCGTCGTAGACATCGTAACATATTGAAAAAAACAATGCAAGGAATAATTCCAAAAATGTTTTTATTTCTAAATTGTACCCATTACAATTGATTTCATTTTCTATTTTTACCTATTAATGTTAAAATAATAGTAGCTATTAAACTATTAAGGAGTGATATTTTATGGATTCACTATTTGAAAGCGAGCATTTGATTATAAGACCTGCTATTAAAGAAGAGATTCATTGGATTATGGCATTGGAGCAAAAAGATGAAAATAAAAATTTCGTATTTCAAGGGAGTTATGAAGACCACTTAAATGAAATTCAAGAAGCCTCTACCGATTTATGTATCATTGAAGAAAAAAATACTCATAATAGTATTGGATACTTTATTGGTGCATATGATGAATCTAATGATAGTTATGAATTTCGACGTTTCGTTATGGATTTTAAGGGAAAAGGCTATGGAACTGAAGTTACTAATGCTTTAATGAAGTATGCCTTTGGCACACTTAGAGTTAATCGTTTCTGGTTAGATGTTTTTACTTATAATACTAAAGGTATACACATCTATGAAAAATTAGGTCTTCAAAGAGATGGTATCGTAAGAGAAGGCTATAAAGATGGTGATGTTTATAAAAGTTATTATCTTTACTCTATTTTAAAGGATGAGTATGAAACAATCAATTCACTTTAGTAGAATTATAAGAAAACAATATTCAGTTTTGAAAGGATGGTTACATTATGACAACACTTAATCGAAGCAAGGCAGTTGAACTTTTAAATAAATATGTTACTTCAGAACATATTATTACTCATTCATACGCCGTTGAAGCCGTTATGACTGCTTTAGCCGAAATCTATGAACCAGAAAATAAAAACTTATGGGCAGTTGCAGGTTTATTGCATGATCTTGATAATGATTTTGTTGATTGGCCAAATGAGAAAGCAACCCACGGGCCTAAAAGCATAGAATTGTTAAAACAAGAAAATTATGGCAATGAAATTTTATATGATGCTATTTTAGCCCATAATCCTGCCACAGGTAAAAGTCGTGATAGAAAAATTGAAAAAGCAATCTATGCAGCAGATCCTATTACAGGTTTCATTCGCGCAACGACTTTAGTTTATCCAGATCAAAAAATTAATAAAGTTAAAGTAAAATCCATTCACAAACGAATGAAAGATACTCGTTTTGCTGCTGGTGCTGATCGTGAGGCTATGCGTTCTATTCAAAGCCTTGGTATGGATTTTAAAGAATTCTCTAAAATCGCTTTAGAAGCCATGTGCGAAATTTCTGATACATTAAACTTATAAATATATAAAATTCATAAAGAAAGAAGTATGGAATATTCCATACTTCTTAAAAAATCTCTAAATTGTCCAACTACCATGTACTATACCTATTAAATAATACGTGCCATTCACTTCTTCAAATACTAACGTTAAACTTCTCCAATCCATGCCACTAAATTGTGGATCAAAACCATCAAAATAAAACTCTACATACTCAGCATTAGGATATACATCTTCTATATTATTAATCATGTTTCCACTGCTAACAACAGTATTAATACCTAATATTTCTGGATTTAGGTAATCTTCATCATAGATAAATTCATTGTAATAGTCAGAAAATGTATAGGAAATATCATCACCAGTTCCATCATATTCTCCCCACAGGTAATTCGTTGTATCAGTGAACATACTTGGAACTTCATTATTTTTATTGAAAACAATATGATTATTTTCATCTACATATTGGTAAGGGGAAAATCTTACCCCTTCTGTGGGGCTAACCTTATCATTTAGACCCGTTGCATCTTGATTCGCAAGCAATGCCATAACACTAAAAGCTTCGCTAACTAACTGATTAGGGTTTTGCGAACTACTTAAAACTTGAATATTTTCTTCTAATTCAACAATTGTTGATTCTTTTTCTTCTATCTCAGCTTCAAGTGTCTCAATTGAATCGTTAAGTGTTTCAACTTCCTCATTTAGAGATGATACTTGTGTTTTTTCATAATCTAATTGTTCCTCTAAATCATCAACTACTGAAACATCAACTAAATCTTCATTAGTAGCACAGCTACTGAAGGCTAAAATCATTATTACCACTAATAGTAATGCAAATACTTTCCTTATCATTTTTACACCTCATTTCTCTTATCTCTACTATTATATTCTTACCATTTAATTGTCTTTTAAAACAAAAAAAAAGAAACCAAGAATATTCTTGGCTCTAATACTACTTCTGTTTTATATCTTTTCTCTGATAGGCTTGTAACAGCTCCTTAAGTACATCAATTTGAGACTTTATTTTTTTACCAATGTCTGTATCTGCTACAAACATTTGAGGTCGATCGACTTGAACAAATTCTGTCGTCGGAAGCATATCTAAATCTTTTTCAATGGCATCTTTCTTTGAATTAAATGCTTCATGAGAAACCAAAACGATTCCTTGAGAATTGTAAATTAATGTATAGCCAGCAATGCCTGTAACCCCTTGATAGGCTTTAGAAAAACCACCATCAATGGCAATTAATTTGCCGCCGCCTTTAATAGGCGACTCACCCTTCTTTACTTTAACGGGTACATGTCCATTAACAATGTGGCAATGGTCATCTATTAGACCGAAGGCATTTAATATTTTATTGCATGTTTTCTCTTCATGTCTTAAATTATAATATGGATTCTTCTCTTCCTTATGAACACTTGAATCATCAATAAAATACCTTTCAAAGGTGGCCATTTTTTTCTTTCCAAATAAAGGTGAGGTTTCTCCACACCATAGATACCACATAAGGTCTAATGCCTTTTCCTTTTTCTTTTGATTTCTAGAATAATAAGCTGTATTAACAGCATCGTCAAAATAATCTAAAAGCTCTTTTCCTTTATAAACCTTATCATCAATTGCAAAGCTTTTAAAGGAACCATCTGCAGTCATAGGTATGCACGCATGGTAAAGCAAATTCTTATTAAACACTTTATACATGCTACCTTTTTTGTTTAAGAATTTTACATGGGACTGTAGTTTTTCTGAATGGACAAAGGCATCTTCTATTTTATCCATGACATCTAATTCATCTAGTGTTAGTTTGTATGGATTTTCTGGATTAATTGTTGGAAAAGTAGTATCTTTTAACTGGTACACTTTACCCTCAATGGTCACTAAACCTTTCTTTAAATCCATTTGCTCTAAGAGCAGACGGTTATCCATCTTAAAGTCCGGACGTCTTTTAATGATCTGACCTTCAAGTTTAAACTGAATGACCGCAATGGCTTTTTGCATACGAGACATTAAATGAATATCTTTCTCTTTTACAGTTTTTCGCATTTCTTTTGCAGTAAAAGGACTAATTTGCTCGTCTTTATATTTTTCTAAGGTAAATCTTACTAAAGGAGACAAGTTAATCCCATAAGCATTCTCTAATGTCCCCAGCGTATCATATCTAAGTGATATTCGAATAACATTGGCCATACAAGCTTTAGAGCCTGAAGCAGCACCCATCCATAGAATATCGTGATTACCCCATTGAATATCTAAAGAGTGATGATTCATTAAAGTATCCATTATCAAATGCGCCCCTTGTCCCCGATCATAAATATCTCCGACAATATGCAAGTGATCAATCACCAATCGTCTAATCACTTCTGAGATAGTTATGATAAAGTTGTCTGCACGACCCACATCTATAATGCTATCAATTATTGACTGATAGTAAGCACTTTTCATCTTATTTTCTTCTCTTTCATGAAATAATTCTTCAATTATATATCTAAAATGCTCTGGTATGGCTTTTCTTACCTTAGAACGTGTATACTTATACCCTGCTGCCCTAAAAAGGATAACTAATTGATAGATTATCTTTTTATACCATTCATCCATATTTTCTTCTATTGTTTTCATATAACTTAATTTTTCCTTTGGGTAATATACAACCGTTGCTAAGATTTTCTTCTCTTCAGCAGTTATTGTATTCTTAAAAGCATCATTAATTTTACGTTTTATTACGCCAGAAGCATTTCTAATCACATGATCAAAAGCCTCTGACTCGCCATGAATATCTGTTAAAAAATGTTCTGTACCCTTTGGTAAATTCAAAATAGCTTCAAGATTTATAATTTCCGTGCTTACAGCACTAATCGTTGGAAAATGTTTGCTTATTAACTCTAAATAACGCTCATCAACTGCATGCATACTTTCCTCCCTTTTGTTTTAATATATCACAAAAATGTGTATATTTATACGCAAATATTGATAAAATTAATAGAATAAAAATTTCTACAAGCAAAAGAAAAAGAAATTTATATATTGACGGTCTTCGATATGTCTGTTAGAATAATAACGATGATACATCGATACATTTAGATGTATCCATATATAAGGAGGTTAAATGGAAAAAGTTGATTTATTTAAAGCCCTTAGTAATGAGACACGATTAGAAATAATAAATCTTTTAAAAAAAGAAAGTCTATGTGCTTGTAAAATTTTAGAAGACATTGACTTATCACAATCAACAGTATCCCATCATATGAAAATTTTAGCCGATTCTGGTATTGTTAATTGTCGAAAAGAAGGAAAATGGCATCACTATTCATTAAATTATGATACATTAAAAACCCTTGAATTTTTCTTTAAGGATTTAGTTCAAGATAAAACCATATTAGGAGGTCGATGTTCCTGTGATTCTTAAATTTGCTGATTATTTCGTCTACGAATTAATGAAATTATCTCCAGAAACACAAGTAGGGGAAAGCATTCATTTTTTCGTTTACGATACTATTAAAATAATAATTCTACTAAGTGTCATGATTTTTACTATTTCTATGATTCGAAGTTTTTTCCCAGCAGTCAAAGTTAAAAAAACACTACAAAAAATTCATAGTTCCTTTGCTTATTTAATGGCTGCTGTTCTAGGTGTTTTATCACCATTTTGCTCCTGCTCAACAGTTCCAATATTCATTGGATTTGTTGAATCCGGTATTCCATTAGGTGTTACTTTTACATTCTTAGTGACTTCACCCATTGTTAATGAAATCGCAATTGGCTTTTTATTCTTAACCTTTGGTTTAAGAGTCGCTGTAATTTATACTGTTGCAGGTATGTTTGTTGGTATTTTATCTGGAGTTGTTATTTCTAAGTTACACCTTGAGCATTTAGTTGAAGAATATATTTACGAAATGCAAGCAAAAGAAAGTTTTGTTCCAGAAAGGTCTTTTAGAGATCGAATTGATTTTGCAGTAAGTGAAGTAAAGGATATTGTTAGCCGAGTTTGGAAGTTCGTTGTTGTTGGTATTTCTTTAGGTGCATTGATTCATGGTTTTGTGCCACAAGGCTTCTTAGTTGAATATGCAGGACCGAATAATCCTTTAGCAGTCTTTGTAAGTGTTGCAGCTGGCATTCCAATGTACTCTAATGCTATTGGTACCATTCCAATCATTGAAGCTTTAATTGCAAAGGGTGTTGGCGTGGGAACAGGTTTAGCATTCATGATGAGTGTTGTTGCATTATCGCTACCACAGATGATTTTACTTAAACAAGTGATTAAACCTAAACTCATTGGTATTTTTGTTGGTATTACTGGCTCAGGTATATTAATGGTTGGCTATTTATTTAATTATCTTTTATAATTAATATATATAGTTAAAAGAATGAAAAAGAGGAGATATTATGAATATTAAAATTTTAGGCACCGGTTGTAAAAAATGTGATACTGTAACAAAGTTAACGAAAGAGATTATTAAAGAGAATAATCTAGATGCTACCATTGAAAAAGTTGAAAACATGAAAGATATTATGAGTTATGGCATCATGGCAACACCAGGAATTGTTATCAATGAAAAAGTTATTTCTTCTGGTACAGTTCCTTCTAAAAAGAAACTTAAAAAAATGATTATGGGTTAATCAAAAAAATGAGCGATAGGATTCTAAATCTTATCGCTCTTTCTTTGTTTGTTATTCTATTGATTGAATCATTCGATCAATTAATGTAATGACTTCAGCATGGTTCAATAATTTTCTTCCCCGCATTGTTTGATCAGGGTAACCTTCTGTTATCCCCATATTCATAGACAGAACAATATATTTTCTTGCCCATTGTGAAATTTCAGTGTCTTCATCAACAAATTGTTCTAATTTACTATTAATTTCTGATTCACTTAGAGCATTAGCTTCATTTTCTCTGTTCTGACTTCTTACTAAGAATGTCATACTTTGCTCTCTTGTTAAAACATCTCCATAACCAAAAGTTGTTTCATCTACCCCTTGGGTTAAGCCGTTATAATAGGCTGTTGAAATAAATGGAAATAATGGGTCCATTACATCGACATCTTCAAAAGGTATAGGTTCTTCTATCAAGTCAAGTTCAAGAGCCTTTACTAAGTATTTAATAAAGTGTTCTCGAGTAACATCCATTGTTGGGTTCAGTGTATCAACATCCTTATCTAAAATATTTCTATGTCTTAACCGCTCTGTTGCTTCATAACTCCAATGGTCCATTGGTACATCGCTATAACTTGGACTAGGAACCATTACAGCAACCATAGATGCCACATCATTATGACCTATCAGCATTCCTTCTTCTTGGTTTATTAACTCAATTTGACTTTCTAGTACCGTCCAATCTTCCCCAGTATCCCTTTCTAAACCAAGGGCCATTAACTCAGCGTTTTCTATATTCTCTCCTGTTATCCATAGTTCTAACTCATAATCGATTGCCTGAGCTGCATTCCAACGAATATCGTAAACAGGACTAACGTAAGTATATCCAATTTTAGGATCTGGCGGTATCATAAAGTCATAAACTTCTATAGATAGCAATTCTTCTTCATCATCTATTGGATATAATTTTACCGTCGGTTCTAATGCCACAATAGTCATTCGACTTTTTTCGTCAGGCAACATTAAGGTCACCATTTGTTTTTTCTTAGGATCTACTGTTTTACTTTTTTTCTTTTCACCTTGTTTATTTTTATAAATCTCCCGCATCTTGTCATAGAAGTTTCCACTTTCAAATAGCTTTTTTATTCTAGCATCTAACTTAGCTGCCATTTGCTTTATTTTTTCACCTTGAGTTAATTTAGTATTATCATCTATATTTTTCATTTCATCATAGATATAGCCAAGTTTTATTTTATTAGATTTTTCATAATTGTGTTTCTTTAAAGTGCGTGACCATCGCATAGCTTCAGACTTAAGCCAAGTGACTTTATCAGTTTTTAGTTTTTCTGCTTTTGCCTTAGCTTCCTTAGACAGATCATCAGAAATCTTCTCTTCGTTAATTTTATTTGCCCAATCAAGGTATGCTTTTATTTCCTTATAATATGCTTCAACTTCTAAAGCATCAGGGCCAACACATTCTTTCATAACGTCAATAGAAGCTGACCAATCGCCGGTTTTAATGTTTTCATACAAACTACCACCTTCAGGCGCTTGATGGGCATGTGTCTTTTCATGTAATAATGTACTAGCAAGAATGGCAATGCGTTTAAAAGCTTTTAAATCATCTGATGGTAATGATTGCACTAGATCATCATTCAATGTAATAATCCCTTTTCGATTCGAGTTACCATATTTTGATTTGGCTAACTCATCATTAATCTTAATTTTATTGCCTTTTACCCAAGTCCTAATATTCTCTGCCATACTTTTATTCCCCATATCTTCTAGCATTTTAGCAGCTTTTTCAATAACTGCTTTTTCACTAGTTGACGGCAGTTCACTAGCTGCAAAGACCACAGAACCTATGGAAACTATTAAAAGTATAATGAGTATTATTGCAAATATAGCTTTTGTTCTTTTCATAAAACTAAGCATAATTCCCTCCTTTTATTTTAACCATTTATATTTATACCCATATTGTTAATAATTATTCAATTTTCAACAAAAAAATAAAGGCCCTTTCCCTAAAGTTGGAAATGACCTTTATTCATTCTTTTTTAGCTCTATTCTATTGGTTCTGATGCCGCTTCAATAGCACCTGCACCCCAAATAGTATCATCAACATCACTATACTTATTCGTTAACTCCATTGCCGTTGGACGGCCAATGAATTGATTAATAATTATAGCTGCTTCACTTCGCGTAGTATCCTGATCTGGTTTAAAACTACCGTCTCCAAATCTAACACTTACACCAGCATTAAACATTCTTCTAATGTGATACTTAGCCCAATGGCCATCAATATCAGTGTATCCAGAATCTTCCATACTAATAAAGATATTCTTTTTCCGCCAATAATTTGATAGAATTGTTGCAATTTCACCATGTGTAACGGTTTTATTTGGTGCAAAAGTACCATCTGGATAACCATTTATTAAGCCTTCCTTTGCAAGCCCTTGTACTTCTTCATAATACCAATCTTCTGATTTAATATCACTAAAAAGTGGTTCACCAGGATCTGTTATATCTATACCTAATACCCGGACTAAGATCGAAACTATTTCCGCTCTCGTCACTGGCGCATTTGGTCTAAATGTACCATCAGGATAGCCTTCTAAATATGCACCTTCAAAAGATACTATTGCTTCTTCATTATCTGGTTGTTCAATGACACTTAATTGATTAGGGCCACCATTACCTAATGGAGTGATTTCATCATCTATAATGACTATTTCATCAGAAATATCAACTAACACTAAACCAGTATCTTCTATTCCTTCCGCATCAGCAATAATGTATCTGAAAATTCCTCGTCCAGTAAAGTTGTTTCTAGGCGTAAAAGTAATAATATCGCCATTAATTTCTGCTGTACCATTATTTGAGCTACCTAAACCTACAAATGTTTCAGCATCAACGTCATTCTCTAATAACTCATCGATGGTTACATCTACTGGCATATTTTCTCCAGTGATTAAATTATCGCTAACAGCTTGTGGACCATTCTGAGGTGTTGCCGGTACGAAACCGCCGCCACCACCGCCGCCACCGCCGGTATTACCACCGGTATTGCCGCCGTTGTTGTTATCGTCATCATCGTCATCGTCATCTTCTTCATCGTCGTCTAACGGTACTCGTTCTAATATCCCTAGTGCTTCTAGATAATAAGCTATCTCACTAGCTGAGTAATTTGCGTCTTCCCAATCCAAATATCCATCTATTTGACTTTGCAAGCTTGTTTCTAAAGGTCCTTTTAATGAGTTAACGGAAAAATTAGCTTCCGATATTTGACCATTCATTAAAGAAATCATCAAATAATCATTTAAAAATGATTTTTGCAAACCATCAGCACCATCAGGTATTTGGGTTTGAACGATTGTATCATTACTATACCTTGATGCGATATCTATCGTTAACTCTTCAGGATTGTTCACATCATACACAACCATTTTTTTATCTTGTGCTAACTTTCCTAGATAGTAAAAATACGTTGGTACCGTGTATTCTAGATCTTCAGTTTCCATAAATGGAATATCTTCTGTTGTTATATTGTTCTTAATATTTACAATAATCTCTGCATATTCACTTTTTAAATCTTGTAAAACACCAACCATATCCGTTAGTGAATCTGCTGCTTCAAATGCATTAATCACACTAATAACAATACTTTTAGTCTTTGATTTTGTTAAGCCATTGGCCACTAATATTTCTTGAATCTGTCTATTGGCATCTCGTAATTCACCTATAGTATCTTCTAAACCCGCTTCAATTAAAGCAGCTTTAGCATCTTCCGTTAAGGTTTTTTCAAGATCACCATTAGAACCCTTGTATAGATAAAAATCTTTTAATACATCTTTTAAGCCTCTTAAGTCATTCGGTTTTAAATTCAAGTCGAAAAATGCATCTATAGATGTTTTATAACCTTCAGGTATTTCATCAGCAAAAGTTGGAACTGTCGGTAACGCTGTAATAATTAATAATAGTATTAATGTTAAACTAATTATTTTCTTCAAAACTTTAACCCCCTTCATTTATTCTTCAGCTAACACGATTTTATAAAACTCGTTCATCATCTTTGCTACTTCGCCTCTTTTGATATTTCTCCTCGGTGTTAAAGTCCCATTTGCGTTGCCAGATATAATGCCTAAATTATGAGCAATAATAACAGCTTCTTTATAAGCTTCATCAACTTCATTAAAATCAGTGAAATCACCTGAATAAGTTTTCATATCCTCTGTAATCTCCACTTCTAAAACCTGTAATCCTTCTACAATCCAAGCAATAATTTTTTCTCTTGTTGGATACTCATCGGGTTTTATTTCAGCATCATCAGATAAAAGATCTAATGCCTTTGCTTGTTTTATATACTCAGAATACCACTGATTCTCATAAGCTTCTTCTAAAGTAATATCTTCGTAGATAATTTGTTCTTCAGAATTTACAGTTACTGCCATAATAAATTTGATGATTTCACTTTCTTTTATTAATCCTTCTGGTTCAAAGGATTCTTCCGTTCTACCATTAAGAATCTCTCTCTGTGAAAAGAACTCCACATACTCCTTTGCCCAATGATTTTCAACATCTTGAAAAGTCTTATTTGGTTTAGATACTTCTATTGCTTGGTAGATTAGTCCTCTATTTTGGCGACGATCTTTCAACTCACCTAGAGATAATGGTGTTTGATCTATACCAATTTCTAAAATTTGTTCTTTTTCAATCTCAATTAAAACTGGTCCTCGATCTTCACCTTCATCATTCGATATTTTGTAATAGAAAATTCCTCTTCCCCAGTAATCTTTTTTAGGGGTAAAAGTAATCATACTTCCCTCTTGGATAACACTACCATTCATAGCCCCATCAACCGATACAAAGGTATCGGCCTTTTCATCATTTTCTAATAACTCATCTATATGAATGCTGATAGGTTCATTCATTGTAATGGTATATGTGTCTTTTATAACCTTTGGTGCAAACTCATTTACAGGTTGGCTTGGTGGAATAAATCCTCCACTACCGCCACCACTTGTTGAACCGCCATTGTCATTATTATCCTCTGGCTCATTTTCAACTGGTGGATCAACTTCAGTATACTTATTATTCAATTCTTGTATTTTGGTTTTGGCTGCATCGATGTCATCCATTAGACCATATTCAATAAGCTTCATTCGGTCACTACTTGACCATTCAATTAAAGCGTATAAGTTTTTTGAAAGATCATTCATTGTAATACCTAAACTTTTCATTTTATCTAAATCAGAGTCCGGCAAATATCCTTCAGGATCACCAGCTAATGCTTCTAATGCAGCATCACTGCTGAAGAAACCTTCTAATAGTGATTTGTAATCAGCTTTATCTTCTTCTGATAAATCTCTCCCTTTACTAAATAAAACGTCCATGTGGTCTAAATCTATTGGATCAGCATAAACTATACTCCCGCTTAATAATAATGTGAATGCCAATAATACCACTACAATTTTCTTCATTTATTTATCCTCCCATATATTCATCAAATTTTAATAAAATCCATTCCTGTTCTTCCTTGGTAAAATTCTCATAAAACATTTCTAGGGCTTCAGCTTTTTCTTCTGCTGTAAAACCACCCTTTGAAATTGTCATTAATCTTTTTATCTGTTCAGGAGATAATCGCTTTACAGCTAAAGCCATGGCTTGAGCCTTATCAGTTGTTTTAGCATCATCCTTAGCCGCTTCAATGGTTTCATCATCTAAAGTTTTCTCTTCTGACTTTTTATTGCTTTCTTCCTTAGTAGATGTCTCGTTTATTTCATCTTTTGAACTCTCTTCTGGTTCTTCAATATCTGATGCTGTATTTTCTTTGACATCTAATCTATCGTCTTCATCAGTATCTCTTTCACTTTCATTTATCAAAGTTGTTTGCGTATCAGTTTCTGAAACAACAACATGACTTCCCATTAGCATATGTTTCTCTTTGATTAAATCTTTGACGGAATCTTTGATAATATCTTGTTGCTGTTCTTCTACGTTACCTTCTATTTCTTTACTGTCTATTATTTCTTCTGAATCGCTTTTAGCCGGCAAATCTTCACTAGTAATTTCAAAGTTATCTATGTATATGTATATACTAATGAAAATCAAAAAAAATATAACTATGATAGAGCCAAATATCTTTCTTTTCATTTAATCACCTTTTATTTGAGTTTTGTAAAGTTTGGTAAGGATTAGTCCCTTTTAAAGTAAAAATTTATCTGTTAATGTGAGTTGTTAGTTACAATAAATTATATCTTAAAAACCGCCTAATGGAAAGCTTTTTATCAAAAAAACAAAAAACACCTTAAGATTTCTCTTAAAATGTTTCTATATTTTTTTGTATTTTATTTAAACTAGCTTTATCCTTCAGTTACTTCACTTTTTCTCTTATAAAATGTAATGATTAATCCAACAATTAAAACACCTGCAAATACACCTAATGAATCGATCATTACGTCTTTTACTTGTGGTCCACGACCTGGTACAAACATTTGATGAAACTCATCTAAAGCACCAAGTAATGTACCAAATAAATAACTTGCTCTAAAAAGAATTAACCCTGACAACTTAAAAGAAAATGCAAATACTATGGCACTACCAATCATACCAAATAAAACAAAATGGGCTAACTTTCTTACAAAATGCATTGTTACGTTTTCAAAACCTATTGCCTTAAAGATATTTAATATATTTCCACTTTGTAAACGGGAAACACTTGCCGGTTGAGAAGAAAAATAAAAAGCTGCTATAATTAAACTTGTCACTAAAACAGCTGCTGATACTTTCACTTTATCTATCGGTTGTTTTCTATTATATACTCTACTTCTAATATTCGTAATTTCCATGAGATCCTCCTTTAGCTATCTAAACGAGAACCCGAATTATTAATTAGAATTAAAAAACGATAAGATTCCTCTTATCGCCGATTTCTAAATATTTTATATAATTCGGCAACTTGGCAATCATAGGATAAATATCCTTTAGATCCATAGCTTTGCGTCTCAAGATTTCTCTTGATTTGCTTTTATCGTTACATTTAATTTTTATATGTTAGTCACATTATACATTATTTATTAAGGCTTGTCAAAAAAATCTAACCTTTTTTTTAATATTTTTCTTATAATTATAAATATCAAGATCCCAAGCAATAATCCACTTGTATCAATAAGAACATCTTTAAAACCTGGCCCGCGTCCAGGAATAAAGCTTTGATAGAATTCATCGAGACTTGCTGTTAAGACACCCAGAAAAATTGCTAAGCTTATGGTGATTTTCTGTGAGTATTTAGAATCATCTATGGCATTAATAAGTAATAAACCTAGAATCATATAAACAAAAAAATGTGCATTTTTTCTAATATAGTGATTCATTGTTTTCACATCAAACTCTTTACTTGGCATTACTTTCTCAACGGTTTGAACAACAACTTCTGTCACATTCGTGCTTAAATTATTTGATTGACTTGCTTCTTGTGATGAGAAACTAAAAATTATTGTAATCCATATAATAACTGCTAGCCATCCAATTATTTTCTTCATTGACAACCTCTTTATTTTCTGAAACTCTCACCACTAAAGTAGTGGGGTTCTTAGGTACGATAACTTCCAAAATACTCTCACAATCTCTAAGGATTGCTATAACATATTAAGACTCATTATTTTTATCTTCCTGACAACTATCCTAACATAAGGGGTAAAATACCACCTGAAGGATACTCGTAGTTTGACACTTGAATAATTATTTCCGCTGTTTCATCTTCGGTTTCAAAATAAGCAACACTGGGTACATTT
>DATFJG010000003.1:0-2335 GCA_035269305.1 Clostridia bacterium
AGGCTATTTAACGATCCATATTAATCGCATAAAAAAAACTAAAAATATTTAGTGTGTTACTGTTAAATCAGGCATAAACTACAGGGATTCAATAATCGAAATTGGATCTGTATGTTTATGCTTTTTTTATTATATAAACTGTTATTATTGTTTTTAATTGTTTGAAGGAGGAAATTTGATGAAAAATTCGTTTGGAAAAGTTGCAAAAGTAGGGAAAGCTCTTATGCTACCCGTGGCTGTATTACCAATTGCTGCCCTACTCTTAAGATTAGGTGCGGGAGATGTCTTTGATTTACCCTTTATGTTTGAAGCGGGAAATGCTATTTTTGCTAATCTAGCATTATTATTTGCCATTGGTATTGCTATTGGTTTAGCAAAGGACAACCATGGCGCAGCAGCTTTAGCTGGTGCAGTATCTTATCTAACACTAACAGCTGGTGCTAAAGCAATCAATGCAGACATCAATATGGGGGTTTTGGCTGGTATATTAGCAGGTTTATTGGCATCATATTTTTATAATAAATACCACGATATTGAACTACCTGCTTGGTTAGGTTTCTTTGGTGGTAAGAGATTTGTGCCAATCATTACTGGTTTGGTTAGTATCCTTATTGCTTATGCACTAGGCTATATTTGGCCAAGTATACAAAATGGCTTAGATGCTTTAGGCTATGTAATGGTAAATGGTGGGGTCTTTGGTGCCTTTTCATTTGGTTTCTTGAATAGATTATTAATTCCAACAGGACTACACCATGTACTCAACAGTATTTTCTGGTTTGTTTTTGGAGAATTTGGTGGCGCCACTGGCGATTTAGGACGTTTCTTTGCAGGGGACCCATCAGCTGGCGTCTTCATGACAGGTTTTTATCCAGTCATGATGTTTGGTTTACCAGCAGCAGCTTTAGCTATGTATACTACTGCTAGAAAGGAAAATAAAGCAAAAGTTGGTGGTCTTTTGGTTTCTGTTGCGTTACCAGCCTTCTTAACGGGTATAACTGAACCAATAGAGTTTTTGTTTATGTTTTTAGCACCGGTTCTTTATGCAATACACGCATTGTTAACAGGTGTTTCCATGGCTCTTACTTATGTGCTTGGTATTCGTCATGGTTTTGGCTTCTCTGCAGGAGCCATTGATTACTTTTTAAACATGGGCCTTGCCACAAAGGGTTGGTTACTCATTCCCATTGGTTTAATCTTTGCGGTGCTTTACTACTTAGTATTTGTTGCCGTTATTAAAGGAATGGACTTACCAACACCTGGTAGAGAAGAAGATGCTGATGAAGAGATAGAAGAGCGAATTAAATCAGAAGGAATTTCAGGTTTAGCTAAGGATTATTTAAAAGCTTTAGGTGGAAAAGAAAATTTAGAAGATATTGATGCGTGTATCACGAGACTTCGATTAACTGTAAAAAATGGTGATTTAATAAAGGATGAGAATTTAAAAGCATTGGGTGCTTCTGGTGTTATTCGCCCAACAGCTCATAATATCCAAGTCGTTGTTGGTACAAAGGCTGAGATTATTGCTGGAGAGATGAAAAAGTTATAGATGAAGGAAAAGAGGTTAAGATGTTAGGAATTTTTAAGAAGAAAACCGTTAACTTAATGATGCCTATTGAAGGACAAGTCATAAGCATTGAAGCCGTACCTGATCCAGCCTTTAGTCAAAAGATGTTAGGTGACGGTTTTGCCATAAAACCTAATAGTGGCAATGTTTATTCGCCGGTGAGCGGGAAAATTGTACAGCGATTTCCGACCAATCATGCCATTGGTATTGAATCTACTGAAGGGTTAGAAGTTCTGATTCATTTTGGGATCAACACAGTTGAATTAAATGGTGAAGGCTTTAAAAATCATGTGGAGGTTGGAGACTATATTGAGGCTGGTGATCTATTATTAACAGTTGATATTGACTATGTTAAAGATCATGAAAAATCACTTATTACCCCAATTGTTTTCACAAAATCAGATCAAATAAAAAAAATAGTTGTTGATTATAGTGATTTTGAAGCGAATCAAAAGTGTGGAAGAGTTGACATGCATTAGGAGGATATATATGAAAAAAGTAGTTATTAAAAGCGAACACGGCATTCATGCCAGGCCGGCAAGTCAGATTGTTAATTATGCTCAAAAGTCACCTTGTGAGATATTTTTTATAAAGGATGATAATCGTTACAATGCTAAAAGTATTATGAACATTATGGGTATGGGGTTAAAAAAAGGTGATGAAATTTTTATAGAAGTCACTGGAGAAGAAAAAGAAAGTGTTGAAGAAGCATTACTTAAGTTAATTGAATCCATTAATGCGTAAAATAAAAAAGCTCTTAGGCCTATTGAT
>DATFJG010000004.1:0-32438 GCA_035269305.1 Clostridia bacterium
GTAGCTTGTGAAGAGTTATGGAAAAATGATATCTATGCAGAAACAGGCATGGGTTGTACAGGACCAATTATAAGTGTTAACGAAAAGAACCTAGTAAAAGGAAAAGCTATTCTTAAAGAAGCTGGCTTTATTTCTTAATAATCATTAAAAAAACCGCTTAGACCATAATAGTCTTTGCGGTTTTCTTTTAATAACCCTCTTTTAAATGATCAATTAAGTCATTTGAAATAAAAGGGTTATTTTTAGTTGCTTTAATTAACTCATCAATTGGGTAGTCTACCTGAACAATATTACTTCTGATTTCATCAGTTATTTCAAGAATCATATAAGTCGCCTCGTACCTGCGATCCTTAGGCTTTCCTACTGAGCCTGGATTAATAAAATGTTTACCGTTTTTTATCAAATGATAAGGTATATGCGTATGACCTGAGATAATAATGTTTTCATCAATAGTTTGGGAGAGTTTAATCAATTGTTCACTATCGGGATATAAGTATTCATCAATTTTACTTGGACTCCCATGAACCAATAATAGTTCAAACCCCTTTAAGCTTAGTTTTAATTGCAAAGGAAGATTTTTTAAATATTTTCTATTATCTGTAGTAATTTCTAAATTGTTAAAAGCTAAAGAGCCTTTGCTATATATTTCATCTAATGTCATGGATTTAATCTTTTTAATATTAATAGGGGTTGCGTTAGCAAGTTTTTGGTCATGATTACCCATGATAGATAAAACATTATGTTTTCTAAGCATTTCAATGACTTCATTGGGATGAGTCAAATAACCAACTAAATCACCAGTTGATAATATAAAGTCAATATTTTTTCTTTGAATATCATCTAGTACACTTTTAAGTGCATACTTATTGCTATGAATATCACCAATAATGGCAAACTTCATTTAATCACCTTCTTTATTTTACTTTAAATTGATTTAACTTTTCACTTAAGTCATTGCTTAAAGCACTTGATTCTTCAGATAAATTTGAAAGTTCTTCAACTAGTTTTGACTCTTCTTCAGTTGCCGCTGCGACTTCTTGTGAATAACTTGCGTTTTGATTAGAAATCATTGATAGTTCACTAAAAATCTCTAATAACTCATTAGAGTTTTTACGCTGAACATTTGAATATTCATCAATGTTTTTGATATTCTCTTTTGTATCATTCATAGATTGAACGATTTGATCAAATACGGATTCAGTATTTTTAATAGCTGATTTACCTTCTGTAACAGCGTTAATTGTTTCATCAACACTTTTAACGGTATCTGTTATTTTATCTTGAATTGTAGTAATTAATTGACTGATTTTTTCAGCTGAGTCTTGAGAATCTTCAGCTAATTCTCGTATTTCATCTGCTACAACTGAGAAACCTCTGCCATGTTCACCTGCTCTTGAGGCTTCTATAGCAGCATTTAGTGCTAATAGATTTGTTTGCTCTGAAATTTGTGAAATGACATCGATAATTTCGCTAATTTTATCTGAATAACCTTTTAGTTCGGACATTTGACTGGCTACAATTTGGCTTTCATCTTCAATTAATTCAATTTTGGATATTGAATTGTTCATACGATTACGACCATCGGAAACAATTTTAATTGCAGATTCTGAAATTTTATTAGTACGATCACCCATTTTTGAAAGGGTAATGATGAGATCATCAAGGGCATTAATCTTTTCTTTTGCTTCAGATATATAGTGGTTTTGTTGATCACTACCAGAAGCGACAAAATCCATGGATTCAGAAATTTCATCAATCGACTTTCTTAAAGAATCTAATTGTTTTTTTAATTGATTGCTTATATTCTCTGAATGGCTTGAATCATCTTGTAAATTTTTCGCAAATTTTGAAAGGGTAGCCATAGTTTTATTAGTTACATCATTAAGTTTTTTGAACTGACCAGTGCCCTTTATATCTGAATTTTTGCTAAAATCACCTTGGCTCATGGCTTCAATTTTTTTCATATGCTCTTTTAATGGTTTTAAGACAATATTGTTAATAAAAAACAATATTATACCATTAATCACAATTAATTGTAATAGCATATTGATGTAGATGCTTATGGAGGGATCATAAAGATTCATCTTATCAATAAAGTTAAAAATTAAATCTGTTACTTTAGTATTTATTAGAATCGTGAATGTAATTATTAATACAATTCGAAACTTAATACTGTTGACCACCTTCATTAGTCTGTTTTCTTCTGACATTTTCATCTCCTTCAATTCAATTGTGTGTTTCAAATAGATTATATCATTTAAAATAAAAGTATCTTACTATAACATTGTTACATGTCATTATCGAACTTATTTTACATTATTTATACGTTAAAGAAAAGTATAAAAAATATTTTCTTCAATTAGTGAAAGTTAATTTTATTAATGATATAATTACAAAAAGAGGTGGGTGAATGAATAAAAAATTAATTGTCAGTTTAATGCTATTTATAATTTTATTTTCTAATATAGTGTTTAGTAATTCAGCCGAACCCCCTAGCTTAATCATTGTTGTACCGTCTAGTGCTGACGGTATTGAAATATCTATAGTAGGGGAGCCTGATGGAATAAGTGATAATAAAATCAGTAAGGTTTTTGAAACATATCATCAATTTTATCTATATGATCTAAGTAAAAGAGATACGTTAACAGTTCATGTTAATACAGAAAGTAAAAGTTTCAATATTACAATAGACGAACCCTTAAACCAATATAGAAATACCTATACATTAAATTTAGAGAAACAAATTCTTGAAGAGGGATATAATAGACCGCTTTTGAATCTATTTTTAATTTTAGTACGAATTCTATTAACCTTATTAATTGAAGGTTTTGTATTTTATGTTTTAGGCTTTCGTTGGAAACAATCGTGGCATATTTTCTTAATTATAAATTTGATTACTCAAGGCGCTTTAAATATTTGGCTATCAACTTTTAATCTATCCACTGGCTACAGCGTTTTCTTAGCATTAGTTTTGTCTGAAATACTAATATTGATTGTAGAAACAATCACCTTCTTCATGGGGATTAATGAGAAGCATAAGTTAATTCTACTAATTCATGTAGTTACAGCTAATGTTTTAAGCTTTATTGCAGGGGGGTATTTAATTACTTGGTTACCCTTATAAAAATTAAAAAAAGGCTGATTTCTCAGCCTTTTAATAGTTAAAATTGTGATAATAAATTTGTCATTTCTATTGCACTTAATGCAGCGTCAAAGCCTTTGTTACCGGCTTTAGTACCAGCTCTTTCGATGGCTTGTTCAATTGTGTCTGTAGTTAATACTCCGAAGATGATAGGGATACCAGTATCAATGGATACATTGGCTATGCCTTTAGATACTTCACTTGATACATAATCAAAGTGAGGCGTTGCACCACGAATGACAGCACCTAAGCATAAAATAGCATCATAATTATTAGTCTTAGCCATTTTCTTTGAAACCAGTGGAATTTCATAAGCGCCAGGAACCCATACAATTTCAATGTTTTCTTCTGATACACCATGACGTTTTAAACCATCAAGGGCCCCGTCTAATAGTTTTCCACCGATAAACTCATTGAATCGTCCTACAATGATACCAAATTTTCCTTCACCAGCAATTAATTGTCCTTCAAAAGTTTTCATTTTTAACCTCCTAGTTAAAATTTAATAGATGTCCCATTTTGTCTTTTTTAGTCTTTAGATAATCTCTATTTTTTTCATTATGATTTAATTGAATTGGTACACGTTCAACAACTTCTAGACCATAACCAGATAGACCAGATATTTTCTTAGGGTTATTAGTCATTAATCGAAGCTTTTTAGCGCCAAGATCTGCTAAAATTTGTGCCCCAATACCATAGTTTCTCAAGTCATCTTCAAAACCTAAAGCAATATTCGCTTCTACGGTATCCATGCCTTTGTCCTGAAGGTCATAGGCTTTAATCTTATTGATTAAACCAATGCCCCGACCTTCTTGTCGCATGTATACTAAAACGCCACGTCCTTCCGATTCAATGGCCTCTAAAGCATAATCTAATTGTTCGCCACAGTCACATCGTTTAGAACCAAAAGCATCTCCTGTTAAACACTCAGAGTGTACTCTTACAAGTACCGGTTCATCTGTTGAGATATCACCTTTAACTAAAGCTACATGATGTTTTCCATTCAAACGATTGGAATAACCAATCATATTAAAATCACCATGTTTCGTTGGTAGATAAGCTTCTGATTCCCGTATAATTAATTCTTCAGTATTTTTTCGATAGGCAATGAGATCTGCAATTGTAATCATTTTTAAATCATGTTTTTTCGAATACTCAATTAAGTCTGGGACCCGAGCCATGGAACCATCGTCATTAATAATTTCGCAAATGACACCTGCTGGTTCTAAGCCTGCTAAACGAGAAAGGTCAACTGAAGCTTCTGTATGACCAGCCCGTATTAAAACACCACCATCACGTGCTGCTAAAGGGAAAATATGACCTGGTTGATTAAAATCACTGGATTTACTTGAATCATCAACGAGGGCTTTAATCGTTCGTGAGCGTTCCATAGCAGAAATACCAGTTGTCGTGTCTTTATGATCAACGGAAATTGTAAAAGCGGTTTGATTAACATCTGTATTGTTCATTACCATTGGCCCCAGTTCCAAATGATTTAATCGGTCAAGAGTCATAGGAACGCAGACTAAACCTCGGGCCTCTTTAATCATAAAATTAATGTTTTCAGGTGTTGCAAATTCTGCTGCTAAGACAAGGTCGCCTTCGTTTTCTCGATCTTCATCATCAATAACGATGACCATTTCACCTTTTTTTATGCTTTCAATTGCTTCTTCAATTGTGTTGAATGACATATTTACCTCCTACATAAATCCATTATCTTTTAGAAAATTCTTTGAAATAGAAGACTTCTTTGAACTTTCTTTATTATTAAATTGCATTAATCTTTCCACATATTTACCTAATACGTCTCCTTCGATATTGACGGATGATCCAACTGTCTTTTCTTTTAAAGTTGTCCACTCTCGTGTATGGGGGATGATTGAAACGGTGAAATCTTTATCTCTTAACTCAGCTATTGTCAAGCTGATGCCATCAATAGCAACAGAGCCTTCAGGTATAAAGTATTTCAAAGTTTCTTGTGGTGGTTCAATACGAATTAAAATCGCATTATAATCTTGTTTGATTTTGGTTATTTTTCCGATACTATCAATATGTCCTGTAACAATATGTCCATCAAATCCATCCGTTATTCGCATGGATTTTTCTAAGTTAACTAAAGATCCGATATTTAAGTCACTAAAAGTTGATTTTCTATAAGTTGTTGGCATAACATCAGCAGTAAATTCGTTATTTGATTTCCTTGTTACAGTTAAACAAACACCATTCGTTGCAATGCTGTCACCAATGCTAACAGTGTCTAGGAAATCATCTACAGTGACCGTAAGTTTATAGGACTCACCTTGATTATTAATTTGTTTAACTCTTCCCATTTTTTGAATAATACCAGTAAACATTATTCACCTCCAGATTTCAATTTTCCAATGATTAAGATGTTATTATCAATCAGTTGTGTTTTAAAGCTACTCAAATGAATGGCATCACTAATAGATGAAATACCTTCACCACTGACAGGTGTTTTTGCTTCTTTACCACCAATAATAATCGGCGCAATAAAAGTATATAATTTATGAACAAGATTATTTTCTAAAAAGCTAAAATTAACCGTACCGCCGCCTTCGATTAATAATGAATCAATCTGATGAGCACCAAGAATTTTCATTAATGATTGGAGATCTACTTGATTATTCTTCGATTGTATTGAAATAACATGAATTCCTAATGATTTGAGTCTTGCTATTTTTTCTTTTGAAGCTTTTTCTGTTGTAGCAATAAATGTTTTGGCATTTGAAGTTAATTTTAAAATTTTAGAATCTAAAGGAATTTTTAAAGTAGAATCTAAAATAATTCTATGAGGATCCTTTCCTTCTTTATCTTTTAATCGAGTCGTTAATGAAGGATCATCTGCTAAAACAGTATTGATACCAACTAAGATGCCACTGACTTCATGGCGTAGTTCATGACCAAAATATCTTGCTTTTTCATTACTTATCCATTTTGAATCGCCAGTTTTAGTTGCTATTTTTCCATCTAAAGACATTGCAGTTTTCATGATTATATAAGGTGTCTTTTTTTGAATAAAATGATAAAAAATTTCATTTATTTCTTTGATTTCTTCTGACAATACCCCAGTAATTACCTCGATACCAGCATTTCTTAAAATTTCAATACCTTTGTGATTGACAAGTGGATTCGGATCAACTAATCCAATAACCACTTTTTTTATTTTTTTTTCTACAATTTTTTCTGCACAGGGTGGCGTATTGCCATGATGTGCACAAGGTTCTAATGTAACATACATGGTAGCCCCCTTTGGATCAATCGAACAATGGTTGAAGGCATTTACTTCAGCATGGGCTTCACCATACCTTTCATGATATCCCTCACCAATGATTTGTCCATTTTTAACGATAACAGCCCCTACCATTGGATTAGGATTGGTATAGCCTTTACCTTTCTTGGCTAATGCAATTGCTTTTTTCATGTATCTAATATCCATAATTTCCCCCAATAAAAAAACTCTGAAATCATAAGACTTCAGAGTAATACTTAGCATAATGTTAAGCAATAAAAAATATCTTCTTTCATCCAGACTTTACTGTCGGTATTGGAATTGCACCAATTCAACCTGTTAAGGCTCGCGGACTTTACCGCCGGTTAGGAATTTCACCTGACCCTGAAGACTTATTTAATTTGATAATAGATTATCATACTATTATTTAGTCGTCAAATAATTTAATTGCTTATTGACTGAATCGAAGATTAAAGAGATAATAAAATTGAGGTGATTGAATGAGTAAAGATGCAGCAAAAACTGGCTTAGGGCCAACAGCATTAATTGCTATGGAGCAGTTTAATCCTTTAGACGAAAGAATTGTTAAAGACCCATTAGCTTGTGATTTTTTACCACTAGGGATGAAAATTTTCGTTTGGTTCACAAGATATGATGTCTTTAGACACTGGTTAGAAAACTCTGCTGAAAAAAGCATTCCAGGTATGTGGTTAGGCATGTTAATTAGAAAGAAATATATTGATGATTTATTATTTGATTTAAATCAAAGTATAGAAGTTGTTTTGAATTTAGGTGCCGGTTTTGATACAAGACTTTTTCGATTGAACAAAGAATTGCCACTATTTGAGTTAGATCAGAGAGTGACTATTCAAAAAAAGAGAAAACTAATAAAAAAATATTTCGGTGAAATACCTAGGAACATAAATTTGATTGATACAGATTTTTCTCAAAATGATTTAATCAAACAATTAGAAATATTTGGTTATGATTTTTCTTATCAGACATTTTTCATAATGGAAGGGGTAACACAGTATTTAGAGAAAAAAACTATAGGTGAGACTTTTGAATTTCTATCAAAGGCTAAAAAAAATAGTCAATTAGTATTCACATATGTTAGAAAAGATTTTATTGATGGGAATGTTATGTATGGTTGGGAAGCAGCTTATAAAAAGTATGTAAAAAAAGGTATTTGGACCTTTGGATTACTTCCAGATGAAATAGATGACTTTTTAAGAAAGTATGGTTATAAACTAATTGAAGACGTAAGCTTTCATGATCTATCTCAAAGAATGGCTATTAAGGATAGAGGGCTTGCATTAACTGAAGTAGAAAGAATAGTTTACTGTATTAAAGAATAATTGGAAGGAAAAAAATATATGACACCATTGATGAAATATCGTTATATAAAATTAATAAAATATATTTCGGTTATTTTGCTGATATTTTTTATTGTTAGCATACCCATAAGGTATCTAAGTTTAGAATTTATACCACCAAAGATAAATACTACTTTTGTTTTAGGATTTTCTTTCTTAAGGGCACTCGGATGGCTACCATCAATCATTATGTTAATTGTTTTTTGGTTATTATTTACTAAACTGGATCAAAAGTTAGCAGGTTACAAAGGAGAAGCTTTAGGACAAAAAGAGTTGAAAAAACTAAAAAGGTATGGTTATAAAGTCTTTGCAAATATGAAACTTAACCACAATAATGATCAAAGTGAAATGGATTTTATTGTCCTTGGTAGTAACGGTATTTTTATTGTCGAAGTAAAAAACATTAAAGGAATTATTAAAGGTCATGCAAATGATCAGTATTTAATACAACATAAGAAAACTAAGTATAATACTTATGAAAATAAATTCTATAATCCGTTAAAGCAAGTGAGCACCCATGTCTACAAACTTTCAAAGTATTTGAAAGATAACAATACTAATTATTGGATAGAAGGCTATGTCTATTTTCCGAAGAGACACTCTAAGATCCATGTACAGAACAATGAAAGGATCTATAGTAAAAAGGGAAAGCATAGTTTATTAAAGCATATACGTTATTACAAAGGCAAGAACAAAATTTCTTTAAAAAAACAAGAAATAATAGGAGAATTAATTGAAAAATATGCAGTCAAAATTTAATGTTTATAAATCAAACTATTCCATCAAAAGAATAGTTTTTTTATATTGACAAGTTAAAATTCAAAGTGTATTATAAACTTATGTTTAGAGTATAAAGAAAAGTGGTGGCAAATTGACAAACAGAGAAAAAGAAATTTATCAATTAATTAAGAAAAATCCTTTTATTACTCAGCAAGAGTTGGCAGACCAAATGGGAATAACCCGTTCATCTGTCGGTGTACATATTAGAAATCTTATGAGTAAAGGGCACATAAAAGGTAGAGGTTATATTTTAGATGAAGACGACTATGTCATTGTTATTGGCGGCTCAAATATTGATTTAGTTGGGTTTTCGAAGGATAATATTATCTTAGAAGATTCAAATCCAGGACGATTAAAAACCTCTTTAGGTGGTGTTGGTCGAAATATTGCTGACAATTTAGGCAGATTAGATGTTAAAACTCAATTACTTTCTGCTGTTGGTGATGATGCCCAAGGTCAAGAGTTAATTGAAAACTCAGTAAAAAGTGGTATTGATATGCGTCATGTGATTCGGTCAAAGATTTTTACAACTTCGACGTACTTATCTGTTGTAGATCATGATGGCAATATGGTATTAGCACTTTCTGACATGGAAAGTATAAATGCCATTAACATTGACTATTTGGAAAAGCATCACAAAGAAATTGTAAATGCCAAGGCAATTGTTATAGATACTAACTTAACAGAAGAGAGTATTGAGTATATTTTTGAGAAGTATCAAAACATACCGATTTATGTTGATACGGTTTCTACAACGAAGGCCATGAAAATTCTTCCATATTTAGGAAGTATTCATACGCTAAAACCCAACAGAATAGAGGCAGAAAGATTATTAGGAATGACAATTCAAACAGATGAAGATATGATGAAAGCTGCTGAAAGTTTTCTAGAAAAAGGCATGGAGCAGATTGTGATATCTAATGGTGGCGATGGTATTTTTTATGGCGATAATCAAGGAATTCATAAGATTGTTCCCGAACCTGTTAAAATGGTTAATGCCAATGGCGCCGGAGATGCTTTTATGGCTGGTTTAGTCTATGGTTACATGCATGATATAACATTAGAACAAGCAGTTGAGTTCGCAATGATTATGTCGAGATTGACTTTAGAAAGTAATGAAACAATTAGTCCAATGATTATTAGAGAAAAAATAATAGATTTATTAAAAGGAGTGTAACATATGATTAAAAAAGAATATTTAGAGATCAATTCAGAAGTTAAAGAAGCTTTAGAAAATGGGAAACCAGTTGTGGCTTTAGAATCAACAATTATTTCACATGGTATGCCTTATCCCCAAAATGTTGAAACGGCAAAGAAAGTAGAAGAAATCGTAAGAGAAAATGGCGCTGTTCCGGCCACAATAGCCATTATTGGTGGCAAGTTAAAAGTAGGTTTAACAGATGAAGAATTAGAATATTTCGGAAAAACAGAAGGAATTTTAAAAGCTTCTAGAAGAGATTTACCATTTATTATTTCAAAAAAGTTAGATGGTGCAACAACAGTTGCCTCAACAATGATTATTGCTGATTTAGCAGGGATAAAAGTATTTGTAACAGGCGGTATCGGTGGTGTTCACAGAGGTGCTGAGGAAACTTTTGATATTTCAGCAGATCTAGAAGAACTTTCAAAAACAGATGTTGCTGTTGTATGTGCAGGAGTAAAATCTATATTAGATATTGGGCTAACATTAGAATATCTTGAAACCAATGGTGTGCCAGTTGTAGGTTATCAAACAGGTGAGTTGCCTGCTTTTTACAGTCCGATCAGTGGTTTTGGCGTAGATTATAAAGCTGAAAATCCAGAAGAAATAGGAAGTGCATTAAAGGCAAAATGGGACTTAAATTTAAAAGGTGGTATGGTTATTGCCAATCCAATTAAAGATGAAGATGCTATGGATCATGAACGTATTAGTAAAGCAATTGATGATGCGATTTATGAAGCCGAACAGCTAAATATAAAAGGTAAAGCAATTACACCTTACTTACTTGGAAAAGTAAAAGAATTAACAAAGGGTGATAGTTTAAAGTCAAATATTAAGTTAGTTTATAATAACGCCGAAGTTGGCTCACAAATAGCTGTAGCGTATCAAAAACTTGTATAATTTAACAAATGAGTTATGAAAGATTAGAATATTTATACAAAAGAGAAAAAATATTGAGAAAAATATTGACAGCTAATTTATTAGATGTTATTCTACTAACTGTTGATAAGAAATATTGACTAAAAACTTGTCAAAACAGTATTAACTGTTTTATTACATTTATTCCCCCCCGTTATAAATGTATGTTACTTAAATAGAGATGTTTAAGTCAAATAAGTAATTAAGATTCTATATGAATTTTAATTGCTTATTTTTTTTGGGTTTGTAATATCATCTAATGTCAATTGTAATTATTCATGATATATTAATACTATAAAATAGTAGATGAAGGAGATGATTTTATGAATAGACAATGGTGGAAAGAGGCGGTTGTATACCAAATATATCCTAGAAGTTTTAACGATAGTAATGGTGATGGAATTGGAGATATACCTGGAATTATAGAAAAGTTAGATTATATTAAATCTTTAGGTGTAGATGTTATTTGGTTGAATCCAGTCTACCAATCTCCGAACTATGATAATGGTTATGATATTAGTGATTATCGAGATATTATGGATGCCTTTGGTAGTCTTGAAGATTGGGAAAAACTATTGGAAGCATTGCATAATAGTGGCATTAAACTAATAATGGACCTTGTTGTTAACCATTCTTCTTTTGAGCATCAATGGTTCCTTGAATCAAAAAAATCAAAAGATAATCCTTATAGAGATTATTATATATGGAAAGAAGGTAAAAATGGAGAACCACCAAATAACTGGGAGACATTTTTTAGTGGTTCTGTTTGGACATTAGATGAAGCAACTGAAGAATATTATTTGCATCTGTTTACGAAAGAACAACCAGATTTAAATTGGGAAAACCCAAAGGTAAGAGCCGAAGTATATGATTTAATGAAGTTTTGGTTAGACAAAGGTATTGATGGTTTTCGAATGGATGTGATTAATCTAATAAGCAAAGATCAACGCTATCCTAATGGAGAAGTAAAAGCTGATAGCGGTTTAGGTGATGGCTCACCTTATTATATGAATGGGCCAAGGGTGCATGAGTATTTAAAAGAAATGAATACAGAAGTGCTTTCAAAATATGATATTATGACTGTTGGTGAAACACCAGGCATTACAACTAAAGAGGGCATTGATTATACAGCGAAAGGAAATAAAGAACTGAATATGGTTTTTCAATTTGAACATATGACTGTAGATTATGGAAAAATGGGTAAATGGACACCACAACCTTTTAATCTAAAAAAGTTAAAAGACATATTGACGAAGTGGCAAATTGATTTAAATGATCAAGGTTGGAATAGCCTGTATTTTATGAACCATGACCAGCCAAGAACTGTCTCTAGATTTGGTGATGATGAAAATTATAGAGAAGAATCGGCAAAATTATTAGCTATGTGTTTACTATCAATGAAAGGCACACCATATATTTATCAAGGTGAAGAAATTGGTATGACGAATTACCCCTTTGAAAAATTAGAAGATTGTCATGATGTAGAAGTTTTTAATAGAGCTAAAGTAGTTCAGGAAAGACACTTAGACTTTAAAGGCTTCTTTAATGGCGTGAAAAAACTAGGGAGGGATAATTCGAGAACGCCAATGCAGTGGGATAATACAAAAAATGCTGGCTTTACTTCTGGTAAACCATGGCTCGCTGTTAATCCTAACTATAAAACTATAAATGTTTTAGAAGAACAAAAGACTAGTGACTCGATTTTAAGTTTCTATAAGAAAATGATACAAACACGTAAAAATGAATTAGGTTTAGTTTATGGAAATTTTGAGCCTTTATTTCAAGAGGATGAAGATCTATTTGTTTATAAACGGCTTCTAGCCGACGATGAATTTCTTGTCATTCTTAATTTTAGTCAAAAAAATATTCATAAAAAGATAAAAAATATTCAAGACTATAATGTTCTAATTACTAACTATAGATACAATACTATTACTAGAGAAGCCATAGAGTTAAAACCTTATGAAGGAATAATATTAAAAAAATAATTTTAAGGGATGCTTAGGCATTCCTTTATTTTTTCTCTATTATAAGATATATTTGAATACTACGTCTTAATTATTATATAATGAGTACACAAGAAAATATTATAAAGGATCGGTGATTCCTATGAAAAAAGTATATATTACTTCAAATATTCCTGATGTAGCAGATGAGTTGTTAAGAGAAAAATTTGAAGTAGATAAGAATTTTGACAATAAAAAACTTACAAAAAAAGAATTAATCGAAATTGGTAATACTTATGATGGATTAATAACTGCCTTAACTGACAAATTTGATGCCGACGTATTATCTCAGATTAAACGTGCGAAAATTTTTGCTAATTATGCTGTTGGCTATAACAATTTTGATATAGATTATGTGAAGGAAAATAACTTGATTGTTACAAATACGCCAGAAGTATTAAGTGATACGACAGCAGAAACTGCAATTTCATTACTTTTTGCTGTCTCACGTAGAATTGTTGAAGCAGACAATTATGTTAGAAAAGGTAAATGGAATGGTTTTTCACCAAAGCTTCTACTAGGGAAGGATATACATAGTAAAACCCTTGGTATTATTGGGGCCGGTAGAATTGGTAAGCGTTTTGCTGAAAAAATGAGAGGGTTTCATATGCAGGTCATTTATCATAACCATGATAGAGACTTGAGTTTTGAGAAAAGTTTTAATGCATTGTATAAGCCTTTAGAAGATTTATTAAAGGAAAGTGATATTGTTTCAATTCATGTACCTTTAACCAAGGAAACAAAACATATGATCACAAAAAAAGAGTTAGCATTAATGAAATCTGATGCGATTTTAATAAATACATCAAGAGGTGCTGTTATTAAGGAAGAAGATCTAATTAATGTTTTAAAGAGTAAATCAATATATGGAGCAGGATTAGATGTTTTTGAGAATGAACCAGAAATCAATAAGGAATTAGTGATTTTAGATAATGTTGTATTAACACCACATATTGGTAGTGCTTCAATAGAAACAAGAGAAGAAATGGCTATAATGGCTGCGAAAAATGTATTGAATGTACTGAGTGGTAGAAGACCTAACAATAAGGTGTATTAGATGGTTAAAGGTATTGGAACAGACATAATTGAAATTGAACGTATAGAAAAAGCAATGATCAAAAGAGATAATTTTATTAAACGCATGTTTACTGAAAAGGAAAGAGTCATGTTTCAATCAAGGAATAATAAAGTTGAAACAGTTGCAGGTAATTTTGCAGCGAAAGAAGCTGTTTCAAAAGCACTTGGTACAGGAATAATATTTGATTGGAAAGACATTGAAGTTTTGAGAGATGATTTAGGTAAGCCAATAGTTGTTTTACATGGTAAAGCAAAAGATATTTATGAAGATCAAAAGTGTAGCAATTTGCAATTATCAATTGCTCATAATAAAAGTCATGCAATAGCAAATTGTTTGATTGAATAGGGAGATGTTTAGATGAAAATCTTAAATCAACAAGAAATGAGACATTTAGAAGAAATTGCCATAGAAGACTTTCGAATGACGAGTCGTCTATTAATGGAGAATGCAGGCAGAAGTATATTTGATTATATAAAAGATTTAAACAAGGAATTTTCCAAAGTAATCATTTTATGTGGTCTCGGAAATAACGGTGGTGATGGCTTTGTTTTAGCAAGACAATTGTATAACAGAGATATACCCTTTGAAATTTTCGTAATTGGTGATGCAGATAAAATAAAGGGCGATGCATTATCAAATCTTGATATATTAAGAAAATTAGAAGTTGATATAAATACTATTGAAGATAAATATAAAATTAGATCTTTAGAGCAAATTATTGATAAAAATGATTTAATAATCGATGCAATTTTGGGTATAGGTATTAAAGGTCCTGTAAGAGAATTATCTTCTGAAGTAATAGAAGTGATTAATTCTTTATACAACACAGTTATTTCTGTAGATTTACCTTCAGGCGTCAATAGTGATACAGGTACTATTGAAAACATTGCTGTTAAAGCAGATGCTACTATTACTTTAGGGTTACCAAAATTTGGTAATATATTATTTCCTGGAGCTAATTATAATGGGGACCTAAAAATTGGTCATGTTGGTATTTCTCCGAAAATTGCAGATGCTATAGCTTCTAAAACTTTTATTATTACTAAAAAAATGATAAAAGAATATATTCCTAAACGAACAGCTGACTCTCATAAAGGAACTTATGGAAAAGCTTCTGTTATCGCAGGCTCAAGAGGTTTATCTGGCGCCGCTATTCTTACTTGTTTAGCAGCTTTAAACTCTGGTGTGGGGATCATGGAGTTGTTTATTCCAGAAAGTATTGATTTAATCATTTCAACAAAGGTAGTAGAGATTATCACAAGACCATTAAAAGAAACACCAAATGGTTTGATTGATCTGAGTAGTATTACTAGTGTTGTGAAAGGCATTGAGGCAAGTAACGTTGTAGCAATTGGACCGGGATGCGGTAATAGCAACGAATTATTTGAGTTGCTAAAGCAAATTATTAATGCTTCTGAATCACCAATAGTGATTGATGCTGATGGATTAAATGCACTTTCGAAAAACATTGAAGTACTTAAAGATAGCAAATCTAAAATTGTATTGACACCTCATCTTGGAGAAATGTCAAGATTAGTTGATCGACCAATAGAAGAAATAAAAAAAGATAAAATAAATATTGTAAAAGATTTTACTAAAGAATATAATGTTATTCTTGTTTTAAAAGGTGCCAGAACTATTGTCGGCTTACCAAGTGGGGAAATATATATTAATGTTAATGGCAACTCAGGTATGGCAACAGCTGGTTCAGGGGATATTTTAACTGGGCTTATTGCATCACTGATCGCCCAAGGGGTAGCACCTGATAAAGCAGCTTTATTAGGCGTATTTATTCATGGCTATTCTGGAGATTTAGTAGCTAAGGAAAAAGGTGAATATGGTATGTTAGCAGAAGACATTGTAAAATCAATTGGACAAGTATTTAAAGAGTTAAAATAACATCATCGGGGAGGGAGACATATGACAAATGTAATCAATAGACCAACTTGGGTTGAAATTGATTTAGACCATCTTAAAAACAATATCGAAGAGGTTCGACGTGTAACAGATAAGAACGCTTTGGTCACAGCAGTCATTAAGGCTGATGCTTATGGTCATGGTGCTTTAAAAGTCATTGATACTTTACTAGAGAATGGAGCAGACCGCTTAGCAGTAGCAGCACTCAATGAAGCTTTAGAAATAAGAGAAAAGTATTCTGAAGTACCTATTTTAATTTTAGGTTATACACCTGACGAAGGCATTGAAAAAGTTATCAAAAATAATATTATACAAACTGTATATTCTGAAGAGCAAGTAGCACATATTAGTGAAACTGCAAAAAAACTTGGAAAAGAAGCAGTTTTACATATTAAAATAGATACTGGCATGAGAAGATTAGGATTTAACTGGGAAGATTACAATAAGATTTTGTCAATCTTTGAGTATGAGCATGTTAAATTCGAAGGAATATATACTCATTTTGCCAAGGCAGATGAAAAAGATAAGGCCTTTACTATTAAACAGTTCAACCGATTCAATTTAGTTATAAATGAATTAGAAAAAAATAAAATCAAAGTACCAATAAAACATGTATCAAACTCAGCGGCAATTATAGATTTGCCAGAGTTTAGTTATGATATGGTACGAGCAGGTATTATGCTATATGGTGTCTATCCTTCAGAAGAAGTTGGCCGAGACAATGTTAATTTAAAACCTGTTATGACTTTTAAAACAAGAGTCGGTCACGTGAAATATGTTGATGAAAACGAAGGGGTTTCATACGGTTTAATTTATAAGGCAGATCGGCACATGAAGGTTGCTACATTGCCTGTAGGTTATGCCGATGGTTACTCAAGACTATTGACTTCTAAAGCTGAAGTTTTAATTAAGAGTAGTCGCAGAAAAGTAATTGGTCGTATTTGTATGGATCAGTTAATGATTGATTTAGGCAAAAGCAAAGCACAAGTAGGGGATGAAGTAGTATTATTTGGTTACAATGAAAAAGAAGAGTTATCAGTTGATGAAGTTGCAAAATGGTTAGATACTATTAACTATGAGGTTTTATGTATGATTAGCAGAAGAGTACCAAGAGTTTATATAGAATCAGGTGAAATTGTTGATACTATTGATTATTTAGACTAAATACTGTATAATGTCAAAAGTGGAGTTGATTGCATGAAAATTCAATTACCAGAAGAAATTTTAAAAGACTTAAAATCAATAAGAGAAGGATATGAAAATATGTCAGATATAAATCTTGAGTATGCCAGATGGGGATTTTGCTGTGAAAATGATGCCTGTGAAGCTTATGAAAAAAAGTTAGAAAGGTTAAATTATTATGGTAGTTAAAAGAGGGGAAGTATATCTAGCGGATTTGAATCCTGTACAAGGATCTGAACAAGGTGGCATTAGACCTGTTTTAGTTATCCAAAATGATGTTGGCAACCGTTATAGTCCAACAGTTATTATAGCAGCAATTACTGCTAAAATTTCTAAGGCTAAACTGCCAACACACGTTGAAATAAACAAAGATGAAGTTGGTTTAATAAAAGATTCTGTAATTTTACTTGAGCAGATAAGAACAATTGATAAAGAAAGACTTGAAGATAGAATAGGTGAACTTTGTGATAAAACCATGAAAACAGTAGATACAAGTTTAAAAGTTTCTGTTGGTTTATCTTAAGTCCAATGAGAACTATTTAATTAAATGATAAATAGTTTATTTTTTGAATGAATAAATTAGAAGACCGTGAGGTGTCGGAATGAAAAAAAATGTGATTATAATTGGATTAGCCATATTAATTTTTGCTTTTTTTGCTATAGAATCAAATGCTAGTAGCGAAATTACATCTGATCCCTTAGTTACTTTGTCATATTTAGAACAACGCATTGAAGCGTTTAAAATTTATGTAGATAGTAATACTCAAGGGACTAATGCAACGAGTAGCAAATTCGAAGTTGTTGAGGTAAAAGCTGGTCAAACAGTAATTTTTACTGATGCTAGTGTGGAGTTTATATTAAGAAGTGGTGATGCTACTGCTGTTGCTAGTGAAAACGGCGGACTTGCAGATTTAACAGTGGGAGTTGATTTGTTAACTGGAGATTCTATTAAAAAGAATCATTTAATGTTAATCCCAAGAAACGATAATAGAGGCATCGTTGCAAAGAGTGACCTATGGATAATGATTAAGGGGACATATGAGTTTAGATAATATGGAATCAATAAAAATTTTAGGAATTAAAATAAATAAAGTAACCAATAAGGAAGCTTTTGATTATTTTGTGGATCTACTAAAAGAAAATGAGACCACTAGTATTTTTACGCCAAACCCAGAAATTGTTATGATGGCACAAAAAGATGATGAACTTAAGAAAGCAATTTTTGAATCTAATCTTGTTATACCTGATGGTATCGGATTGATTTTTGCTTCTAGACTTTATAATCTTGGACTAACAGAGCGTGTTACAGGTTTTGATTTAATGGGCAAGATGTTGGAGTATTCAAATAGAAGAAAGTTAAAAATATTTCTTCTAGGTTCAAAACCCGGTGTTGCAGAAGAAGCAAAAAAGAATATTAATAATAAATATAAAAACATAAATATAGTTGGAACACATCATGGTTATTTTGATGAAAAAGAAAGTTTAGAAGTATTAGATTTGATTAATGAAAAAAAACCAGATATACTTTTCGTTGCTTTAGGTGCTAGTCGACAAGAAAAATGGATTAGTCATAATAAAAAGATTCTAAATGCATCAGTTGCTATGGGTGTTGGTGGTGCGTTAGATGTATGGGCAGGTGACGTTAAAAGGGCACCTAAATTTTTTATTAAATTAAATTTAGAGTGGTTATATCGTTTAATTAAGCAGCCATCACGATTTGGAAGAATCTTAGAGATTCCAAAATTTATGGTTAAGGTGCTGTTAAATAAACAATCAATGGAAAGGTAATCTTATGAAAGAAAAGAATGAAAAAAAAATAAAAATAGTAATTGATTATCTATCAATAACTATAGGTACTGCGCTTTTAGCTTTAAGTATTTACTTATTTTTAAGTCCTAATATTATTGCACCAGGTGGGGTAACAGGTTTAGCAGTTGTCATAAAAAAAGTATTTGGTTATAAAATTTTCATAACAAACTTGGTTATAAATATCCCGTTATTTTTAATAGGGGTATTTATTTTGGGCAGAGATTCGGGTGCTAAAACAGCTTTTGGCACCTTAAGTTTGTCTTTTTTCTTGTTATACTTTGAGACAAATTTTCCTGGTGTGTTTGCTACCAATGATATATTATTGGCTTCCATTTTTGGTGGTGTTTTGTCAGGTGTTGGCATTGGTTTAGTTTTTAGATCTGGTGGAACAACAGGTGGGACGGACTTACTAGGAGCAATATTAAATAACTATATTCCTTTTATTAGTGTGCCAAAATTGATGATGATTGTGGACCTAATGGTTGTTATTACAGCTGGTATAGTTAATAGAAGTGTTGAAACATCATTGTATTCAATTATTACTTTATATTTAATTGTAAAAGTTGCTGACTTTATTATAGAAGGTTTAGACTATACGAAAATGTTCTATATAATTAGTTCCAACCCTGAGGAAATTAGTTCTGCTCTCATTAAAGAATTAGGACGTGGTGTTACATCGTTAAAAGGTAAAGGAAAATACACAGATACAGATAAAGAGGTTCTATTATGTGTTGTTTACCGTGGTCAGATGGTAAAAGCCAAAGAGATAATATATGAGATCGATCACAATGCATTTGTTATGATTTCTACAACCCATGAAGTATTAGGCGAAGGATTTAGAAAATAATTGGAGGCATTAAATGAAGAAAATAATCAATAAAATGAATAGTGTGGATTTTATAATAATTGCTTTTATAATTATTTTTCTAGTTGGAGGCTTTATGCGCCTTAACAAAGTTGATGAGATGACTGTTGACAAGTCTGATACTTTTGAAATGACAATGTTATTTGAAGAAGTAAGTATTGGTTTTGCAGAGAATGTAAAAACAGGAGATTTAATCAAAGATTCTGTAAGAGGATTTGTTATTGGTGAAGTAACGAATGTAACAGTTAATAAGCATCGCGAAATGATTTCAACAGATGAAAAAATTGAATATGCAGTTATTCCTAATGAATATGATTTAACTGTAGAGTTGAAAGGTCAAGGACTGTTCGATGGTAATGGTGTTTTAATTGGGTCGAGAAGATATTTTATTGGCTCCGAAAGTCGTATTAAATCAGCTTTGTATGTAACGAATGTTGAAGTAATAGATTTAAAAAAGAGTGAGGAATAATCATGACCGGTAGTATAACTTATCATCTGATTAAAAAAATCAAGGAAGATATCCACAGGAGCCTAATTATTGGATTTATAGTCTCTTGTCTAAGTACTTTCATGAAAAGGCTTAAAGCATCTTTTTTATTGGGGAGATTCTTAAATCGAAAGAATTATAATCTAAGAGAAAAAGAAATAAAGAACAATTTCTTAGTAAAATTTGTTCAATGGCTTTTTATAAAACTTCATAGGATTTATGAAACTTTAACCAAGGGTTCATTTTCAATTGAAATAATCCAAAGAATTTTTAAGTTAGAAATAGATTTAGTTTTTACATATTTTTTCGTACTTGTATTTTATCTATTAAACTTCAGGGTAGTTTATGATTTGGTTAACTACAACACTCAATTTATAATACTTTCCATTACTGCCATCCTTGACGGATTAGTATTAATAAGCTTTACTCTACCTAAAGCTTATTCCAGTTGGATTATTATAAAGATTAATCAATATAAGAAAAACATTAAGGGTAGTAAGATTTTTACCCTATTAATAGCGGTTGCTTTTTTTCTAATCAGTTTATCCATTGGATTTTATAAGCTCATGGCTATTCTTATTGGCCTTGTAGTGATCTATTTTATTTTTAGATATTTTAAGATAGGAATCTACTTGTTGGCTATAAGTATACCTTTTTTACCAGATCAATTGACAATTATGATATTATTATTATCAGTTATCAGTGGCTTCATCCACTGGATAATAAAAAAAGATTTTAAAATAAATATCAATGGATACAACACAGTTTTTGTATTAATGTTAATAGTTTTTACAATCAATACTGTTTTATCAGTAAACGTATCCGGAAGTATGAGAGATTTAATAATTAACGGTTTATCAATTTTAATGATTATTCATTTAATCAACGGCATTGAAAAGAAAAAGGATTTGTATACACTAATAGATTTCATTATAGTTATTGGCTTTATGACAGCATTTTATGCTTTTTACCAATACTTTAGTGGTGAACCTATGGGTAGTGGGTGGGTTGACCCATCATCAAATATTTCAATAAGAGTCTTTTCAACTTTTGAAAACCCAAATCTATATGCTGAGTATTTAATTATGATTATACCATTAACCTTTGCTCGTCTTCTATCAGTAGAAGGAAGAAAAAGAATAATCTATGCATTGATAGGCATGATTTTGTTGATTGCTTTGCTATTAACTTTTTCAAGAGGTGGTTGGTTAGGTCTTGTATTCGCTGTTGGTGTATTAGTTTTACTTCTTAAGAAAGATTTAGTAATAAAACTCATCCCAGTAGGCGTTATAGGTATATTTTTTCTGCCGAACTCTATTATGATGCGGATCAAATCAATTGGTAGCTTATCGGATAGTTCCAATTTTTATAGATTTCAAATATGGGAGAATTCTATTAATATTATTAAAGATTTCTTTGTAACAGGCGTTGGCCTAGGTTTTGAGAGTTTCAGAAGTATTTCTAGTCTATATATAAAGGATTTCTCACCTTATCATGCCCATAACACATATCTAGAGTTGATGATTGAAATTGGCATATTAGGTTTAATACTGTTTATTTGGTTGTTAGGAAAATTACTAAAAGACATACGCTATCAAAAAATGTCTCAAGATAAAATATTTACGGTGGCTTTATTTAGTGGGATAGCAGGCTTATTTATACATGGGGTAGCGGAACATATTCTTTACAACCCTAAAATCATCTTTCAATTTTGGTTGATTACTGGACTGCTGATTACATTTAACGTAAAATTTATGAAAGTAAGGGAAAATAATGAATATATTAATGATCATTGATTCAATAGATATCGGTGGTGCAGAAACCCATCTTATAAATCTTGTTGAAGCATTAAAAAAACATGGCTATAAGAGCTTTGTAACTTCTAGTGGTGGTATCTACGAAGAGGAGTTAAGAAAAGAAGGCATAGACCATTATAAATTACCAATTAATAGCAAAAACCCTTTAAACATATGTTTAACTTTGATCAAGTTGCGGAAATATGTAAAAGATAACGCTATTGATCTTATACATGCCCATGGAAGAATGCCTGCTTTCATAGGTGATTTATTATCTAAAGTAACAGGTGTACATTTTATTACAACTGCCCATGCTAAGGTTGAAGCAAATAGTCTTTATAAATATATTACCACTTATGGAGAGTTTGTCATATCTGTCAGTGAAGACATAAAAAAACATATAATGAAAGCTTTTGATGTTGATAAAAACATTATTAAGATCATACCCAATGGTATTAATACAAATAAATTTAAGAAAAGCGAAAAAGATGAAGAGTTAATAAAATCTCTAGAGCTTTCATCAGATGCTCTTCGAATAATGCTTGTTAGTCGGATGGATGGGAAACTAGGACAAATTGCAATCGATTTAGCAAGAGATTTTAAAAAGATAAATTCTGAAAGGGCCTTAGAGTTAATGGTTGTAGGTGATGGTGATCGTTTTGAAGAATTAAATGGTCTTTCTAAAAGCTCATCTGTAAAAATTTTAGGGAAGCGTTCAGATATTCATAAGATCATCAATTTATCAGATATAGTGGTTGCTGTTTCAAGAAGTGCCTTAGAAGCCATGGCATCTGAGCGTCTTGTAGTTTTAGCTGGTGGTGAAGGTTACCTAGGTTTTTTTGATAAAAACATCATAGAGGATGCCTATTCAGACAATTTTACTGGCCGTAATTGCAGTACGAAATATTCAATTGAACTGTTGATGAAAGACATTGAGAAAGCAATTTCAATGTTAGAGACTCAAGATGGCAATGTTTTAGGCGAATTTTCTAGAGAGATTATTCTAAAAAATTACTCACTTGATCAGACTGTTTTAGAAACAATTGAGATTTATGAAAGGGTTATAGGTGGTCCGCTTGATGAAAAATAAAAAAATATTTGGTTTAATTCATTATTTTGACTTAATCGTGATACTCGTGATATTGGCTTTAGGAATTTTAGGAGGGTCAATGGTTTTTCGAAGTGATGATTTGCAAGTGGATGTTTTGAATACCAACAGAGATTATGCAATTGAGTTCTTATTGTCCGGTGTTAGGGAAGCAACGTATAATAATATTTCTCCTGGAGATTTGATTTATGTATCAGAAACAAATAAAGCAGTTGGTCATGTCAAATCTATTGATGTTATTGACCATGAATTGATTTCTATTAACAGTACTGGAGAAATTGTTAAAGCAGTTCATCCAAGTAAGAAGGATGTTTATATTGTTATTGAAGGTTCGGGTAGCAAGAATGGTTCAAACATAACTATGGGTAATAAAATAATAAAAATTGGAAATCTAATGGAAATCTATAATGAATTAGTTGAAACCACACCAGTTATATATGGCATTGAAGAAATTGAAAATTAGGAGTAATTATGAAAACTGTTTTTCTATTTGGGTACTATGGGTATGATAATTTAGGTGATGATTTAATTCTAGAATCTATTGTCAATACCATGAATAATCAATTTAATTTTAAAGTTTTAACTTATAATTACGAAAAGACTCAAAAGGTTCATAATGTAGTACCAGTTTCGCGTTCAAAATTTTCAAAAATAATACATGAAATTATTACTTCAGATATAGTTGCCAGTGGTGGTGGTTCTCTACTTCAAGATGCCACATCGTCAAAGTCCCTTTATTTTTATTTAGGATTAATTGGACTAGGGAAAATTTTTCGTAAAAAAACAATATTTCTATTCAATGGCATTGGACCAATTAGAGGTAAGTTTAACAAAAAAATAGTGAAATGGGTATTAAGGAAAGTTGATCGAATAATTTTAAGAGATTATCAATCTAAGGAATTTCTAACAAGTTTAGGGATAACAAAAAATGTTGAAGTTGTTGGAGATGCAGTTTTTCTTAAAGACTTTAAAGTTCAAAGCACATACAAAGAAAAAGAATCTTCTAAATTAGCTATTATTTCTCTTAGACCTTGGAAGCATTATGATGAGACAAAGATTCTTGAAGCAGAAAAACTAATCCAATCATTAGAATTAAAAGGATATACAGTTGAATTGTTACCATTGATGATGCCAGATGATTATGAAATTCTCAGCCGGATTAATACTAATAGTAATGTAAATATAATCGATTATCATGAGAGACAAGATGAGTTATTCAAAAAAATCGAATCCGCTCATGTACTCATTGGTGAGCGTCTGCATTCACTAGTTCTCTCGTCAATATGTGAGACACCATTTATAGGAATTGAATATGATCCAAAAATTGCAGGCTATTGCAAAATGGTTAAGCAGATTAATGCCATGAAAACAGAAAATTTCGATTACAAAAAAATAATTCAATCGTTAGAGTTATTAGATTCATCCTATAGGAATTATTATCAGAATTTAAAAGCAGAAAAAAATAGTATAAAATCTGATATAAGAAATTGTGTTAAATCTATAATTTATTAAGATATTAAAATTGATTAAATATTACTTATCAGTGAAATATCTCAATAAGCTCAATAAAAATCACCAAAAATATCTCGTGCGATTATTTATAATAAATCAAACTTGATTTGATAAAACTCAAATCAGGTTTTTTTTATATAAAATATTAGTAGCTTTAGGATCTTTAATTTCTAAGTATAAGAAAATGATATTTCCTTGAAAAATTCATTATATTTCAACTGGCTTTCCTATTATTTTTCAAAACTACACTAGTTGGTGTGGTTTTGACGAATATGGTAAAAAATGATATAATTGAGACTTGGTAATGAAGTGAAATAATCTACAGTATAGTAGCAATAGTAACGGTAAATGGATTAAATCTTTTCTACTATTTCAATTATTTATTGAAAATCCTACTAGTACAATCCTACGAGAAAATATAAAATAAATCAGTTTTTACTCTGATTAGATTCAATCCTTGATGGCTGTAAAATTCCTAATAATAATAAGATTGTTAGAATCCCTTCACTATTAAAAGTGGGGTTTTTAACAAAAAATCTAGAGAGTAACTAATTCTTTAGCTTATTTACAGTATATTTGTAAGTAGTAAATCTTATGATGTATTTTTTCAATGTCTAAAATGCTATCTTTTGGTTTAGAATGTATTGTAAAATCAATAGAAGGAGGAAAAGCTATGGTTAATATAAGAAGAAGTTTAATTATAAGAATATTCAGTCTATTATTAATTGTTTTATTATTCTTATCCAGCATTTCAGTTATAACATATGCAGATGATTCTATATATTTTGATGCATCAGATTGGGCAAAAAAAGAAATTGAAAATGCTAGTAAAAATGGTGTTCTACCACCTATGCTGAAAGGCAAGGACATGACTAAACCTGCAACTCGGGAAGAGTTATGTGAGCTAGTTGTTTTGCTTTATGAGAAATTAGATGGTAATAAGGTGCCTATACCAGAGTCAAATCCATTTACAGATACTACGAATGTACAGATTATGAAAGCATATTCTTTGGGAATTACTACAGGTACCACACCTACAACATTTGAGCCAAATGCAATTACTAACAGAGAGCAACTTGCTGTCATGTTTGGTCGGGGGATGCAAAAACTTTATCCTAATTTAAATTATTCGGGAATAGGTGCTCCAAATTTTTCGGATAAGTCAGATATTTCATCATGGGCTCTTTCATATGTGTTATTTATGAGTAAAGAAGGCATTCTAAAGGGTGATGCTGAAAAGTTTATGCCAAAGGCAATAACGGATACTCAAAGACTATCAGGCTATGGTACTACAACAAGAGAGCAGGCTATAGCAATAACAGAACGTATTCATTCTAAACACCAAGAGTATGAAGTGGAAGATGCTATAAAAGAAAAAGAGCCAGAGGAAGAAAAAATAGAAGAACCAATAGAAGAACCAATAGAAGAATCAGAAATAATAGAAGTAGAAGAAGAGGGCTTAGAGAATAATCCACTAACTTTAGAAAAAATACCAGACTCAGTGAAGATTATTAGCGATACGTCTTTTTTACGATACAACTTATCTCTTGCGACAGCACCAGGACCAATAATGACAGCTCAAGAGGCAACAGTAGCTGGTTTTGTCTGGAAAGGGAACACTATTGTAAAGTATGTTGGAAATGATACGGAAGTTGATATTCCTTCTAAAATTGATGACGTAGTAATAACTAAGATTGATTATATTGCAATGCTTGATAAAAAACTAAAATTAGTAACAATACCAGATTCAATTATAACAATAAAAGAGAGTGCATTTAACGACAACCCAGATTTAGTAATTGAAGTCGATTTTAGAAACGAAAACTTTATGAGTTTTAAAGGTGGATTATATACAAAGGATGGAAAAACACTTTTGTCTGGATCTAAAACTGTTGCTAATAACATAAAAGATGGTGTAGAAATAATAGGCAGAGAGGCATTTACTAGTAATGAACTAACTTCTGTTACAATACCCAGTTCAGTTACTACAATAGATAATTATGCTTTTAATATGAATCAATTAGTTGCGGTTACAATACCAAACTCTGTGAAAACAATTGGAATATTTGCCTTTAATAACAATCAATTACAAACGGTTTCTATAGGTGACTCATTAATATCAATTAGAGAAGGTGCATTTTCATTTAACCCAGATTTAAAAATAACAATAGATAAAAACAATCCTTATTATTCTAGCAGTTTTGATGGTGCAGTTTACACAAAAGACGGTACTTATGCTTTAGTATTTGGAAACAGATTTATGTCAGACCAAATAAGTAATGGTACAACATATATAGAAAAATATGCTTTTTCTGGCAATAATATTAGCTCTGTTACAATACCTAACACAGTAATAACAATTGGAGCTGGAGCATTTTCTAATAATCAATTAACTTCTGTTATTATACCAGATTCAGTTGATTCAATAGGATATGGTGCCTTTGGTTATAACTATATTTCATTAGTAAAAATTGGTAGCTCAGTAAAAACAATTGAAAATATGGCATTTAGCAGGAATGGATTAAAACAAAATAGCAATAATATAACGGATCAACCATATTCAGGAACTTGGGAGTTAGTAGGTGATTTAAAGGATTGGAGTAAAAAATAGTATAATAGATATTTTCTATTAAATAAGAAAGGACAAGGATTTATCATAACTGAAACCTTGTCCTTTATTTCTTATAAAAGGATTAAAATCTTTTGCTTGAAAGTAAAAATTCAAAATATATATTAAGAACGCTTAAATATACCGGTAGAAAAGGCCTGTAGTAGTTTTAAATCCTACTATTATCAGAAAATTCAAAATAATGTTTGACATAGGGATTATTTCCCTTTATAATAAGTTACAATAATTTAAAAAATACTTTGAAGAGGACAATTTGTTAATTCTTATTTTAAGAGAGCCAATGGTTGCTGGAAATTGGTAGTAAGACTAATAAATGAATCACCTCTGAGTAGCTAAATTGAAATAAGTAAATTTAGTCGGTGGCACCCGTTAATGATGCTAGAATTGTTAGATTCGAATAAAGTGATAGGTATAGTATACCTATAAATAGAGTGGTACCATGGAAAAAGATTTTTTCATCTCTATAAGACAGAGCATGTTTTATAGTGAGGGAAAAGTCTTTTTTTATTATATGAAATGAAAGGGAGGATGTGAATGAATACACAAGTTTATGCAAAAGGAGACTATGGGTTAGATACTTTGATAAGAACATTAGGCACATTAAGGAGAAAGAAAATTGACATTTTAGATGTCTACTCAAAGGATATGGAAAATGATTATTCTGATATCTTTATCACCCTTAAAGATAAAGATCATCAAACGGCAATGCTTGCAAAAAAATTACTAGACAAATTGTATTGTTTAGAAGATGTAGAAATTATTGAATAAGTCAAAAGAATTTAAAGGAGGAAGAAAAATGCAAATGTATTACAATGAAGATGCTAACTTAGAGGTGTTAAAAGGAAAAACAGTAGCAGTAATTGGTTTCGGTTCACAAGGCCATGCCCATTCAATGAATTTAAAGGATAGTGGTGTAGATGTAATTGTAGGATTAAGAGAAGGCAGTTCATCAAAAAAAATGGCTGAAGATTATGGACTTGAAGTTTTTACTACGGCTGAAGCAGCTAAGCGTGGCGATGTTGTAATGGTGTTAATACCAGATGAATTACAAGCAGATGCTTACTACGCGGATATTGCTCCAAATTTAGAAGCGGGTAACGCATTAGCTTTTGCTCATGGATTTAATATTCGGTTTGGACAAATAAAACCAGCAGACAACGTAGATGTATTCATGGTAGCGCCTAAAGGACCAGGACATTTAGTAAGAAGAGTCTATGAAGATAACAAGGGTGTACCAGCATTATTCGCTATTGAAAATGATGCAACAGGTAATTGTAGAGATTTAGCAAAGGCTTATGCAAAGGGAATTGGTTCCACTAGAGCGGGCATTTTAGAAACAACTTTTAAAGAAGAAACAGAAACGGACTTATTTGGAGAACAAGCGGTATTATGTGGTGGTGTAACAGAATTAATTAAAACAGGTTTTGAGACTTTAGTAGAAGCGGGTTACCAAGAAGAAATTGCATACTTTGAATGTCTACATGAGATGAAGTTAATTGTTGATTTATTTTACGAGGGTGGCTTCGAAAAAATGAGAGATTCAATAAGTGATACTGCTGAGTATGGCGACTATTCTGTTGGTAAGAGAATTGTAACAAAAGAAACGAAAAAAGAAATGAAAAAAGTGCTTTCTGAAATCCAAAGTGGAGAGTTTGCAAGAAATTGGTTATTAGAAAATAAATTAAAACGTCCAATGTTTAATTCCTCTCGTGCAAGTGAGTTAGATCATAAAATTGTTAAAGTTGGAAAAGAACTTCGTGGTATGATGAGTTGGTTAAAAGATGAAAAGTAATGAGATGAAAAGTGGTTTTGAAAAATCACCTCATCGATCATTACTAAAAGCATCCGGGTTAACAGATGAGGAGATCAATCAACCATTAATTGGTGTTGTTAATTTTTTTAATGAAATTGTACCAGGACATGTTCATCTAAATGATATTACTGATGCTGTTAAAAGAGGCGTCTTAATGAAAGGCGGAACGCCATTAGAGTTCCCAGCAATTGCTGTTTGTGATGGTATTGCTATGAACCATGAAGGCATGAAATATTCATTAGTCAGCAGAGAACTAATTGCTGATTCAATTGAAATCATGGCCAAGGCACATGGTTTAGATGGGTTAGTTATGGTACCTAACTGTGATAAAACAGTACCAGGTGCCTTAATGGCAGCTGCGAGACTAGACTTACCTACGGTTATTGTTAGTGGTGGGCCTATGTTATCAAGTCATAAGAATTATGATCTTACTACTGTTTTTGAAGGGGTCGGTCAATTAAAAGCTAATAGAATTTCTGAAGATGATCTGAAAGTTCTAGAAAATGAATCCTGTCCAACCTGTGGTTCTTGTGCAGGTATGTTTACTGCCAATTCAATGAATTGTATGACAGAAGTCATTGGTATGGGCCTTGAAGGCAATGGTACAATTCCAGCAGTATACTCTGAAAGGAAATTGCTGGCAAAAAGAGCTGGAATGAAAGTAATGCATCTAGTTCAGGAGGATATTAGGCCAAGTGATATTATGACTAAAGAAGGCTTTCAAAATGCACTAGTAGTAGATATGGCATTGGGTTGTTCAACTAATACAGTCCTTCATCTAATGGCGATTGCTGAAGAAGCACAAGTCAAGTTAGATTTAGATATCTTCAATGAGTTTAGTAATAAAGTTCCGAATTTATGTAAGTTATCGCCAGCGGGGCCTTATCATATGCAGGATTTACATCATGCTGGAGGGCTCAGCGGAATAATGAATGAGCTCTCTAAAAAATCCTTATTAAATCTTGATGTTATAACTGTAGATGGGGGATCCATTGGAAAAAGAATAGAAAATAAAAAAGTACTGAATCACCAAGTAATCCGGTCAATTGAAGCGCCTTATTCTAAGACCGGTGGTTTAAAGATATTATTTGGAAATATTGCGCCAGAAGGTGCTGTTGTAAAGAAATCAGCTGTCCTTGATCAAATGCTATACACAAAGGGACCCGCTAAGGTTTTTGATTCTGAAGAGGCTTCAGTTGAAGCCATTCTTAATGGGCGGATAAAACCTGGCGACGTAATTGTTATTCGTTATGAGGGCCCTAAAGGCGGCCCTGGGATGAGAGAAATGCTTACGCCAACGTCTACTTTAGCTGGCATGGGTCTTGATGATTCTGTGGCTTTAATTACAGATGGTCGTTTTTCAGGTGGAACAAAAGGTGCGGCAATTGGCCATATTTCTCCTGAAGCTTATGATGGCGGCGTGATAGCTTTAATTGAAAATGGTGATGCTATTGCGATTGATATTGAAAAAGGTGACTTGAACTTAGAAGTAAGTCAAGAGATTTTAAAGCAGAGAAGAGAAAAACTACAAGTAAAAGAAAGTCATGTGACAGGTTATTTAAAGAAATATCGAAAGATAGTTTCGTCTGCATCACATGGAGCTGTTTGTCTATAGGAGGTTGTTGTATATGGTGTTAAATGGAGGGAAAATAGTATTAGAAGCTCTCAAAGAAATGGGAACAAAGGATATATTTGGTTATCCAGGTGGTGCTGTTATTCCTTTATATGATGAACTATTTGATCAAAAGGATTATTTTAATCATTACCGAGGGGCTCATGAACAAGGAGCAGTACATGCAGCTGATGGTTATGCAAGAACTACTGATGAAGTAGGTGTATGTTTTGTGACATCTGGCCCTGGGGCAACAAATACAATTACTGGTATAGCTACAGCATACATGGATTCAGTTCCTTTGTTAGTGATTTCAGGCCAAGTACCCACAGGAATTATTGGGAAGGATTCTTTTCAAGAGATAGATATTACTGGTGTAACCATGTCAATTACTAAACACAATTATTTAGTTGATGATATCGAAGATCTGGAGAGAACAGTAAAGGAAGCTTACTTAATTGCTTCTAGTGGTAGGCCAGGTCCTGTACTCATTGATATTCCAAAGGATATTTTCATAAACTCCTGCGAGTATAAGCATTTAAATGTAAAAATAAAAAATGATCTAGTTACAAATACCAATAATTTAGCAAAAATTAAAGAATCAGTTGAGTTAATAAAATCTGCTAAAAAGCCTGTAATTTACGCAGGTGGTGGTGTTAAACTATCCAAAGCAGAAGATTTATTGTTTCAGTTGGCTGATAGTTATAATATACCCGTTGTGAACACATTAATGGGCTTAGGTTGTTTTCCTAGGGAACATGAATTATCTTTAGGATTAGTAGGAATGCATGGTTTCTCAGAAGCTAATTTAGCAGTTATGTCTTCAGACTTAATTATTGCTGTTGGTGCACGTTTTAGTGATCGTGTAATTGGTGATCCAGAGAAATTTGCTAAAAATGCAAAAGTTATTCATATTGATATTGATAAGACAGAGTTAGATAAGAATATTTTCTCAGAAGTTAAGTTGGCTGGAGATGCAAAAGAAATATTAAAAGAAATCATTAGTCAACTAGATGATAAGTTGAAACATGATGATTGGCTAGTGGAGGTAAATGCTTTAAAGCAAAAATCAGTATTTAGTCCAATGGATTTCCATCCAGGAAATATTTTAAAAATGGTTCAGAACAAACTACCAATGGATACGATTGTCGCAACAGATGTAGGGCAACATCAAATGTGGACTGCTCAGTTTTGGAATTTTAATCACTCTGACACTTTCATAACATCAGGTGGGTTAGGGACAATGGGGTATGGTTTAGGAGCGGCTTTGGGTGCTAAAGCCGGTAACAAAGATCGTGCTGTTCTTTTAGTCACAGGTGATGGTAGTTTTAGAATGAATTGTAATGAATTATCCCTAATTAAAAAATACAACTTGCCGATTCTAGTGTTATTATTCAATAACAATACTTTGGGAATGGTTCGACAATGGCAAAAGATGTTTCAGAATAAACGATATGCTGAAACAGATATTGAAGATATTGACTATATCATGTTGGCAAATGCCTATGGCATTCCAGGAGAAAAAGTTGAGTCTCTAGATGATCTGAATCAAGTTTTAGCAGATTATGATTTTAATGAACCATTATTTGTTGAATGTAAAATAAATATTGATGAAAATGTACTGCCAATTGTTCCCCCAGGGAAAGCCATTAGTAATCTTATTCTTAATTAAAAAATAGAGAACTCAAAACGAGTTCTCTATTACTTTTTTTGCTACTTAATTAGTTTGTAGTTTGGTTTTTAATTCCTCTTTTGTTAGATATTCTTTTCTAAAGAAGACGATATAATTTAAAAGGACAAATACAGTAACTAATAATGAAAAATAACGAATAAATTCAGAATATAAGTTTAAGTAATAAATTTCATACTCTAAACTAGAAAGAAAAAATCTAGTTTTTAGTGCAGCCACAGCACTAATGATTAATGGGAATGTAAATGCTGAGTAACTTGGAAAAAA
>DATFJG010000005.1:0-22512 GCA_035269305.1 Clostridia bacterium
AATATCTCAAATGATTATGTGTTGAATAGAAGCCGTATTAATGGTGTCAATGATACACAAAAAAAGCAAGTGAATAATGTTAATTTGACTAATAATAAGAGCTTTAAAGAAGTTTTAGATCAAATAAGCAAAAAAGATAAAGTTATTTTTTCTAAGCATGCAATTCAAAGATTAGAAAAAAGAAATATAAACTTGTCTACGGATGATATAAATCAAATATCAGATGCTGTGAATAAGGCAAAGGCAAAAGGTGTAAAAGAAGCACTGATTATTCTAAGAGATAATGCGTTTATAACAAGCATTAAAAATAATACAGTTATTACAGCAACAACTGGTGAAGATTTAAAAGAAAATGTATTTACGAATATAGACGGCGCAGTAATTATTTAAGCTGGACCTTTTAAGGAAGCTTATGGTTCTTGACTGATTGATAGAACCAATTATTGCAAACAAATAAGGAGGTCATTTATTATGATGAGATCAATGTATGCTGCTATTTCAGGGTTAAGTGTTCATCAAACAAAAATGGATGTTATCGGGAATAACATTGCAAATGTTAATACTGTAGGATTCAAAGGTTCAAATGTAACATTTCAAGAAGTATTTTCACAAACAATAAAAGGTGCTGGCTCACCAACAGACGGACGTGGTGGTACAAATCCACAACAAATTGGTTTAGGTGCAGGTGTTAGTTCTATTTCTGTTAACCATAAAAAAGGATCAACACAAAGAACAGATAACCCAACTGATTTAATGATTGATGGTAGTGGATTCTTTGTAGTAACAAATGATGCCAATGCTCAAAATAAATTTTATACGAGAGCAGGGAACTTTACTGTTGATAGAAATGGTAACTTAGTAACTGCTGAAGGTTATAAAGTTTTAGATACTGATTTTAATCCTGTACAGATTAACAAATCTGAAACAAAAAAAGCGACTATGACAGAACAAATATTGTTACAAGGTAATATTAATAGTTCAGATGGTGACTATACAACAACAGTTGACATATACGATTCTTTGGGTGATGTTCATACCATGAGTATAAATTTTCATGGTGATGCAATTCCTGTAGAGTATACACCTAATACAATAGATGGTGGTTTAAATGGAAATGTTAGTGATTTAGATCCCAAGTATAACCCTACTTATGGTGCATTGCCTCAGGATTATATGTTAAAAGAAGTTTCTGTTCAAGATTCTGACGGAGATTATTATGTTGGGAATAGTGATGGAACAACGGTTGGGGATGGTGATTTATCAACAACAGATGGTAATGAGATTTATGCTCTCTTTAATGAAGAAGGACAAGTAGTAGATTTGGTGACTTTTGGTGGTGATGCTACATTAGCGGAAGGAAGTTTAGAGTCACTTACGACAAATAATCCGCTTGGTCAGTCAACCATAGATATTGACGTTGCTGGTGCTGATGATATAACAATTGGTTTTGATAGAAGTATATTTTTTCAAAATGGTGATACGACTAAAACAAGAACTTTCACACAGTACTCACAAGAAACAGATGCTAAAACAGTAGCTTTTGACGGAAACTCAGCAGGTAGTATTAATTCCTTTAATATTTCTTCAAAGGGAGAAGTTGTAGGCGTATTCACGAATGGTGAGCGTCAAACACTAGGGACTATTACTTTAGCTGATTTTGATAATCCTGCTGGTTTAGAAAAGGTTGGTAGCAACATGTTTATCAACACTAACAACTCTGGTACCCCTAAGTATGGACAACCATCTACAGGTAGTTTTGGCGCGTTAAACCCTGGTGCATTAGAGATGTCAAATGTTGACTTATCTAAAGAGTTTACTGAAATGATCACGACTCAAAGAGGTTTCCAAGCAAATTCAAGAGTTATTTCTACTTCAGATGAGATTTTACAAGAATTAGTTAACCTAAAAAGATAATATAATATGAATACCTAGGAAACCCTAGGTATTCTTTTTAAGGATGGTTTTATGATAAAACTCACACGCTTTAATGGGAATGTTTTCGTATTAAATGACGATTTAATAGAAGTAATAGAAGAAACACCGGATACAATTATCAAATTATCAAATGATAAGAAGATTGTTGTAAAAGAAGGTGTTGACGAAGTGATAGAAAAAATTATAAAATATAAGAGAAAGATACATACTTAAGAGAGGTGAAATGAATGGATATAGCAACTATTGGTGGGATAGTCATTGGTATGGCTTTAGTTGTATGGGGAATACTTACAAACTCTTCTATTGGAGCTTATATTGATGCAGCATCAATAATTATTGTTATTGGCGGGGGAACTGCAGCGTTTTTCGTTTCTTATCCTTTAGCGAAGGCTTTATCAATTGGTAATGTCTTGAAGAAAGCTATAAATATGAATGAATACGGTGCCGATTCAATAATTAAACAAATTATTGAATTAGCTAATGTTGCTAGAAGAGAAGGTTTATTAGCTCTTGAAGATGCAACAGGTGACATAAATGATCAATTTTTACAAAAAGGAATTATGTTAATAGTAGATGGAACTGATCCTGAGTTAGTGCAAAATATTTTAGAAAGTGAAATATCTAATGTAGAAGACCGGCATGGTATTGGTAGTGGCATGTTTGAAGCTTTAGGTGCAAACTTTCCTGCTTTTGGTATGATCGGGACATTAATTGGTTTAGTAGGGATGCTTCAGAGTTTAGATGACCCAACAACTATCGGTCCTAAAATGGCAGTTGCTCTATTAACAACTTTTTATGGATCTTTATTTGCAAATCTAATATTTATACCAATTGCTGAGAAATTAAAATATAAAAGTTCTCAAGAAGTTTTGGTGCGCAATATAATGTTAGAAGGACTTTTATCAATACAAGCAGGAGAAAACCCACGTATTATAGAAGAAAAATTAAAATCTTTCTTAGCGCCTTCTGTGAGAAAGAAAATGGAAGCGGCGGGTGAGCAATAATGTCTGACAAAAAGAATGAAGAGAGTGGCGGAGCTCCAGAATGGATGGTTACTTATGGAGATTTAGTAACACTTCTAATGTGTTTCTTTGTTTTATTATTTGCTTTTTCTGAAATTGATGCACAAAAATTTGAGGCAGTTATGCAATCATTTCAAGGATCGGCCGGGGTTTTATCTGGTGGTACAACTCTGAGTGATAGTCCATTAGTTTTTACTGGAATGCCAGAAACTAATACTTCGAATGAAACAACAGACTCACAGGTTTTAGATGACCTAAAGAAAGAGATAGAATCACAGTTGGATGATGCTAATATAGAGTTAGAAATAACGGCAGAAGTTATTAATAGAGGATTACTAATTAGGTTTCCTGATAATGCATTATTTGATTCTGGAGAAGCATCTCTAAAAGATCCAGCGAGAGATGCTTTAGAAGTAATCGGAAACATTTTATTAGATGATCCATTTACAGAAAGAGTAATAAGTGTTGAAGGGCATACAGATAACGTGCCAATGAGTTCGGCGGAATTTCCGTCTAATTGGGAGTTGTCTACAACAAGAGCAACAAATGTTATTCGGTACTTTTTAGATGAAGTTGGTATAGTGCCGAAAAGGTTATCAGCATCTGGCTATGGAGAATACTATCCTATTGCTACGAATGAGACGCCTGAAGGTAGAAGCCAGAATCGTAGAGTTGATATTGTTGTAATGAGAGAGTTTTTCACAACAAGACAACCAGAAACAGACGAAGGGGAATAAATTATGAAGAAAATAATAATTATTGCTGTTGTAGTTGTGGTACTTATTGTCGGAGGTTTAGCTGCATTTTTTTTAGTTTTTAATTCTGATAGTGGAGAAGAAGAAATTGTCTATGAGGAGTACGAATTAGGTGAAATGTACTCAAATATTGCAACAGAGAATAAAATTGCCAAGTTTAATGTAGTTATTGAATATACGGACCCAGAAACACTACCCAAAATAACTAAGAATAAAACAGCGATTATGAACAATATTTATGAAATTTTTAGAGTTGAAAAATTTGAAGATGTTCAAAAAGCTACAGGTCAAAAAAGATTAAGAGAAAAAATTCAGCAAATGGTTATAGAAACCCTTGAAAGTGATAATGAAACAATTTCTAATATATATTTCACAGAATTTATAATTCAAGGTTAATTTCAATCTTTAAAAAAGGCGGTGGTTAAATGTCAGAAGTACTATCCCAAAATGAAATTGATGAACTGTTAACCGCCTTAAATACTGGTGAGGTTGACGTCAAAGAAATCGAGGATGAACAAGGCGAGAAAAAAGTAAGAAAATATGATTTTAAACGCCCAGATAAATTTGCAAAAGAGCAGTTAAAAACTCTAGAAAACATCCATGAGAATTATTCAAGGCTTTTAAATAACTTCTTATCTGGTTATTTAAGAACATTTACTGAAGTAGATGTTTTATCCACACAAAGTTTAATTTTTAATGAGTTTAGCAACTCAATTTCAAATCCAGCAATCTTAGGAATTGTAAAACTAGAACCATTAGATGGAGAAGTTATAGTAGAATTATCATCAGATGTAGTTTTTACAATGATTGAACGTGTTTTAGGTGGCGGTGAAAGAAATGATAAAAGTTCAATTAATAGATCATTAACTGAAATTGAAATATCGCTATTAAAGTCATTTTTAAAAAGGTTTCTTGGCTTAATGAAGGATTCATGGGAGAATATTATCGAATTGAACCCAAAGTTGATTGATATTGAAACAAATTCTCAGTTTGCTCAGATAGCCTCACCAACAGAATCCATCGCACTTATAACTTTAAATATTAAAATTAATAATTCTGAAGGTATGATGAATATCTGTTTACCCCACAAAGTAATTGAACCTATTTTACCTAATCTTAGTACTAAGTTATGGTTTTCAGATATGTCAAAGAAAAAGGTAACTGATGAACAAAAAACAGAAGTTAAGAAACAATTAAAAAAATCAAAGTTAGCATTAAAAGCCATTATTGGTCGAACGACAATTAGCGTACAGGAACTATTAAATATTAGACCTGGTGATGTTATGGTTTTAGATAACAAGACGGATGAACAAGTCGAAGTTTATGTTGATGATAGACTTACTTTTAAAGGTTTACCAGGGAAGAGTAAAAATAAATTAGCAGTTAAAATACAACAGTGTTTAGAGGAAGGGGATGACTATAGTGGCTGATGAATTATTATCTCAAGATGAAATAGACGCATTGTTAAATGACGATGTAGAAGTTGAAGAACTAACAGATCAAGAAATAGATGCTATGGGTGAAGTTGGGAATATTAGCATGGGAACATCAGCAACGACTTTATATACTTTATTAGGACAGAAAGTTTCTATAACGACACCAAAAGTTACAACATCAACAATGAATGCTTTTACTGATAACATCGATTTCCCCTATGTAATCATAAAAATTGGCTATAAAACAGGAATAGAAGGTATGAACCTTTTGATTCTTAAAGAAAAAGATGTTAAAATTATAACTGACTTAATGATGGGCGGTGACGGCACTAATGTTTCGGATGAGTTAACGGATTTGCATTTAAGTGCAATTAGTGAAGCGATGAATCAAATGGTAGGATCATCTTCTACCTCATTATCTGAAATGTTAGGTGAGAAGATTGACATAAATCCTCCTGAGGCATTAAATGAGCAATTAGATGCAGAAAAAGCATCAGATATGGGTCTTGATAGTCAGGAAACAGTTGCTATTACGTCATTTAAGATGACAATTGGTGATTTAATTGATAGTGAAATAATGCAGATTATGCCCATCGATGTAGCTAGACAGTTAGTCGAGAAACTGATGACACCGGAAGAAGAACCTATACCATCTGAGCCGGAAGAAGTAAAAGAACCAGAAGTACAGGAGACATCGGCACCCGAACCTGAACCTGCTCCTGCACCTCAGAATTCTAATAATCAGAATGTTGTTCAGCAAAATCAACCCCAGGGGAATCAAGTACAACAACAGCCACAAAGACCTAAAGTTAATGCTCAACCTCTTGAGTTTAATAATTTTAGTGACAATCAGGATTCAAAGTATTATAATAATGATATAGAATTAATAAAGGAAGTACCATTAGAAATTACAGTAGAGCTTGGAAGAACGACAAAAAAGATTAGTGAAATTTTAGAAGTAGGTGAAGGTTCTGTTTTAGAACTCAATAGTATTGTTGGTGAATCATTAAATATACTGGCAAATGGACAAATGATTGCTAGAGGCGAAGTTGTTGTAGTGGATGAAAATTATGGAGTAAGAGTAACAGATATTATTACGCCAGAGAAAATTATTGAAAGAATATAGGAGGTTTCAATGAGTGAAGGAATTTTAATTGTCGATGATGCTGCATTTATGAGAATGATGATTAAGGATGTACTGACAAAAAACGATTACAAAGTAGTAGGTGAAGCTGAGAATGGTAAAAAGGGTATTGAGAAATATCAAGAGTTAGATCCGAAGTTAGTAATCATGGACATTACAATGCCTGAAGTTAATGGGATTGAAGCGGTAAAAAAGATAAAAGAAATAAATAGTGAAGCAACTATTATCATGTGTTCTGCTATGGGACAGCAAGCAATGGTAATTGAAGCAATCCAAGCAGGGGCTGCAGACTTCATTGTAAAACCATTTCAATCAGATAGAATAATTGAAGCTGTAAAAAAAGCGATAGGATAGAATAAAAGGAGAAGTATACATAAATGTTACTTTTCCTTTTATGGTATGAGAATAGGGTGAATTATGACAATTACTGATGTATTTTATCTAATAGGAATTGTATTATTATTTATTATCTTCTTTTATGTTGTTTATTTAACAACGTATTTTGTATCCAAATTAAATAAAAAAATGCAATCAGGTAAAAATATTAAAGTGATTGAAAGAGTTACTATAACAAGAGATAAGTTCTTTATGATTGTAGAATTAAATGATAAACATTATTTTCTTTCTGCAACAGATCATAAGATTGATTTAATTGATACACTAGAAGATTTTGAAATAGAAGAAAATAATACTGAGAACAATGCTTTTAATAAGATATTATCAGATAAAATTATAAGTAAAATTAAAAAGGATAAGCAAATATGAAAGCAATGACGTCAAAAATTCTAATTTTTATTATATCTTTATTTGTATTAAATGTTTTGGTGACGAATATTTCTTATGCGGAAGAAAACACCTTTGATTTACCAGGAATTGATATTCAAATCAATGAGCCGGAAACAAATGAAGAAGTTGCTGACAGTATTAAAATTATTGTGTTATTGACAATTTTAGGGTTAGCGCCTTCAATACTTGTCATGATGACATCTTTTACAAGGTTTATAATTGTCCTATCATTTTTAAGAAAAGCCATGTCTTTACAAGGGACGCCGCCAAATCAAATATTAATTGGTCTTTCCTTGTTTTTAACATTTTTTGTAATGACACCCGTGTTTGCTGAAGTTATAGATACAGCATATGAGCCTTTTGCCCAAGGAGAGATTTCTCAAGAAGTAGCTTTAGAGAATGCTCAAAAGCCTTTGAAGAGTTTTATGTTAAAGCAAGTACGATCAAAGGATTTAGCATTATTTATGAAAATTTCAGATGCAGAAGCAATTGATACAGTTGAAGAAGTACCAATTACAACTTTAATTCCTGCATTTATTATTAGTGAGTTAAAAACAGCATTTCAAATTGGATTTTTATTATTTATACCATTTATTGTAATTGATATGATTGTAGCTTCAACGTTAATGGCTTTGGGTATGATGATGTTACCGCCAGTAATGATTTCTTTGCCATTTAAAATTCTGTTATTTGTTTTAGTTGATGGATGGCACTTAATCGTTGAAAAACTAATCTTAAGTATAAGGTAGGTGCCTATGGATAAATCACAAGTAGTAGATGTTTTTGTAGATGCAATTAAAACAATCTTAATGCTTTCATCACCTATGCTTATTGTAGCTTTGTTAGTAGGTCTAATTGTGGCTGTTTTTCAAGCAACGACACAAATACAGGAGCAAACTTTAGCTTTTGTACCCAAAATTATGGCTATTTTACTGGTAACCATGTTTTCTGCAAATTGGATCATTAATTCCTTAGTAGAATTTACTAATCGGATTTTTGACATGATTGATATGATTACAATGTAGGAGAAAAAAATGATTTTACTAGACACTATGATTATCTTAATTTTAGTATTTGTTCGAATGACGGCGCTATTAATACTTACGCCTTTGTTTAACAACACAAGTGTTCCAAGTATGGTAAAAATTGGTTTCATATTTTTTCTTAGTTACATAATAATGCCAGTCGTTGCTGTCCGAACAGATTTAGTAGTTTTAAGCTTCTTAGATTTAGGTAAATATATTGTTATTGAGTTCGTTAATGGCATTGCTTTTGGATTTGTCGTTTCATTAACTTTAAGTTTTGTTTATATTTCAGGTCTATTAGTTGATAGAAATATAGGTTTTGCTATGGTAAGTGTTATTAACCCTGAATATGATTCTCAAATGCCAATTTCTGCAAATATGTTCTTCTTATTCTTATCTTTATTATTTTTTGTAACAAATGCACACCATCTTTTAATTGAAGCAGTAGTTGAAAGTTATAAAGTTGTACCCTTAGGAAATATACTAATAAATAATAGAGTAATATATTTTTATACAGAGGTAATTAGTGATGCATTTATTGTGGGGATACAAATAGCTGCCCCATTTATTCTAACCATATTAATAGCAAATGTAATATTAGGACTTTTATCAAAAGCCATGCCAGGTATGAATGTATTCTTAGTTGGCTTACCACTAAAAGTTTTTGTTGGTTTAGTAACATTTTTAATTGTAATGGCATATTATTTTGACGCTTTTAATTTACAGTTACGTAAAATGGTTGATTTTATTTATCAGTTAATGGGAGCTTAGATATGTATGAGGAAATAGTTCAATTTAATTTACAACTATTCTCAGAAGAAAAAACTGAAGAAGCGACACCTAAGAAAAAAAGAGATGCCCGAAAAAAAGGTCAAGTACCTGTAAGTAAAGATTTAAGTGCATCTTTTGTTCTATTATTTATTTTTATTGTTATTAACATTTTTAGTGGATACTTTGCTGAAAATTTTTATACATTAATGTACTATGTTGATGAAAATATTAAACGTGTTGATGAGCTTTATGAGCTAGGCAATTTATTACCTTTTTTTAATCAGATTGTTTATCTAGGCGTAAAAATAGGTTTACCCTTAATGTTAACGGCATTGTCTACAGGTTTAATTTTTTCATATATACAAGTAGGGGCACTTTTTACCATTGACCCTATAAAACCTAAATTAAGTAAGATTAATCCTATAGAAGGTTTCAAAAAAATGTTCTCTTTAAAGTCACTTGTCGAACTTGGAAAGTCTTTGGCAAAATCTGCAATTTTAGTTATCTATAGTGTCTATTACTTAAATGGTCGACTGGAAGTAGTGGTTAAATCCATAGAGTATGATGTAGCAACATTAATTGCAGTATTGTGGGATGTTGTGTACAACTTGGTTTTAAGAATCTCTTTAATGCTAATAGTACTAGCCGTTTTAGATTACTTTTACAAAAGATGGCAACATAATAAGGATATTAAGATGACAAAAAAAGAAGTAAAAGACGAGTACAAAGAGTCTGAAGGGGATCCTATGTTAAAGTCAAAAATCAGACAAAAACAAAGGGAAATGTCAGCGAGTCGTATGATGCAAGAAGTACCAGATGCAGATGTAGTGATTACAAATCCAACGCATTTTGCGAATGCTATTAAGTATAATAATGATTCAGATAGTGTTCCAAAGGTTGTGGCTAAAGGAAGAGATCTAATAGCAAACAATATAAAAAAAATTGCTAAGGAACATGATATACCAATAGTAGAAAATAAACCTTTGGCCAGAGAAATCTATAAAGTTGTAGAAATTGGTGATGAAATTCCGCCAGATTTATACCATGCGGTAGCTGAAGTTTTAGCATATGTTTATGAATTAAAGAAATAGGAGTAAATTATGAAATTAGCGGATATAATCGTACCAATATTACTGGTATTAATTATAATGTCAATTATTGTTCCAATGCCACTATTCTTAGTGGATTTTGCATTGGCAATCAATATTTCCCTTGCACTGCTAATTTTACTAATAGCAATGTTTTTAAAAGAACCATTAGAGTTCTCAGTGTTTCCTTCAATACTATTGATTACGACACTTTTTAGATTGGCACTTAATATTACAACAACAAGATATATTCTATCCGATGGTCAGGCCGGTAATGTTATTGAAGCTTTTGGTCAATTCGCAATACGTGGCGATGCCGTTGTTGGTTTTATAATATTCTTAATAATTATTATAGTTCAGTTTCTTGTTATAACAAAAGGTTCCGAGCGTGTATCTGAAGTAGCGGCTAGATTCACATTAGATGCAATGCCTGGAAAGCAGATGGCTATTGATGCAGATCTAAATTCTGGATTGATTACCGAAGCTGAAGCCAGAAAAAAAAGAAAAACAATTCAAGGGGAAGCTGACTTTTATGGCGCAATGGACGGGGCTTCAAAATTTGTAAAAGGTGATGCTATTGCTGGAATACTTATAACTATTATAAATATTCTTGCCGGCTTGAGTATTGGCGCAATAAGATTTGAACTATCGATTGCTGAGGCATTACAAAAATATACACTATTAACAGTTGGTGATGGATTGGTAAGTCAGATTCCTGCTTTAATGATTTCAACGGCTACTGGTATTGTAGTTACGAGAGCAGCTTCGGACTCGGATCTTGGTACAGATGCGATAAGAGAATTATTCAATCAACCGATTGTTATGTTTATAATTGCGGGGGTTTTATTTTTACTTGGCTTTACACCATTACCTATTTTACCCTTTAATATACTTGCACTTGTTTTTTTATACTTAGGTTTCTTATTAAGACGGGAAGTGACAAAAGCCGTAGATGAAAGTCAAGCGGCTGAAGAGGAAGAAATGATGGCTGAGGAAGAAAAAATTAAAAGTCCTGAGAACATTATGCCACTTCTTGAGATAGATCCTATTGAGCTTGAGTTTGGCTATGGTGTGATACCTTTAGCCGATCCTAACCAAGGTGGAGATTTATTTGATCGCTTGGTTATGATTAGACGACAGATTGCTTTAGAGCTTGGTATTGTTGTACCTATGATTCGATTAAGGGATAACATTCAATTGGAGTCAAATGAGTATATTATAAAAATTAATGGCAATTTAGTGGCGAGTGGCAGTATAATGTTTGATCATTTCCTTGCAATGAACCCAGGTACCGTTGAAGGTGAAATAGATGGAATTGACACTGTTGAACCAGCTTTTGGTTTGCCAGCTAAATGGGTATCTAGCGACGATCGGGAGAATGCGGAAATTTTAGGTTATACCGTTGTAGATCCTTCTTCAATGATGTCAACACACTTAACAGAGGTAATTAAGAGGTATTCTTACGAGTTGCTTGGTAGACAAGAGACAAAGAACCTGATTGATAATGTATCGGAATCTAATCCAACAGTTGTAAGTGAACTGATCCCAAATATCATGAGTGTTGGAGATGTTCAGAAAGTATTGAAAAATTTATTACGAGAACGCGTTTCTATTAGGAATTTAGTAAGAATTTTGGAGACTTTAGCTGATTATGGGAATCAAACAGGAGATGTAAATGTTCTAACTGAATATGTACGACAAGGTTTAAGTCGTCAAATATCTGAAGAGTATTTTCCTGGGAAACAAGGTAAAATAATAACTTTTAATCAAGCACTAGAAAACCAATTAATGGAATCAATTGAGCAAAACGCTGGTAGTAGTTATTTAGCCCTTGACCCATCGACTTCTCAACGATTAATCAATGGTATAGCAACAGAATTACAAAATCTAGTTAGGATTGGAGAAGAACCAATTTTATTAACGGCTCCAATCGTAAGATTTTATATAAAGCAATTAACGGAACAATCGTTACCGGATTTAATTGTATTATCATATAATGAAATAGAAAATGATATCAATTTAGAGTCAGCAGGGATGGTGGAAATTTAGTGAAAATACGAAGATTTATCGGTCGCGATATGAATGAAGCTATGATTAAAGTGAAATCAGAGTTAGGTAGTGATGCAGTTATTTTAAATAAGAGAAAAATAAAACAACCTGGGATTTTTGGTTTTTTAAAGAAAAAAGTTGTTGAGGTTGTTGCTGCTATTGATGAGGATTATAAAATTGAAACAAAGTACTCTAAAAAAAGTAAAATAGAAAAGAAGTTAAAAGAAGAGGTTAAACCTAAAGCAGAAACAAATCATACCTCTATAGATCTAACGGAAGAAAAAATTGATAAATTAACACAATTAGTTTTAAATTTAGAGAACAAGATTAATCAGATGGAAGAGAAGGAACAATTAATTACTGAGAGTGTTGATAAAAAAGAGAGTAAGTTTGATCAATATATAAAAATGCTTGTTTCAAGAGATATTCGTGAAGAACTAGCAGTTAAAATTATGAAGAAGGTTGATCAAAGAATATCAATTAATTCTAATAGTGATTTAACTGTAATAAATGCAATTAAAATAGTTATAAAAGATATTTTGGATAAGCCAGTTACAATCAAATCTAATTATAATGAACAGAAAGTATTTATGTTTGTAGGACCAACAGGCGTTGGAAAAACAACTACCTTAGCTAAGTTAGCTGCAAAATTATCATTAAGAGAAAATAAAAAAGTTGGACTGATTACTTCAGATACTTATCGAATAGCTGCAGTTGAGCAGTTAAGAACTTATAGTGATATATTAGGTATTCCATTAAGTGTGATTTATGAACCAGTTGAATTAAAAAGCGCTATTGCAAGTTTTGATGATAAAGACTATATTTTAATTGACACTGCAGGACGTAATTATAAAGATAATACTTTACAAGAAGAACTAAAGGGTATGATTAAACATATAAAAGATCCAGAAATATTTTTAGTGTTGAGTTTAGTTGCAGATTATAAAAATTTAGTTAATGTCATTAACTCACATGATTTTATCAAAGATTACAAAATTATTTTTACGAAATTTGATGAGGCAGTCACCTTTGGAAATATATTGAATATCAAAATGCTATCGAACAAGAAGTTATCTTATATTACAACTGGTCAAAGTGTACCGGATGACATTGAAGTGTTGAATACTGATGCATTGATTGATATAATTGTAGGTGATAAATAATGGACCAAGCAGCAAAATTAAGAAAACTAATCAAAAAGAATAATGAAGAAAACCATGAAGAGATAGTTGAAACAAATGATGCAAGAATTATTGCGGTTTCAAGTGGTAAAGGTGGTGTTGGGAAAACTAATGTAACTGTCAATCTAGCGATTGCATTGGCAAAACTAGATAAGAAAGTAATTGTTATTGATGCTGATCTTGGTTTAGCAAATATTGACGTTGTTTTAGGGATTATCCCAAAATATAATTTATTGCATGTTTTAAAAGATGAAATGGAAATTTCTAATATAATTATGGAAGGGCCAGAAAATATTAGCCTTTTATCTGGTGGATCAGGGATTATCGATTTTGTTAATTTAACTGAAAACCAATTAGAAAAACTAATTGATAGTTTTCAATTTTTAAACAAAACCCATGATTACATATTAATTGACACTGGTGCAGGTATTAACAAGTCTGTACTATCATTTATTAACGCTGCTAGTGAAGTAGTTGTTGTTGTAACACCAGATCCAACTTCCATAACAGATTCATATGCCTTGTTAAAGAATATTGCTGATTATGAGAAAGATGTAAGCATTCTTGTAAACATGACAACTTCTAATGATGAAGCACATTCTGTCTTTAGAAAGATTTCTCTTGCTAGTAAAAAGTTTTTGGATATGGAATTAAATAATATTGGTTTCATTTATGATGATAATCATGTAACTAAAGCGGTAAGAATGCAAAAACCTTTTATGACTGAGTATCCAACTTGTTTGGCAAGTAAAGGTATAGAGCTATTGGCTTATAATTTAGACAATGATGAGAATAAAGAAACAAAGGTTAGTAGATTTTCAAGTTTCATCAACAATTTATTTACAAGAAAATAAAAGGTGGCAATATGAATGATTTATTAAATGTAATAAAAGTAAGAGATCAATTAATAATAACTGTTGAAAAAGATGATAGAAATGTTGATTTGAAAACATCTGTTATTGATGTTTCTCATAAGGATCAATTATTTAGAGTATATAATCCTATCTATAAAAATAGAATGCAGACTATGGTTATTGATAAAATATATAAATTTAGATATATTGATGATAAATCGGGTATATATACTTTTGATGGAAGGATTATTGATCGAATAAAGGAAAATCAAATTTTCATTCTCGTTGTTAAGTTTGAAGGTAATGTTGAAAAAAGTCAACGACGAGCTTTTTTTAGGATGGATGTCATAAAAAAGATTAGAATTAACCTACCTATGGACGAAAGAATTGATACGGCAGAAAAGCTAGAAAAGCTTAAAAAGCAAGTACAATTTTATCCAAAGGAAATTTTGTTAAAGGATATTAGTGGTGGAGGCTTCGGGTTTTTAACAAATCACACCTTCGCAGTTGGTGACATATTCTTAGCAGAAGTTAATTTAGATGGAACGATGATTGAAGTCATCGGAAAAGTTGTTAGAAAAAATAAGATATTAGATGATCAAAATGATTACAAATATTCTATTGGTGTTGAATTTAAGTGTTTAGATACTAAAACACGACGAGAGATTATTAACTATATTTTTAATAAACAAAGAGAATTAAGAAAAAAAGGATTGATATAAATGATAAAAGTATTAATTGTTGATGACTCAGCATTTATGAGAAAACTTATTAATGATATCATTTCTGAATCTAACCAATTAGAAGTAATTGGTAAAGTTAGAAATGGTAAAGAAGCCTTGGAGTTTATTAAAGATAAAAAACCAGATGTTATTACTATGGATGTTGAAATGCCAGTAATGAATGGAATAGAAGCTGTTGAAAAAATCATGCTTAATGAACCTGTCCCTGTGGTTATGTTAAGCGCTGTAACAAAAAAAGGAGCGGAAGCTACTTTAGCTGCTTTAGAAGCTGGTGCTGTTGATTTTATCACAAAACCGAAAAGTATTTTTAAAGTAAAAGATGATTCTGTGAAAGATGATATTATTGAAAAATTACTTATTGCATCAAAAGTCAATTTACAACAACAGAAGAAATATATTAAGCACCCAGTTCGTAAAAAGAAGTCTCCTAGAGAAGTAACGAGAACTGGAAATAAAATAAAGAAAATAATTGCTATTGGAACATCCACTGGTGGACCAAGAGCGTTACAAGAGGTGATTCCAAGAATACCAGGAGATATTAATGCGGCAATTTTAATTGTACAACATATGCCCCCTGGTTTTACTAAATCACTTTCTGATAGATTGGATTCAATGTCTGAAGTAACAGTAGTTGAATCATCAGGTAACGAAGAATTAATGCCAGGTACTGTCTATGTAGCACCCGGAGATCAACACTTAAAAGTAAGAAAATCTGGTAACAGTTATTATACTTATTTAGAAGATAGTGATTTAGTTTCTGGTCACAAGCCTTCTGTAGATGCCATGTTTGGATCGTTAAATGAAAACAACATTAGAGATGTAATAGGTGTTCTATTAACTGGTATGGGTAAAGACGGTGCACGAGAGTTGAAAAAATTGAAAGACAATAACAATTATACAATTGTTCAAGATGAAAAGAGTTGTGTCGTTTTTGGAATGCCTAAGAGCGCAATAAATATGAAAGCCGTTAATGAAGTAGTTGAATTAAGAAATATAGCCAATTCAATTATAAAAGCTATGGAGGTGTAAATTATGGATATGAATCAATATTTAGAGATCTTTATTGATGAATCAAAGGAACATTTACAGGAAATGAATCAAATTCTTCTGGATTTAGAGAAACAACCAGATAATCTAGAATTGCTTGATGCGATTTTTAGGATTGCTCATACCATTAAGGGTATGGCTGGAACAATGGGTTATACAAAAATTACTAATCTAACTCACAAAATGGAAAATGTAATGCATGAGATTCGTAGTGGTGATGTTGATGTAAAAGAGGAAATTGTTGACATTCTATTTGAATGCTTTGATGCACTAGAGGAATACGTTGAAAATCTAATAATGACTGGTGAAGAAGGTTCTCTTGATACCGACAATCTAATAAAGAAATTATCTATGGTATTAGAAGGTGAGCCTGTTGAAAAAATTGAAGAGGAAGTTAGTCAAACGGGTGATGTGGTTTCAGAAAATATTGTTAAATCAAATCATGAGTTTACAATAAAAATGGACGACATGTTAAAAAGTGTTGTTAATAAAGCTATGATGTCAGATGTTAATATATTTTTAATTGATGTTATATTAGATGAAAAATGCATGCTAAAAGCTGCTCGATCTTTTATTGTTTTTAATAAATTAGAGGATCTAGGTGAAATTATTGCTTCGGATCCAGAAGCTGAATTAATTGAAGATGAAAAGTTTGACTTAAATTTTCAGCTATTGTACTTAACTAAATTAGATGCTAAGACTTTATATAATGAAATTATGAATGTTTCAGAAATTAATGAGGTAATAATTGAAGCCGTTGAAGAAAAGTATGACATAGCATCAGATGATAAAGTAGAAACACTTAAAGATCAATCATCAACTTCGCAGGATACTACAACAAAAACAACTAAAACGAATATACGTAAAAACCAAGCTTCAAAAACTGTTAGAGTGGATATTGGTAGATTAGATAATCTAATGAATCTTGTAAGTGAATTGATAATTATTAAGACCCGGTTAGAAGATGAAGGTTTTCAACAGCAAAAAAATTCTAATGAAATGCATGAAACGATTGAGTACTTAGAGCGAATTACAACTAGTCTTCATGATGCTGTTATGAAGGTTCGAATGGTACCTGTAGAAAGAACATTCAATAGATTCCCGAGAATGGTCAGAGACTTATCAAAAGAGTTAGGTAAAGGAATTAATTTAATAATGAGCGGTGAGGATACAGAGGTTGACCGAACTGTAATAGATGAAATTGGAGATCCTTTAATTCATTTAATTAGAAACTCATTAGACCATGGTATTGAATCCATTGAAGATCGTGTAGCTAAAGGAAAACCCGAGGAAGGAACAGTTAATTTACGTGCTTATCCTGATGGGAATACAGTTGTTATTGAAGTAGAAGATGATGGAAAAGGTATTGATAGCGAAAAAATTAAGGATAAAGCTGTAAGTAATGGTCTACTCACAAGAGAAGAAGCTGATAATTTATCTAAAAAAGAAGCTATTAACCTATTATTTAGAGCCGGTTTTTCAACTGTAGATGTAGTGACAGATCTATCCGGTAGAGGTGTAGGATTAGATGTAGTGAAATCAAAGATTGAATCATTGAATGGTACAGTGGAAGTAGATTCTACTGTTGGTCAGGGTAGTAAATTTACAATTAGATTACCATTAACTCTTGCAATTATTCAAGCGTTAATGATTGAGTTGAATAAAGAAAAATATGCTATTCCTTTAAACAACATTAAAGAAATTTCTACGATTAATTCAGAAAACATATCTATGATTCAGGACCAAGAAGTTGTCTTATATCGAGAAAAAACATTACCACTTATTCGACTGGGTGATGTATTAGATGTAGAAGATTATGAAAAGAAAACAGGTGAAATGCTTGTTGTTATAATTAAAAAAGGTGATTTAGAAGCAGGTGTTATTGTTGATAAACTTGTTGGGCAGCAAGAGATTGTTATTAAATCATTAGGTAAGTTCTTAAAAGGTATAAATGTTATTGCGGGAGCTACTATTTTAGGTAATGGTGGAGTTGCATTAATTATTGACTCAAATCAGTTGTTTTAAGGAGGAAATAGTATGGCCGAAGTAAAAGAATATGTTGTTTTCAAAATTGAAAAAGAGTTCTATGGTATAGATATAAAATATGTAGAGAACATTGAAAAACCACAGTTAATAACAAGAGTGCCTTATGCTGAAAATTATATTAAAGGTGTAATAAATTTAAGAGGGAATGTAATTCCCGTTGTAGATGTACGAAAAAGATTCTTATTGGAAAAAAAAGAAATTACCAATGATTCAAGAATCATAGTTATAAGTTATGAAGGTGATCGTATTGGATTAATTGTGGATTCGTCTTCTGAAGTTGTTCAATTTGAATCCGATGTAATTGAAAAAGCGCCAAAAATCGGTGATTCAGTTAAAGATGACTTTGTAAAAGAGGTAGGAAAAGAAGAGAATAGAATTATTATGTTATTAGATATTAAAAAGATCCTTAATATAAATGACCAAGAAAATGCGTAGGTGAGAAAAATGACACGATCTGTAGAGTCTTTAAATAGTTCAATTATTGATGTTTTAAAAGAAATAGGAAATATAGGTGCGGGTAATGCAGCAACTTCCTTGGCCAAAATGTTAAATAAAAAAGTTGACATGGAAGTTCCTCAAGTTAAGATATTAGAATTCGCCGATGTACCTAAGTTAATTGGTGGGGAAGAAAGTTTAGTAACCGGTGTTTATTTTAACTTAGAAGGAGATTTAACAGGATCATTTCTCTTTCTATTAGATGAAGAATCTGCTTTAGGGCTACTGAATCTTATGATGCCTATGGAGTTTAAAGAATTTGATGAGATGAGTAATTCAGCATTAATGGAAGTGGGGAATATTCTTTCTGGCGCTTATATTTCATCATTAGCTGCTTTAACAAATTTAAATATTAGCATATCTGTACCTTCGATTAGTTATGATATGGCTGGTGCAATTCTAAGTGTTCCGGCGATACAGTTTGGTATGGTAAGTGATCAAGTCTTAATTGTTGAAAATGAGTTTTTTGATGATGATAAAGATGATATGATCAGTGGCTATTTTCTATTAGTACCAGATTTAGAATCTTATGACGTTCTGCTAAAAAGTTTAGGCATATAAGGAGTTTATATTATGGGAGAAATAATAAAAGTAGGTATGGCAGATTTTAAGGTAACAGAGTTTCCTAATCAGCTAACCACTTTAGGATTAGGGTCATGCGTTGGTATCTGTTTATATGACAAAAAAGAAAAAAATATTGGTATGGCTCATATAATGTTACCATCGAGTAAAGATATTCGTAACAACAAGAATAAATATAAATTTGCTGACACTTGCTTAGCGTTAATGATTGAAGATCTTAAAAAAAATGGATCTAACCCAAGAAATTTAAATGCAAAAATTGCTGGTGGCGCTAAAATGTTTAATTTTAGTTCCAAAAATGATAGTATGAATGTAGGGAAAAGAAATGCTGAAGCAGTACGGAGTTTATTAAAACAGTTGAATATTAGAATTATTGCTGATGATTGTGGTGGTACTTTTGGACGAACCATTACATTTAATTCAGAAAATGGAGATTTAAAAGTAAAAACAATAGGTCATGGAACAGAAATAATCTAAGGAGTTTAATATGGTTAGTAAAAATCTTTGGGTAGAATATAAAGAAAATGGTAGCAGAGAAGCAAAAGATGCATTAATTGTTGAATATGTGAGTCTAGTTAAAATTATTGCTGGAAGATTATTTACTAAGTATAAGGGAAATGTAAGTTTCGATGATCTTGTTGGTTATGGGGTTATTGGCTTAATTGATGCAGTTGAAAAATATGATCATAAGCGTAAAGTTAAGTTCAGAACATATGCAAATATAAGAATTCGTGGTGCAATTATTGATCAATTAAGAGCTATTGATTGGGTCCCACGAAGTATACGATCTAAATACAAGGCTTATGAACGGGCTATCAAAGATTTACAAAGTTATCATGGTGATCAGATAACAGAAAAAATGATTGCAGAAAAAATGGATTTTACTATTGAAGAATATAGAGAGTTTTTAGAAGAAATTTCAATATATTCTGTCTATTCCCTTGATAAAAAATTTAGTGACTCTATTCATTTTGATGTTGAATCAGATTATATTGATTTTCAGCCAGAAAGTGCAATGGATAAGAAAGAATTGATTAAGGAATTAACGGAAGCTGTCGATACATTAAATGAAAGGGAGAAAAAAATTATCCAGTTATACTACTATTCTGAGTTGACTTATAAAGAAATGTCAAAAATATTAGATATTACTGAATCCAGAATCTCTCAGTTACATACAGAAATAATTGCTAAATTGAAGGGGAAATTAGATTAATAGGAGTATATTATGACAGTTGATGAGAAAGCAAAGGAAGTAAATGGTGAAATTTCAAAGTTCGCATTAGACATCGAGATTGCTAGTGACTATTACTCAGCTTATTTAATTATCGAGATTTTTGATGAAGAAGCTTCAATTACACGGAAAGATATTGAAGATTTTTTAGTAGAAAAAAACATTGTCAATGGTATTGATTATAGCGTTATTGATAAAATTATAGATAAGCATGAGCAAGGAAAATATCTTATAGCTAAGGGAAAAGAACATGTGAATGGTAAAGATGCAGAAATTGAGTATAGATTTGATACTGATTCAAGTCTTCATCCAGAAGTTAACGAAGACGGAAGTGTTAATTTTAAAAAGATAAATTTATTAAAACAAGTAAAAAAAGATCAGTTATTAGCGGTTAAAAAGCCTAGTACTGAAGGAAAAAAAGGTGCTACAGTTACTGGGAAGGAAATTTTCCCCAAAAAAGGAAAAGATAAGAATTTCAAGATTGGCAAAGGTATTGCTCTGAGTGATGATGGATTATCTATTCACTCAGAATATGATGGTGCTATAAGTTTTTTAAATGGAAAAGTTAGTATTGATGAGATTTTAGAACTACCAGATGGTGTAGGGGTTAATACTGGTAACATTGATTTTCCTGGTAAAGTACTCGTACGTGGCACAGTAGATACTGGTTATACAATTAAAGCGACAGAAGATATTATTGTAGATGGTATAGTAGAAGGTGCTACATTAATAAGTAATGCTAATATTGAGATTACTAAAGGGGTACAAGGAAATGATCATGCGGTAATAAAATGTCCTGGCGCTTTGAAGTGTGGTTTTATTAATGGTTCCCATGTAGATGTTGGTGGTGACATCAATGTAGATATTATCATGCATTCGGAAGTCTTCTCTAATGGTAAGGTAATCGCACAAGGTAAGAAAGGAACAGTTGTTGGCGGTACCTATTCAATAAAAAAAGGTGTAGAAGCAAAAATAATAGGTTCCGAAATGGGGACGATCACTAATATAAAAGTAGGCATTGATAATGAGTTGTTATCAAAGTATAAAAAGGCAACAGAAGATCAAAAGAAATATGGCGATGAGTTTAGAGAATTAGTTAAAAATGAAAAAACCGTCAAGAAAAAAATAAATGAAGGTAATAGGAATAAGTTTATGCTCGTTCAATATCGAGAGATTTTAGAAAGAATGAAGGATATTAAACCAATAATTGATCAATCGAAAAAAGATATTAAAGAAATCAGAAGTAAGTTTGCTGATTTAAAAGGTGCATCTGTTAAAGCAAAATTATTTTACCCAGGTGTTAAAATTAATATTACTAATACCTATTATAATGTAAAGCAAGAGATTAAAAATGCTGAAATTGTTAAGCAGGGTGGGGAAATTAAGATTATAGGAAGTTAATGGTGATTATTATGTCTATTAGACCAATTGATATGCAAACTTTATTACCTAGGTTACAAATGATGAAAGCGGCTAGCGAATTGGAGATTAATAAGCATAATAACGATTTAACGGACCTAGAAAAGGAAACAAAACAATTATCTGAAGAAAAGGCAAACAAAGTTTTAAAGTCTGATCGGAAAGAAACGGATAAATTAAAAAATGATACATCTGGAAAAAAAGAACAACAAAAAAGAAAATTTAAAAAGAAAGATGAAGCGCGTGAAAAAGAGGCTGAAAAAGAGCTTTCTAATAAGGGCAGGCGCTTTGATATGAAAGTGTAGGTTAATTGTGTTTTTGATGAGTATTATATTAGGTTTACTAATAGTAATTATCTCAATTTTATTAATAAAGAATGAATTAAAGAAATCACTGGATTTGAAAGTTTCAAAATTAGGTGATTTTTCTGATGTAGAAAAAAGAAAAATTATTGAAGTAATTGAAGAGTTAGAAGACGAAATTAACAATTTAAACAATGCATTTTATGATATTGTGAATGATCTCGAAGGAAAATATAGTATTCATGAAAAACAAATTGAACTTTTAGAAGAAAAATTAGAAGGAATACAGAAGAATCAGCAATCCGATTTTTCCGAAAAAGAGATTAAAAATTTAAAAAAAGAACTCTATGAAGAAAAAGAAATGTTGGAAGATTCTTCTATTCGTAGTCAAGCAATTAAAATGAGAAGTGAAAATATGTCAATTAGAGATATAGCCAAAACTTTAAATATAGGGGTTGGCGAATTAAAATTATTGCTAAATATTAATAAAAATTCTAATTGATATTTTTTATAGATATGTTATAATACAATAGTGTAAAAAATAATCACCCGTTATTATTTATTTTATGGTGCTAATGTAAATTAGTTTAAAATAGAGAAG
>DATFJG010000006.1:0-15700 GCA_035269305.1 Clostridia bacterium
CCATTACTTCTGAAAGTTTTAATGGATTAAAAGCAACTTCTAAATAGTATTGATTAATCTTATCATATATATTTTTTTCATCATTAGAATACTGGACCTCAAAATTATACTGAGCAATTTCTGACTCTTGAATTTTTATTACTTTATTTTTAGATGATTCTTCAAGAAGTAAATCAAAATGATTCTTATCTAATCCTTCAAAAATCTTTAATCTAATTTCTTCCTTATTAATACCAGTATCTAAATGATTCTCTTTATGATATTTTTTAAGAAAATTTAACATTTTTTTCTCCAATTTCTTGTAGAAATCTAATGCGTAAAAAACGTCTTTTATTCTAAGGACTTGATCTTCGGAAATAAGCTGTTCTAAATCATTTTTGATTAGATCCTTTCTTAAACCAGTATATTTTAAAATAGTCAAAAGGTCATTAGTTTTGAAAAAATGATTGTTTAAATAGAGCATGACAATTTCTTTGCTGTTGCCACTTGCAATGACATCAAGGTTATTTATAACACTAGAATCAAATCTTTTATGAAAGGTAGTTTTAGATTTTAATACTTTTCCACCACCAATTGTTTCCAGGGGTGAATAAAATCTAATAACAAATTTATCATCAAATTTACACACAATAGACTCTTCTAGCTTTAACTGAGCGTATACCGTCTCACCAGGTAAAATCATTTCACTGTTTAAAATTGAGATTCTACACATAACTTCTGTCGTACCTATATATAAACGTAGCCTAGTATTGTTTTGAATAACACGCGTTGTTGTTTTTAAAGTTGTAAATGAGACATCAATTAAATCAGTTACAAAGTAGGTATCTTTAGGTGCAATTACATCGCCTCTATTAATCTCTTCTTTACTAATGTTGGGAATATTGATTGCCACCCTTTGGCCTGCATGAGCTGAATCAACCTCTTCATTATGAACTTGAACTGTTCTAGCTTTAGTCATTAAATGACTTGGGAAAATCTCAATAGCATCCCCTTTTTGAATCTCACCTTCTACTAAAGTACCCGTTACAACAGTACCTAAACCTTTCAGTGTAAAAGCCCGATCAATTGGTAGTCTGAAGTCACTTGCAAGTATACTTTTATCTTTCTCATTAAATTTATCAGTAATTAAATCTTTTAGTTCTTGAATACCATCAAGTGTTTTAGATGAGGTTTCAATCATTGGTGCCTCTTCTAAAAAAGTGCCTTCTACGTATTCTAATATTTCCTCTTTTACTAGCTCAATAAATGCATCTTCTACTAAGTCTTTTTTAGTAATACAGATAATCCCATCATCTATATCTAAAAATCTTAAAATATCAATATGTTCCTTCGTCTGAGGCATCACTGATTCATCTGCTGCAACTATTAATAAGACTAGATCAATTCCACTCACACCAGCTAACATATTTTTAATAAATTTTTCATGACCAGGTACGTCAACTATTCCAACTTTTTCACCGTTCTCCAAAGTTAAATAAGCGAAGCCTAAATCAATTGTAATACCCCGCTCTTTTTCTTCCTGAAATCTATCTGTTTCAATATTTGTAAGTGCTTTTACTAATGCACTTTTACCATGATCAATATGTCCTGCTGTACCAATAATATAACTAGACATTATTTCCTCCTGATATAATTTCTATTAAAGACTCTTTTATTTTATAAAACTCCTTATTTTCAACTGTTCGCAGATCAATAATAAATTGATCATTTTTAATTCTTCCCACAACTGGATTAGATGATAACCTTAAATTTTTAGATAACTCGTCTGGTTTATAACCTTTAATTGATATAACTACTCCATAGGTTTCCAGCTGAGTCAAAGGCATGGATCCACCACCAACTTGAGAGGTATCTTTAATGATTTCAGTTGATAAATCTTTTATTTCATCTAATATACCCCTTAAATCTTCTGCTTTTTTTAGAATTTCTTCACCTTCTAACAAAATATTTTTAATCGTTGGGTTATTTTTAATAAGCACATCAATATCTAAATATTGTCGCAGGGTACCCTCTAAAGCAGCTAAAGTCATTTTGTCAACTCTTAATGCTCTAGTCAATTGATTGTACTTCATTTCTTCAATATACTTTCTCTTACCAACAATAATACCTGATTGAGGACCACCAAGCATCTTATCTCCTGAAAAAGAAATAACATCTACTCCTTTTTTTACAATCTCTTGAACAGTTGGCTCATCTATATTAATTTTATCTGAAAAATCAAATAAAAGGCCACTGCCAAGGTCTTCATAAACAGGTATATTTCTGTTCTTACCAAGGGTAACCAAATCTTCTCGTTCAACAGATTTAGTAAAACCAAGAATTCTATAATTACTGGTGTGTACTTTCAACAATACACCGGTTTCTTCAGTAATAGCATTTTCATAATCTCTTAAATGTGTTTTATTTGTTGTACCAACTTCTCTTAAAGTGGTCCCACTTCTTTTCATTACATCAGGCACCCTAAAAGAACCCCCTATTTCAACTAATTCGCCTCTTGAAACAATGGCTTCTTTGTTCTTTGCAAGGGTATCTAAGACTAACATGACAGCAGCTGCATTGTTATTAACTACCATAGCACCTTCGGCTCCTGTTAAACGACAAATCAACTCTTCAATATGGTTATATCTATGACCTCTTTTACCTGTCTCTAAATTAAACTCTAAATTAGAATACTTAGTTGCAGAATCGAATACTACATTAGCAACCGACTCGCTTATACAAGAGCGTCCAAGATTAGTATGTATTACTATACCTGTGCCATTAATAACAGTTTTTAAATTCATCTCTGCATATTCTTTTGTATTACGTAAAATTGAATCAATAATTTTTGATTCACTAATTGTAAAAGATTCGATCTCTGACGAATCTAACCCTCCAATTGTTCTTCTTAATAGTGATAACTCTTCATCAATAAAATACTTGATGATCTCCCTTGGCTCATCACCAATTCTATTCATAATTTTTTCATTATTTAATAAATCATCTACTTTTGGTATATTTCTAAACAAATCCTGTTTTTTCATTACTCCTCCTTGCCTTCACTTTATTATATCATATTTTATAAGCATAAAAAATTACTAAATTCAAACAAAAAACCCAAAATGAAAATTCACTTTAGGTTTATTATTAGATTTATTTTATATAAATAGCTTTTTCTTTTTCGTCGATTACTTCACCAATAACACTATATTTGGTTTCCAAATATTCATCAAGATAGTCAGTCAATGCCTTTAGATGTTCTTTGGGAATTGAAATAATCAAACCACCAGATGTTTGAGGATCATACAAAATATCTTGAATAGATACTTCTACATTATCAAATGAAACAAATTCAGAAATATACTCCTGGTTTCGATAAGCTGCCGCAGGAATAATACCAATTTCAGCTTGCTCAATAGTCCCTTCTATAATCGCAATTTTAGAAGTGTCTATATTAATTGACTTACCACTACCTTTTGCCATTTCATATAAATGTCCTAGTAAACCAAAGCCAGTGACATCAGTACCTGAGCTAACTGGGAATTTAAGCATTGCTTCACCTGCAACTTTATTTAATGTTTTCATATTTATTGTGAGTTCTTTAATTTTTTTGTCCTCTAGTAAATCCGCTTTTAAGGCAGTCAATAAAATGCCAACGCCTAGGGGTTTTGTTAAAACAATTACATCTCCAGTTTTTGCTGTAGCATTACTAATTATATTTTTAGGATCAATTTCACCAGTGACAGATAAACCATACTTAGGTTCATCGTCTTCTACAGAATGACCCCCTACTAGAATAGCACCCGCTTCTTTAACTTTATCAGCACCACCTAGTAATATTTGTTCTAATATATCACTACTTAAACAACTTGGAAAACCAACAATATTCATTGCTAAAGTCGGCTTACCCCCCATTGCATAAATATCACTTAATGCATTTGCTGCTGCAATTTGACCATATTCGTAAGGATCATTAACAACTGGGGTAAAAAAATCAAGGGTTTGAATAATTGCTTTATCTTTGGAAACTCTATAAACAGCTGCATCATCTGACGTATCAAATCCTACAAGTAAATTTTCATTATTTAATTTTGGAATATTTCGCAATACATGCGATAAGGTCTTAGGACCTATTTTAGCCCCTCAACCAGAAGCTTCTGTATATTGTGTTAATTTAATTTCTTTTTCCATTTAGAACCTCTCCTAATCAATAAACATTATTTTTAATTTGCTCTAACTTAGATTCACCTATACCATTAACTTTAAGCAAATCGCTAATTTTAGTAAAAGAACCATTTTCTTCTCTATAATTGACAATTCGTTTTGAAATGACTTCACCAACGCCATCAATTATTTCTAATTCTTTCGCACTTAACTGATTCAGATCTGTCAATGTTAATTTTCCATCTAACTGAGGTGTTTCAGTAATATTGTTTTCACTAGGAATATGAATTTTTAAACCATCATTTAATAATCTTGCAAGATTAATTCTTGAAACATCTGCTTTCGCTGTTAAACCGCCGGAAACTTTTACCAAGTCGTCTAGACGACTATCGAAATCTAGTTCATAAACACCTGGTTTATTTATTTCTCCGGAAATATGAACTAAAATTATTTTTTCCTCTTCTATTTCTAAATCAATAGTACTTTGATTATCAGCAAGATTTATTTCAATATTGTCCTTATTAACTGCTATACCAAATTTCGTTGCAACAATTAATAATACTAATACTAAAATAATAACGGTGTCCTTATTCTTAAGTTTTAATTTCATCAAATCCTCCAATATTACATTCAGTAGGTTAATTATATATTTTAGAATTAAATAAATCAAATAAATATGTTATAATATTTTTTGAGGTGATACTTTGACAAAACAAAAAAGATTTGTATTTCTAATTATATGCTTAATGCTTATTACAAGTTCAACTGTAAATTTTGCAAGCGATACTATAGATGAGGATTATTCAATTACAAAAGATGATATTTTTTCAGAAGGTGCAATACTTATCAATGCTTCTACAGGACAAATATTATTTGAGAAAAATCCTCATAAAAGATTATACCCTGCAAGTACAACGAAAATACTAACCGCATTACTTATAGAAGAAAAATTTAACTTAGATGATAAGGTAACAATAGATCCTGAAAGTCCTTTCACAATTGGGGCTAGAATTTATGTCCATGAAGGTGAGATTTTTACAATTGAACAACTTTTAAATGCACTACTAATAGATTCAGCTAATGATGTTGCGAATGCTTTGGCTGTTTATCATTCAGGCAGCCTAGAAGCTTTTTCTAAAGAAATGAATGAAAAAGCAAAATCTTTAGGGGCACAAAACTCTAACTTTGTTAATCCTAGTGGGTTACATAATAGTGATCATTATTCGACGGCTTTTGATTTAAGCCAAATAGCGAAAGAATTTTATAAAAACGAAGTTTTAATGGCTATTGTAAAAAAATCAACCTATAGCATACCTGCAACGAATAAGGTTGATGAAACACGATATTTAAAATCATCGAATAAGTTTTTATATAGTGAATCGAATAATTATTTGTTGGATTATCGTGGCAATCAAGTTTTTGCTAAACTTGATTCAGTAACTGGTATGAAAACTGGCTACACTGATGAAGCTAATAATTGTTTAATTACCTCAGCCGTTGATGAAGATAAGGAGTTAATCTCTGTTATTTTAAATGCAACAGGCCGACATTCTTATACTGATTCTAGAAAGCTAATAGAATTTGGTTTTTATGAGTTTATAATCAAGAACTACTTTGAGAAGAATGAAGTCGTTAAAGATATTGAGATTAATAATTTTAAAAAATCAAAAATTTCCTTACTTGCCCAAGAAGATGTTAATATTCTACTCAATAAGAACTATGATTCCAATAAACTTACAACAGAAAGTATTATTAAAGACATTACTCTTCCTATTGAAAAAAATAGCGTTGTAGGCGAGTTTAATATTTATTATGATGAACAATTAATTTCATCATCACCTTTAATTTCAAATATTACTGTTTCTAATGCATTATTGTTAAATGAAGAAACAAACTATTTTAGTGAAGAGAACTCTATAAACTATATGTCCATATTAGGAATTTTTTTAAAGTTACTTTTAGCTTTTATTCTGTGGAGAAGTATAATAACTCTTATAAGATTAAAATTTGAAAATTAGACCTTACCCTTTCTATTGGAGTATGTTATAATTTAGTGGATTGTTAAAAAAGAAAGGATGTTAATATGTTATTATTTGAAAAATGGAACAACAAAATTGCAAGTTATGAAAGCCAGGAAGAGTACAATGAATTTTGGGGTGAATACATACCAAAAGAAGAAAAAATTTACAAAAAAATATTAGCTAATAATATGAAAGAAATTAATGGTAAACTAGAAGATATTGCTAAGGCATTTGAGCAAGAGACTTTAACTTTAGTTGGTTTTCTAGATGGAATCAATACAAGCCTTGTGACGCCTTTAGATTTAGACGAGATCACACCTGATAGCGAACTTTCTATTGAAATTGATTTTGAAAAACTATATTATAATATGCATGATGCAAGTGCTGATTGGCTGTATAATTTAGAAGAATGGGACAATATTCTTTCAAAAGAAAAAAGAGATGAAATTACTCGTGAGTTTAATCAATCAAAAATATTTACTCATGAAGCTAAAAAAGTTGGACGCAATGATCCATGCCCTTGTGGCAGTGGTAAGAAATTTAAAAAGTGTTGTATTAATAAATAAAAAAAAGTCTTATTAGTTTTTTTACTAGTAAGACTTTTTTTAGTTGATATCAGATGTTCCTGTTACTTTGTTTCGACCTGTTCTTTTAGAGATATATAAATTTTTATCTGCTTTTTTTATAAGTTCAATGGCCTCCATTTGATTTAATTTATTTGTTGTTGCTACACCTAAGGAGATAGTTAATTTCCTATTATTTTCAACTTTATAATTTTCTATATTTAATAATTCAATGTTTTCTCTAATCCGTTCAGAAATTTCCATAACAGAATCATGTGGTAAACCATTAAAAAGAGCTATAAACTCTTCTCCTCCATAACGTGCTATAACATCATCTTCTCTCAATTTAAGGGCCTTAGCAACCTCTTTTAATACGAAATCTCCCTTGACATGTCCATAGTAATCGTTAAATAATTTAAAGAAATCAATATCAATCATAATAATGGAAAGGTTTTCCTTTTTTAATTTAGAAATATTCCATTGCTTTTCTAAAATTTCGTAAAAATGTTTTTTATTAGATATCCCAGTTAAGTCATCAATCATCAGTTCATTTTTAAGCAAAGCTTTTTCTTCATTTAAAATTAGCTCTTGTTCTTGGCCAAACTTAAAATTTGAATAATAGCTATTAAAAACATTTGCTAATACACCAAAAAACTCTTGATCTTCTTCCGAAAATTCTTTTTCATTTACCTCACTTATTTCATAAGTCATACCACCAATGATTCTATTATTATGTTCTAAGCCAATAATAATTGTCTCTTTAATGGGAATAACACCTTTTTGGTAATCATTCATCTTCTTTATTTTATTTTCACGATCGAATTTTTCAGATGTTTGTTTTGTAATATTTTTCACATATCTTAACCTTCTCGTTGGAAACTCAAAATCTAAGACAGAAATGTTTGATTGGTTAAGAATTGATTTACTATGGCCTAAGGTATATATAAATTTCACTTTTCCATCTTCAAATAAATAAACTGAACCAGCATCTACTTTGTTAATCAAATCTACTCCGAAATTAAACAATTGTGTTAAATAGTACTTTTCGTTATTTATTTTACTATCTATAGAAGTGATTTTTAATAATAATTTTTTAAAAATTTCTGTTGATCTGGTTCTTTTTTGAACAGATAATTCTAAATCAGTCATTATTTCTTGAATTTTGCACTCATATTCTATTTCTTTTGTTCGATCAGTAAAAAATAAAAGATAACTAATGGTATTTCTTGAATTAATTTTTTTTATAGTTAGCTGATATATTCTTTTGTTAATTTTCTTTTGATAATTTGAAACAACCTCATCATTTTTAAGTTGATCTACTAAAAATCTCCAAAAAGTTCTGTCGATTATATCGTAAATTGATCGGTTTTTTGAATATTCCAAAAAAGGAAACTCTTTAACCATTATTCTATTTGCAAAGAAAATCTCACCTTTTAATGATACATCCAATACACCTATAGGCATATTATCAAGTATTTTAAAGGTTTTTCCATGTAATAGATGATTTATTTTTTTTGAAAACCAGTTTTTAAATTGCATAACAATCCCTCATATCACTAAATTTATAAGCATAAGATTATTTATAAAATATCAAGAGCAATCTAAATAAGGTCACCCAAATTTAAAAATTTGGGTGACAAGTAAAATTACACTGTTTTTTATTTAAGATAAGCTACCATTTGTATTTCTACATCTGCACCTAAAGGTAATTTAGCAACTTCAATAGCCGCTCTTGCAGGCTTGTGATCTGTGAAAAACTCTGCATAAACGCCATTCATATCTGCGAAATCATTCATATCTTGTAAAAAGACAGTTGTTTTAACAACATTTTTCAAACTCGTTCCTGCTTCTTCTAAAATTGCTTTTGCATTTTCTAAAGATTGTCTCGTTTGTTCTTTAATAGAACCCGTAACCATTTCACCAGACTCTGGATTCATTGGTAATTGACCAGAAACGTAAACGAAATCACCAGCTTTCATCGCTTGTGAATATGGTCCCACTGCTGCTGGCGCTTTTTTAGTACTAACTTTTTCTAAACTCATAGCTATTCCCCCTTTATTTCATCTAAATAATTATATATTGTATACTTTGATACTTGAAGTACCTCAGCAACGTAATCAATGGCGCCTTTGATTAGAAATGCACCTTGATGATCAAGTTTTTTAACGATGGTAACTTTTTCATCCTTAGATAAGTATATTATTGGTCTACCCATTTCATTTATAGTCTCTTTAACAATATCACTCAGTATAATGTTAACTTTATTTTTACTTGGCTTTTCAGTATCTGCTTCGCCTATTCTCATTATATCATTTATTACATTTCTTGCAGCAATAAAATCTGTAATATCAATATTTATGCATATACAACCAATAAAATTACCTGCATCATTCTTTATAAACATAGTGGAAGATTTTAGAACTCTTCCATCTATATTCTTTTCTGAATAATTGATTATATCTTCATTAACAGTCCCTTCTCTAACTTTCTCAAGAGATATTTTTGTCATAGGACTGTTTAAATCACGTCCTGTCACATGACCATTTTCTATAGCAACAATAGAATTTTTTAAATCCTTAAACTCGTGTAAAACAACCTCACAATTTTTACCAAAAGTTTTAGAAATTCCTTTAACAAGTGGTATGAACTTTTCTATTATAGGGTCAACCATATTACTTCACCACTATATTCACAAGACGCTTAGGTACAACTATTACTTTAACAATATTTCTTCCATCAATATCATCTATTATTTTTTCAGTACTAACTGCAATTGATTCAAGTTCTTTTTTATCAATATTAGGATCTACCATTACATGGTCTCTAACTTTCCCATTCACCTGAATTACAATTTCTATTTCATCTTTTACTAGAGCTTTCGGATCAAAAATAGGCCATTTTTGAGTATGAATTGAATCTTTTTTACCTATAATATCCCACAATTCTTCTGTAAAATGCGGCGCAAAAGGTGCTAACATTAATAAGATACTTTCAACACCTTTTGAGAGCAATGGATAATTTAACTTATGGTCACTTTGAATGTACTTATACATAGTATTTACCAATTCCATGATAAAACTAATAGCAGTATTGAAGTTAAAGCGCTCTGAAATATCACTTGTCACATTTTTAATGACTTCATTTATCTTGAAGTTTAATTTTTTATCAGCTTTATTATCTATTACTATTTTATCATCATAATTCAGATCATCTTTTAAATCTTCTACTAATCGCCAAACTCTATTAATAAATCTAAATGAACCTTCAACACCATCATCGCTCCACTCTAAGTCTCTTTCCGGTGGTGCAGCAAATAGTACAAAAAGACGTGCTGTATCAGCACCATACTTGTCAATTATTTCCCTTGGTGAAACAACATTCCCCTTTGACTTAGACATTTTAGCACCGTCTTTTAAAACCATCCCTTGAGTTAATAGATTTTTAAAAGGTTCATCAACAGGTGAAATATCTAGATCATATAAAACCTTTGTAAAGAAACGTGCATATAATAAGTGAAGAATAGCATGTTCAACGCCACCTATATATTGGTCAACGTCCATCCAATAGTTTGCTTTTTCTTTATCAAATATTTTTTCAGCGTTATTTGCATCAGTATATCTTAAAAAGTACCAAGAAGAATCTACGAAAGTATCCATTGTATCAACTTCTCTTGTAGCCTTCCCACCGCATTTCGGACAGGTTGCATTCATAAAAGTTTGAGAAGTTTTTAAAGGTGATTCACCTTCTCCTGTAAATTCGACATCTGTTGGTAATTCTACTGGCAAATCTTTCTCAGGTACTGGAACTTCTCCACAATCATTACAGTAAACAATTGGGATTGGTGTTCCCCAATATCTTTGTCTTGAGATCAACCAATCTCTTAGTTTAAAATTAGTAGTTTTTTTACCAATTTTCTTTTCATCTAAATCATTTATAATTTTTTCAATTGCAACTTTATTTTTTAAACCATCATATTCTCCAGAATTGATCATAATACCTGAAGCGCTAAAAGCAGCTTCTAGCTCATTTACATCAATTGCTTCATCTTTTGGATCAACAACAGGAACAATGTCTAAATTGTATTTTTTCGCAAACTCAAAATCTCTCTCATCATGAGCTGGAACAGCCATAATTGCTCCAGTACCATAATCCATCATTACATAATTAGCAATATATATAGGAATTTCTTTTCCATTAACTGGATTTATACAGTACTCGCCAATAAAAAGACCCTTTTTCTCAAGTGTCGTTGCTGATCTTTCAATACTTGATAATTTATTTAATTCTATTAAGAAATCATCAACATCAGCTTCATATTCTGTACCAGAAACTAGTTCTTTCACATAAGGATGCTCTGGTGCTAAAACCATAAAAGTCGCCCCAAAAAGTGTATCAGGTCGTGTTGTAAACACTTCTAACTCTTTAGCTGAATCTTTTATTTTGAATTTTACTTCAGCGCCTTCAGATTTACCAATCCAATTTGCCTGCATTAATTTTACTTTCTCTGGCCATCCATCCAAGGTTTCAATATCATTTAATAACTCTTCAGCATACTCAGTTATTTTAAAATACCATTGTGTTAAATTTTTCTTCGTTACTTCGCTATCACAACGTTCACATAACCCGTCAACAACTTGTTCATTGGCTAATACTGTTTCACAACTTGTACACCAATTCACTGGAGATTTTGCTTTATACGCCAATCCTTTATTATATAATTGTAAAAAGATCCATTGGGTCCACTTATAATAATCTTCATTAGACGTTGCTACTTCTCTATCCCAATCATAACTAATACCTAACTCATTTAATTGATCTTGCATCTCTTTTATGTTTTTTCGTGTCCAAATATCAGGATGAATACCATTCTTTATAGCAGCATTCTCAGCTGGTAAACCAAAAGAATCCCAACCAATTGGATGGAGTACATTCTTACCATTCATAGTTTTAAATCTTGCAATTACATCACCAATTGAATAGTTTCTTACATGGCCCATATGTAATTTTCCAGATGGATAAGGGAACATTTCAAGACAATAATATTTTTCTTGATCAGAGGTTTCATTTACCTTGTATACCTCATCTTTTTCCCACTTTTCTTGCCATTTCTTTTCTACTGTTCCAAAATTATATGTCATTTTAACTCCTTTCAAAAAACAAAAAAGGCACCGTTATTATATAGAGACGAAATTTTCGCGGTACCACTCTAATTTGACTTAAGTCCTCGTATGTTTTTAAAGGTAACAAACCTATTCTTTCCCTAAGGTTAATTCAGATAACTATCAATATTGATTCACAGCAACCATCAACTCTCTTTGAATTGTATTTATCTTACTCTGCCTTATTCTATATTCAATTATTATAAATATTTTATAGATTTTAGTTCTTATTGTCAATATCAATTTTTGATGATTCTTCGCAAAAACGATCAATATTATAAAATTCTCGTTTTTCTTTACTAAAAATATGGACTACAAAATCAATATAATCTAGCAGTAACCATCCGGATTCGCTGTTTCCTTCTGAATGTTTGACTTTGATATTTGCCTTTGATAATTCTTTTCTTAAATTATTTGATAATGCACCAACATGTCTTTCTGACATTCCAGTTGTAATGATTAAATAATCAGTATATGGGATTTTTCCTTGCACATCATATAGACATACATCTAAACCCTTTTTCTCGTCAAGAATTTTTGCTGCTTTAATAGCGTTATTTCGAATTTCTTTCATTTTAACTCCTTCTATTAATCACAATCTATAGTTACTACTATTGTTTTTCCAATAATTTATTTCTGAGTAAAATACTTTCTACATATATTTGTTCATTCTTTTTAATGATATACTCAATTGATTTATTTAAAGCTGCAATCATACCTTCTTCAAGATCTTTATAAACTAATCTTTTGATTTTATGATAACCTTTAAACTTTCTTCTATTAGGTTCGATTAAATCTGCTAAATACAATATCATGTCAAACTTGCTCATATTCCTATCAGCGAAGGTATGAAATCTTATTGCATTTAATATAATTTCATCGTCTATACCAAACTCTCTTTTAATTAGTTCAGCTCCAACTGGCCCATGACAAAGATCTTTAATTTCAATAATCATCGGCTCTAAATCTAAATCGAAGGTTTTAACTAAATTTCTTAGTTCTTCATTAGAATACATTTTAGCATAATCGTGTAATAATGCTGCTACTTTCATACGCTCAACATCAGCATTATATAGTTCAGATAACTCAATAGCGGTCTCCATCACACCAATTGAATGCTTAAATCTAAATTTATCATTATTTTTAAGTTCTTCAATTATTTTTTCAATATTATACATAAATCTCCTAACTAAACAAACTGTTTGAATGAATATAATCGATAATATCTGAATCTAACATATATTTAATACTTTTCTTTTCCATAATTCTATTGCGAATATTTGTAGAGGAAAGCCCAATTAATGGCATTTCAATTCTTTCAATAGTTATATTGTATTGCTGCTCTAAACTACAAATTTTTCTTTCTACAGTTTCTTTATTATAAGATGGGCGCATAATACAAACAAAATTTATCAATTGAAATAGTTTTTCATACTCCCGCCAAGTCTCAATTTGTAAAATAGAATCAGCACCTACAATAAAATAAATTTCATAGTTCTTAAACTTATTTTCTAATAAATGCTCCATTGTTTCAACTGTATAATTAGTTTTATTATTTCCAATTTCAACTGAAATGGTTTCTATAAAATCATTATTCTCCTGAACGATTTTGCACATATTCAATCGATGATCTGCCAATAGCATCGATTGATCCCCTTTTTTATGTGGTGGTTTTTCATTTGGCATTAAATAAACTTTTTCCAAATCTAACTGTTCATAAGTATAACGACACATTAGAATATGACCAATATGAATTGGGTTAAAAGAACCACCTAAAATACCAATTTTTTTAGACATAATTTACTCCGGTAATTTAATTACTGGTTCTTCACTATTGGGACGGTAAATAACCAATTTTTTCCCTATAGCTTGAACAAAATCTGCATTAAGTGGTTCTAATATTTCATCAGCTGCATCTTTAGGTTTTAAGTAATTATTGTTTAATACATTAATTTTTACTAACTCATGATCTTCTAAAGTTTTATCTAACTGCTCTAAAAAACTCTCATTTATACCATCTTTTCCAATTTGTAATAATGGATTTAACTTATTAGCTAATCCTCTTAGGTAACTTCTTTGTTTTCCAGTTAACATATTCTCTCCTTTACTCAATATACTCTAACTCATAACCTTCAATGTTAATAATGTCTCCATCGTTAACACCAATTTTTCTCAATTTATCTAATACATTTTTTCTTTCTAATACTTTATGGAAACGTCTCATTGATTCTAAATTATCAAAATCAGTAGAGAAGATTAATCGTTCCATAGCTGGTCCTGTAACATAATATATTCCTTTTTTCTTTTCTATATTAACAGTATCATGATCTTCTTCAGTAAATTCAACTAAAAGTTCAGAATCATCGAATAATGGTTCAACTTCAATAGTATCTAATAACTCAGTAGCTCTTTTAAGTAATGGTTCAATTCCTTTATTCGTAGCAGCTGAAATTGGGAAGACTTCATAGCCTCTCGATTCCATCTCTTTAGTAAACTCAACAAGATTTTCATTGTCCTCAGTTAATAAATCAATTTTATTAGCCGCTACTAACTGCTTACGATTAGCTAACTGCTCATTATATGATCGCAATTCTTCATTGATTTCATCGAATTCTTGAATAGGATCTCTTCCTTCAATTCCTGAAACATCGACGAAATGTATTAGTAATTTTGTACGTTCTACATGTCTTAAAAACTCATATCCTAAGCCAATACCTTTAGATGCACCATTAATTAATCCAGGAATATCTGCAATTACAAAACTTTTACCTGGTATTGAATTAACGACACCTAAGTTAGGTTTTAATGTTGTAAAATGATAATTTGCTATTTTAGGATTTGCAGCTGTCGCAGCTGATAAAAATGTTGATTTACCAACATTTGGAAAACCTAATAAACCTACATCAGCAATTAATTTTAATTCAATAGTTACATACTTTTCTTCGCCTTTATATCCAGGTTCACTAAAATTTGGGGTTTTTCTAGTAGATGTAGCAAATTTTCTATTACCTCTACCCCCACGGCCACCTTTAGCAATAACTGCTTCTTCTCCTGGTTCTGTTAAATCTGCAATGATAATATTATTCTCGTCTTTTACGATTGTTCCAGGTGGTACTGGTAAAACTAAATCTTCACCACTTTTTCCGTACTGACTCTTTCTTTTACCATGTTCACCACTTTCAGCGACAAATTTCTTTTTAAACTTAAAATCCATTAATGTTCTCATACCTGGATCTACTTTGAAAATTACACTACCACCACGGCCACCATCTCCACCATCAGGTCCACCTGCTGGTACAAATTTTTCTCTTCTAAAAGCTTTCGAGCCATCTCCGCCTCGTCCACCGACTACTTTAACATTTAATTTATCTACAAACATTTTACACCTCTCTATTTAATATTATGAATAAATGGGAAAAAAGCACTTATGCATAACATTAATCATAAAAAAATGTCCATCAAAACTTAGATGGACATCCATTTTTATGCTTCATATACACTTACTTTCTTCTGTGTTTTATTCTTTCTTTCAAATTTTACTACGCCATCTACTTTAGCAAATAGAGTATCGTCTCCGCCTCTACCTACATTTGTACCAGGGTGTATTTTAGTGCCTCTTTGACGAACTAAGATGCTTCCTGCTGATACTCTTTGACCATCAGCTCTCTTAACACCTAATCGTTTCGATTCACTATCTCTACCGTTTCTAGAACTACCTACACCTTTTTTACTGGCAAATAATTGAAGATTAAATCCTTTTATCATTCAAATTCACCTCCTGTTGAATTATATTAATATAATTATTATACGATTG
>DATFJG010000007.1:0-13593 GCA_035269305.1 Clostridia bacterium
CAATCAATGGATTCTAATCTATTATTGTTATCACATGGTGCATCTATTAATGGGAAAAAGAATATAGAAGAAGCTATTAATAAAAGATTATTCTATTTAGAATCTGTACTTAAAACACAAGGAGAAGCTGATTTAGAAGAATTATTAGTTGGTGGAAAAGATGCTTGGTGCTTCACCAAATGGCATCCATATAATCTTAAAAACTTATAAGTTCGGTGCAGGCTTTTGTGAAAAATAAAGTATATAGTATTAGGTGAAAACAAAGACTATGAGAGCATTCACTAAGCAATAGAAGAAATTGCGAATCTATGGTTTTGCTACAACTAACGAGGTGGGATAAAATGATCAAAAAACTTAATATAAAAGATGAAGAATATTTACTGGAATTTCTTTTAATAGAAAAAGAATGGAATCTTTTCATGATTGGTGATTTGATTAACTTTGGTTTTAATGAAGAGTTTTTAGATTATTGGGGAGATTACAAAAATGATGAACAACTGAATGCTGTTCTCATGCGGTTTTACGATAGTTTTATTATTTACTCCGAAGGAACATATGATGCAAAAAGCTTTGCAAAAATCATGGCAAATTATGACTATCAATTCATCAGTGGGAAAGAAAGTGCAGTTAATCAGATGGCTGATGAAGTAACAGTTGATCGGAAAAGAAAAACATATTACGCAGTACTCAGAAGTCAAGAAATGCTACCTGAAATAACCTTTAAATCAATAGAAAAAACAAAAATAAAAGATCTGGAATCACTATTAGCTTTACAAGAAAATGAAATTGATGCGTTTGATCACAACCCATCACTAGAGCGTATTAAAAAAAGATATTTAAGTGGCACAGGTAGAGGCTATCATGTAAAAGACGAAAATGGCAATATTATCAGCAGTGTTGAAACAAGTGCTGAGAATCCATATGCTGCTATGATTATTGGCGTTTGCACACATCCGGATCATAGAAATAAAGGCTATGCCACTCAACTACTGATTAAAACATGTCAACAAGTATTAGATGAAGAGAAATCACTGTGTTTATTTTATGATAATCCTTCTGCAGGGAAAATCTATGAAAAAATAGGATTTCAAAGTTTAGGCCAATGGTCTATTTGGAAAAAGGAGTAAATCATGAAGTGTCCTTATTGTAATGGTACGTTAAAAAAAGGTTATATCTATGGCGATCGTTATGCACTTAAATGGTTAGAAGCAGAAAAGAAATTATTTTTAGGACTGTTTGTTAAAGGTGGATTAACTGTAAGCAATCAAAAATCTATGCGGCCAAGTGTTTTAGCCTATAATTGTGAAGCATGTAAAAAGATGATCGTTGATTATTAAATTATATAATATTTTTTCTTGACTCTCCTCTTAGAGGAGACACTATACTCATATGTATAGGATAAATATGTGAAAGGGGTTTAAGAATGTATCAAATTGGGGAATTTTCTAAAATTAATCGGGTGACTGTCAAAGCATTGAGATATTATGAAAAAGTAGGTTTATTAAAACCAGCTTTCATCGATGAAAGTAATGGTTACCGATACTATTCATCAGAACAATTACCAAAAATTCATAGAATCGTAGCTTTAAGGCAAATGGATTTTTCTATTAATGAAATTTTATTGCTTTTGAAGCGTCATAATACAAAAGAGATATTTCAAGACAAAAGAGACAGATTACTTGATGAAATTCGCCAAAGAGAAGAACAACTGAATCTAATCACATATTACATTGAAAACTCTAGGGAGGTCATTAAAATGAATTATGAAGTGGTTTTAAAGGCGTTAGATGAAGTGATTGTCTACTCAAAGCAAATGAAGGTACCAAATTATGATTATTATTTTGAAGCTATACCGAAAATCGGCGAAAAAATAGTGGCAGCCAATCCAGATCTTAAGTGTCTTGAACCAAATTATTGTTTTACTATCTATTTAGATGGTGAATACAAGAAAGAGGATTTTGAAGTAGAAGTCTGTGAAGCCGTAACAGATTATGGAAAGCCTGTAGATGATATTGTATTTAAAAAGATGGATGGGATTGAAATTGCAGCATGTGTTTATCATAAAGGATCATATGATACCATTGGGCAGGCTTATGCTTTCTTGTTTAAATGGATTGATGAGAACTGTTACGAAGTCATTGGAAATCCAAGAGAATCTTATATCGATGGGATCTGGAATAAAGAAACCAGCGATGAATGGTTAACAGAATTGCAGGTACCCATTCAAAAGAAAGAATAAGTAATATTATACGAAAAAAGACATCTCTTATCTATTAGAGATGTTTTTTTGATGTTTGAAATTTCAGTCTTTTATTATCTTTAAAGAAGTGATAAAATCATTATAAGATTCAAATAGATGATATATTATTGCTTGGTTGATCAGTAAGGAGAATTTCATGGAAAAATTAGCTATTAACAAAATTTTAACGTCATTAATTGCAGTAATCGATGAAAACAATTATATTCTTAAGAACCACCATAGAAATGTAACGGTGATTGCTTATAATTTAGCAAAAGCTATGAACATTCCAGAAAAATCAATGCAGAAATTATTGTTAGCAGCTTCTATACACGATATAGGTGCACTACATATTGAAGATGCACAAAAATTAATTGAAATTGACATTGAAAACCCAGAGAAACACCAACGAATTGGCAGTAGGATTTTAAGTAGTGTTAAAGGTTTTTCAGACGTGGCAGCAATTGTTAACAATCATCATATTAAATATTCTGAATATACAGAAGAGATACCTTTTGAGTGTCTAATTCTACATCTAGCCGACCGAATTGATGTCCTACTTGACCATGAAAAACCTTATTTAGAACAACGTTCTTTCATTGAAACGGAAGTGAATAAAAGAAAAGATAGTATATTTGAACCAAAATTAGTAGCTGTTTTTAATGATCTTATTATCAGTGATATCTTTTGGCATGATATACAATACAAACCCTTTGAAGAATTACTAACAGAAACCTTGACAAAGGATTATTTTATTGAATCAACTTATGAGAACTTAAAAAACATTGCCATTATGTTTTCAAGAATTAGTGATTTTAGGAGTAAATATTTTGCCACCCATTCCATAGGTGTTGGAATTGTCTCTTATGAATTATCAAAATTATTGAATTTAGATGAAGAAAAATGCCAACAATTAGAAATTGCTGGTTATCTACACGATCTCGGCAAACTAGCAATTGATTCTAGGGTTCTTTCAAAAAATGGTAAACTAACATCTGATGAGTTTGATGAAGTTAAAAAACATACATATTTTACAAATAAATTCTTAAAAAATATTGATGGATTTCATGAAATAGCTTTTATTGCTTCAGCACATCATGAAAAACATGATGGAAAAGGCTATCCCTATCATCTTAAGAAGGAAAATTTTAATTTGGAAATTGATATTTTATCCGTTGCTGATATATTTTGTGCCCTTAGAGAAAATCGACCATACAAAAATATCTATCCAATTAAACGGTGTATTGAAATTTTTGAAACGTCCTTTATAAAGGTATTGAATGAAGAGCTCATTCATTTACTCATTAATAATATTGAGTTAATTGATAATAAACGATTGATAAGTCAAAGGGATGCAAGGACATTCTATTTGGCTTCAGTTGGTGAGTTAGCAGATGAAAAGCTATAAATACCAAGGATTGTCATCCTAAGGGTCATTAATTTCTATTTAACTTATAAATTAAAGAGAGATATTTCGAGAATTGGAGGAACACATGTCTATTAAGATTGTGTATTATTCAAAGGATAATAATACAAGAACTGCTGCTAATTTATTAAAGGGTCACGTTGGTGGTGAAGTAATAGAATTGATTGAACTAAAAAAAGGGAATTTTCTCCAAGCATTATTAAAAAAAGGATCCAAGTTAAAAAATGATCCTTGGAAAGGGATAGAAGGGGGCACATTAATTTACCTGATGTCACCGATCTGGGCGAGTAATGGAGTACCAGCAATGAATGCTTTTCTTCAAAAGGCTGAGTTAAATGAAAAAGAATGTATCATTGTAACTTTTCAGCAATTCGAAAACTTAAAGAATAGTCCAAGTGTACATAAACACTATTCAGCCCTTGTAAGAAAGGCTGGTGGAAAGGTAATTGATTGTTACGCTTTCACAGGTGGTAAGATGGGTCATTTTGCTGGTGAAGAAGCCATTAAAACAGCAATGAAGGCTTTGCTTAGGAATTAAACTTGAATTATACCCTATAAAAGGTTTATAATGGAAAATAGCGTATAATTATAATCTATAAATAAAGAGGAGAAACTATGACAGATTTAGATCTAGCGAAAGAGAAATTAGTAAGTGAAAATTTAGCCATTTGTATTGTTAAAGATGGTGAAGTTATTTATACAAGTAAAGAAAAAGGGATTTATCCAATTTACAATGCTTATACAAGCATGAAAGATTCATTAAAAGGGGCAAGTGTAGCTGATCGAGTTATTGGTAAAGCTGCTGCCATGATTTGTAAAAGTGCAAAGATTAAGTGTCTTTATTCAGTGATCATCACTAAACAAGCAGTCAAGCTATTAGAACAAACAACAGTAGAGTATACAAAAATTGTTCCGTACATTAAAAATAGAGACCAAACAGATTTATGTCCTATTGAAAAAATATCTAGAACAACAGATGATACAAATACTCTCATGAGTGAAATAAAGAGTTTTTTAAAGAGAATAGAAAGGATTTCTTAATGAATACAAAAGAATTATCATTAAGCGGTTTATTAATCGCATTAGGCTTGATATTACCAATGGTATTTCATGCCTTTGGTGGCGCAGGTAAGATTTTTCTGCCCATGCATTTAACTGTTTTAGTAGCCGGTTTTTTATTATCACCCTTGAATGCCTTAGCTGTTGGAATGTTAACGCCATTTCTAAGCAGTGTTTTAACAGGTATGCCTGTGACTTTTCCTATGATGCCAATTATGATAGTAGAGCTTGGGACGTATGCTTTAGTCATCAGTCTACTAAATAAAAAAAGGATTGAAAGCATTTATCTTAGATTAATAGTCGCAATGGTTACTGGACGTATTATGGCTGGGTTCATGGTGTTTGCTATGGCAACAACTGTCGGTTTAAAGATGAAATCTATAATATTCGTACAAGGAAGTATCATAACTGGTTTACCTGGTATTCTTATTCAATTAATAATGATTCCTTTAATTATAAAATTATTAGGACAAAAGGCAGTGCTTAATTAATCTAAGGAAGTGATCTATTATGTTATCTCATGTAGTGAAAGAACAGTATAATTCATTATCTTTTTTCTACAATGTGCTCTATGCAGGCTTTGAATCCTCTCTATTAGAAGAGGTTTTTACCACGGAACATCATGAGTTGTTAAAGCATTTAAGGCCAAATGCAGAAATTTTAGATGCATCTTGTGGTAATGGTATTCAATCAACAGCTCTTGCAAAAAAAGGATATAACATAACTGCATGTGATATTAGCGAAGAAATGATCGAGTTAACTAGAAAATACGCTAAGAAACACGGTGTTGATTATCCGACAATAGCTATTGGATGGCATGATCTACCAGAGTATTTCGATGAAAAATTTGATCTTATATTTTGTTGGGGAAATTCTATCAGTCATAGTTTGAATGAAGAAGAAATGATTCAAACACTTAAGGCATTTTATTCAGTGATTAAACCAGGTGGTACTCTTGTCGTAGAAACAAGAAACTGGGATCAATTAATTAGAAATAAAACGCGCTTTGAAACGTTAAAATTAAGAATATATAATGGAAAAATGTATATCCCATTTTATATTTGGAATTTGAATGGTTTTAATAATCCTGCTAATGTTGAGATAATTTTTACCGAACTCAAAGATAATAATGAAACGAAGTGTTGTGATTTCAAGCTAGATTTCACCCCCTTTGAGCATAAAGACTTGGTCAATAGATTAGAAAAAGTTGGCTTTTCAATCTATGATGATAATTTTCAAGACGCCAAAGATCATTACTACATTGTTGCAAAAAAATATAATTAGATTTTATGAATCTTGGAATAAGCTTAAGTTAGCTTCTCCAGGATTTTTTAATAACAATTTTTATTTAAAAATATGTTAGATATATAATTTTAAAATATTATTTCGTTTCCTAACAATGTTAAAAAAAAAATAATCTTTGATTAACAATTCTTTTTAAGGGTATATAAGTAATAGACGTAACAAAACTTCTAAGCCAATCAAAGTTTATTCAAACTTATAGAGAATAAACTTTGTGGTGAATTACGACAATTAAAACTTGGGGAAATTTTATGAAAGGAGGCCTAAAAGAGAAGTATAAGGCAATTGATTAGTTATAGTCAATGGAGGTAACCAATGGATTTGAATATACTTAAAATCATGCGAACAGAAAGTTGTTGTGAATACGAAGTTTTTCTAGATGATTCAGAAGAGAGTAGTGATTTTTTAGATGTAGATGAAGGGAAAAACCATATGAGTTTTTTCAAGGTCAATACATTAGGAAATGTAAAAGAAGGTGATGAACTCTATATAATTGATGCAAGTGGTGAAGATGATATTTTTCCAAGGCCTAAATTAACGAAAGAGTTTGATGAAGCAAAAAAAATAATGGAGACTATTACACATCAATATGTCGAAAGCAATGGAAGTGCTTCTAAACATATTGTTAATAATATATGCGTCGATAGTAATACTTATTCTAATAATAGTATAAAGTCCTTCGAGAAAAATATAGATATTGCAAATCATCATCTTATACTATCTATTCATAAGGTTAGGGTGAATAAATGAGAGGATACTGATGATTATGAATTTATTTAAGAAAATTGTTGATAATAGTGAGTTAGAGTATAAGCTTTTTCTAGAAAGTTCAGATGCATTTGACTTAGTAGATAGTGATATTGTAAATGGGAAAAGTAGTAGAAACACTGAGTGGAATATTTTCAAAATTGAAGATTTACAGGACATTGATGTTGGTGATACAGTGTATCTTGTAGATTATTATGGAGAAAATATAGATCTAAATAAACCAGTTGTTGTCAAAAGTTTTGATGCAGCTCAAAAAGTTTTCGAAAACACTTGTCGATGGAAATATGAAGAGGTTAAAAGAAATGATGAATCGGCAAAGGCAATAGAAGGCCATAGATATGAAAAAAGAATATATTATGATGACGATGGTAAATTTATTGGTATAAAAGTAGTTAAAGTAGAAGTTTCTTAAAAGATAACAAATCATGATTTAATGATTTGAAATAGATAGGGTTTAAGAGAAACCTTGAGGTTTCTCTTTTTTATTAAAAGTTTTATTATTTCTTTAGAAATTACTAATAAATTAAGTGATATGATTAGGCTAAGATAATTATTCGTTTATTTAAGGAGGGTGACTGTCATGAAAAAAATATTAATTACTGGTGCTACGGGGAATATGGGACAAGAAACGATTAGGGAACTTTTAAAAATTAATAATGAAAATTTAGAAATAATAGCTGGCGTTAGAAATATTGCAAAAGCTAAAAAAGAGTTAAGCAAGTTTGCTGGGGTGAAATTTAGAAAATTTGATTTTATGGACAATCAATCAATGGAAATTTCATTAAATGGTATTAACCAAGTATTACTTATTCGTCCCCCTGCTATTAGTCAAGTAAAAGAATACATATTACCCTTTATAAAAATGGTTAAGATGAATGCAGTTGAACAAATTGTATTTCTATCTTTGCAAGGTGTAGAAAAAAATCCTATTGTACCCCATTATAAAATCGAAAAATACATTAAAGAAGCGGATATTCCATACACATTTTTAAGACCAAGTTTTTTTATGCAAAATCTTTCGACTACCCATCGGTTAGAAATTAAGGAGAATAATGAAATCTTTATACCTGCTGGTAATGGTCGAACCAACTTCATTGATGTTCGAGACATTGCTGAAGTAGCCGCTTTAGTATTAACTCAAAAAGGACATTTAAATAAAGGCTATGAATTAACGGGAAGAAGAGGATACACTTATGAAGAAATAGCTAATATGCTATCAGTTATTTTAGGAAGAAAAATCACTTATAAAAATCCTTCTATTTTAGAGTTTTTTTACAGGAAAAGAAAAGAGGGGATGGCAACTGCAAAGATAATTGTAATGATTGGCTTATATACTGTTTCTAAGCTTGGAAAAGCTAATCACAAAACAGAAACTTTAAAGCAATTAATCTACCGAGAACCAAGAGATTTTAGAACTTTTGCCCAAGACAATAAAAATATCTGGTCCAACTAAGGAACATTAATTATTAAGTATTCTTAATAAACAAAAAATTTAATTGTTCTAAAAATAATCCTATGTTATAATTGTAAAGATAATGTAGGATTTTTGCTTGCATTAAGAATTGTCTGAAAGTTTTGAATTAATTAGGTTCTACTGATTAATAATTAAGAAGTTTATGGAATCGGAGTGTATATGTTAACAGAATTCAATAGAGGTGTTAAGGAGAAGGTCTATTCAAGTATTATAGAGAACTCACCAAATCTCATAACAATATATGATTTAAATACAGAAATTTTTGTAGAGGTTAATAGTATCTTCTGTAAAAAAATGGGATATTCAGAAAATGAAATAATAGGGAAATCAAAAGCTGAAGTGAGGTTATTGCCAAATAATTCATCGTATAATGATTTCTTAGATGTAATAAGTAATGAAACATCTGTAAAAAACTTACATATTAATTTAATCAGTAAAAATGGGGAAAAGTTTAGGGGATTATTTTCAGGTGAAATATATGAGACCAATGACCATAAGTTTTTGACAACGATTATTACTGATTTAACTAATATAGAAAAGAATGATTATCTTTCAAGGTATAATAAAGAGTATCTGTACTTAATTTTGAAGGAACTAGCAAATGCTATATGGGTTATTGATAGAAATGGTTTGATTCGTGATGTAAACGATAAAGCGGCTAGTGATATAGGGTACTCAAAAAAAGAACTCATTGGGATGTCAATAGAAGCGTTAGATATTACATTAGAAAAAGGAACTTTTGATCAAAAATTCTTCAGTAAAAATTCAGATGCAACTAAAAAATATATGGGAAAGCAAGTAAAAAAAGATGGAAGTGTTATTGACATAGAAGCCAGTTCGATTATTCTTGAAATAGATGGGGAATCATTGTTAATTGCTACCACTCGAGACATTACTAAAGACCTAAAATATGAATCAGATTTACTTGAAGCGAAAAAAGTTTTAAAAGAACAAAAGAAAAAATTAGAAATTCAGAACAATCAATTAATAAAAAGTGTGAACAGAAACAATGCCATTGTTAATGTTCTACCAGATATGTTATTCATTTATGATTCTGAGGGGAACTTACTTGATTGTCAAACTAATGATTCATCAAATCTTATAGAAAAGAAAGAAATTTTCATTGGGAAAAACTTGAAAGATGTTTTGCCAAATAAAATTTATAAAAAGGCGATAGAGAATATTAAAAGAACTATTAGTAATGATTCTGTAGAAAGTTTTGACTACTGTTTAGATTTCAATGGTAAGAAAAAACATTTTGAAACTCGAATGGTTAAAAGTGAAACAGATGAAGTTTTAGCGATTGTTAGAGATATTACTGACCGGAAAAAAGAAGAAGAATTGATAATGAAATTAAGTTACAGAGATCAGCTTACTGGGCTTTATAATAGGCAATACTTCGATCAGTATTTGATTGACTTAGAGGATGAAGGATATTTACCTATTAGTATTATTATGTTAGATGTGAATGGATTAAAATTAACCAATGATGCCTTTGGTCTACTGATTGGGGATCAACTACTCATGCGTGTATCAGAAATAATTTTGGAACTCTGTCCTGAAAATGCTGTAATTGCTCGTATTGGTGGTGATGAGTTTGCTATTGTCATTAAAGATATGACAAATAAAGATAGTGAAAGGTTAGTTGATCGAATTTACGAACATATTAGTGATGAAAAGGTAGAAAATGTAATTGTTTCTGTTTCCATTGGTTGGGAATCAAGAATCAGCTATGAAGAGTCATTAAGAGATATTTATATTAAAGCAGAAAACCATATGTTTCGAAAAAAGCTTTCTGAAAGCCAAAGTATGAGACACCAAACCATTAAAGCAATTGTTGAGTCCCTTAATGAGAAGAATAAAAGAGAAAAAGAGCATTCAGAACATGTAAGTGTACTGGCAGGAAAAACCGCTAAGGCAATGGGACTAAGTGATCAGAAGGTTAAAGAAATACAAATGACGGGTTTATTACATGATATTGGCAAGATTGCTATTAGAGAGAAATTATTAAATAAAAAAGGGAAACTAACAACTGAAGAATACGAAGAGATTAAGCGACATCCTGAAAGCGGCTATCAAATCTTAAAGTCTGTTGATGCATATTCTTCAATTGCTGAAGATATATTATCCCATCATGAACGGTATGATGGACTTGGGTATCCAAAGGGTCTAAAGGGGAAAGAAATACCTTTAGTGGCAAGAATAATTGCTATAGCCGATGCATATGATGCCATGGTAAGTGATCGGTCCTATCGTATGGGTATGACTCATGAAGCGGCATTAAAAGAAATTAATGAACACTCAGGCACACAATTTGACCCGATTATTTCGGAAATATTTATAGCGATGCTTAAAGAAGAACATCAAAATAGATGAGTGTCTATAAAATTATTAAAAACAAAAAAAGTAATGCTTTATTGAGGCATTACTTTTTTTGTATTCTAGTTTATTCAAAGATTTGGTCACTCCATTGAAATGCTGTAATATATGTTTCAGTGAACTTTTCTAAAGCTATATTATTTTGGTTAAGTTTTTTAATAAAATCCTCTTCTGAATTCCTCTCGTATAGGATAATCAAATCAAGAATATTACTTAAATCATTCTTATAGCCGAGCAATGCTTGGCACACTTCTTCTGAAAGGTGAATCCGTTTTAGTATTTTACTCATATCATCTTTCAATATAATATTAATCAAAGATAATAATCCTAATAAAAATAATTTTTCTTTTTTATCTTCTAGATGAAAGGTTGTAGCTAATAATTCTGCTTGCTTTCCCCGGGTTAAACTTCTTTTAATTAACTCACCAGGGGTCTCATCAGGTGTCATTGCTTTTAAAAAGTTGTAATAGATAATTTTTTTGCTTTCTCTCATACCAAGTCTTGTATAAGCGTCTTTCAAAGATTTGATACGTCGCCTTGAATAGTATGCAACACTGTTGACAATGTTTAATACAGAATATGTTAGAGAAACATCTTGTTTCGTAATCTCAGCTAGTTTTTTAGCATCACTAGTATCTTTATTTAACTCTTTTATTAGTTGGAGATAAACCGTTGGAATTGTTGACAAGGCAGTCGTTTCAAGTACTGTTGGCATTGCAAAATAGAATCCTTGAAACATCTCAAATCCTAATGTTTTCGCAAATTCAAAGTCTTTAATTGTCTCAACCTTCTCGGCTAATAAAATGTAATCATTCTGATTAAAAGATTTAAGAATTTTAGTAATCTGATCATGTGAGTACTTTAAAAAATCAAACTTTATAATCTCTATTAATCCTTTATTCTCCTTTGATAGATTTAGAATCTGTTCAATATTTAAAGCAAAATTATAGCCTTCACTTTTTAACTCAGCGATGCTAATGATTACTTCTTCAGAAACTTCTAGCTTTGATTCTAACTCAATGATAAAGCTATCTTTTCTTAGAAGTCTTGGCATACCATCAAGAATTAACTCTTCAGTAAAGTTAATAAAAGCCCGTTTATGATTTGTCAGTTGATCTAAGCCAAAGTTTATTAGCCAATTTTTAATGACTTCTGTTGTTGCTTGGCTACCATTATCAAAAACAGCAGTATTACTCTTATCATTAAAACCTCTGAAGAGAAGTTTATAGGCTATCGTTTCATTTTTTTCATTCAAAATTGCTTGTCTCGCAATATTTGTTTTCATTTTATCATTCCTCGTTTACTTTAAAATAATTTGATTGAAATCAAAGAAATATCATCTTTTACTTTATCATAATAGTGTTCAAGGTATTCTTGTTCAATAAATTCAAGGAGATCTTTAGATTCAAAAGGATATCTCCTTAGAATAGTTTCCAAAACATTTAGACCACTATCATAATCCATATCTAGATCTTTTAAACCATCAGTGTATAATAATAGTTCAGTAGAATCATCGTAGCCAATTGTTTTTGATTCAAAGATATAGTCTCTAAATAGACCAACTGGGAAATTCTTAATATGAAGCTTTTCTAAAACTTTATCATTAAAATAATATATTGATGGATGACCACAGTTGAAATATTTTACTGTCTTTTCCTTGGTATCTATTTCAAGAAAAACTGCAGTAAAATAATAGTCTTGAGAATTTTTATTTTGTGATAAGAGATCAATAATTGAATTGTTAAGATCTTTTAAAAATATTTCGCTTGACTCCCATTTAATTTTTAAGTCTCTTACAATTGAACTGATAACCGTTGTTACTAATGCACTACCAATACCATGGCCTATAACATCACATAATAAGACAATATATTTATCCTCATCTAAAGGTACCCAATGGTAAGTATCACCACTGATTTCGTTTAAAGGATAGTACTTGGCATTAATAGATATTTTTTGATTAAAAATAGGTTTTGATAGAATACTGTTCTGTATAGCAGCAGCCATTTCTACTTCTCTTTTATGGATGGCTTTATTTTTAATAGATTGATCTTGATTGAGTAGAATCCCAATATAATATTGATTACTTTCAAACTTTTTTAAAGGTTTAATGATAGATTTCTCCCAAAAAGAACTACCATCTTTTCTTTGGACTTGAAGTTTACCAGCCCATTTCAAATTGTTCTGAATTGTATGAAAAATATTATCATAGAACATGATACTATGTTGATCTGAATATAGTATTTTTATATTACTTCCTAAAAGCTCTTCTGCTTGATAACCAGTTTGCTGACATAATGCTGTGTTAACGAAGTTTATTTTTCGTCGTTCATCAAAAATCAACACTGAAATATTTGTATCGTCTAATATATCTTCGATGATGTTGTTTAAATCAGGATATAGTATTAATCTATTGACTTCACTTAGTAAAGTTTTTGAATTGAGTGCACTTTCATTCATAAGATAAATGAAAGGATGGTCATTTAGTTTATGAAAATCTTTAGTTTCACTAATCAAAACAAAAGGTACAGTAATTTTAGATAATTCTAAATCACTGAAAACATTTTTTTTTGAATGAAAGAAAATAAACAATTCATATTTATTATTGTTAAGAAGTTTATTGAGCATATTATTATTATAGAATTCACAATTATATTCTTTTACAAGAAGTAAATCTTGAATAAGTGCTCTTTTATTTTGTTGTCCGATAATAGCAATATTGTATTTTATAGAAACCCTCCTTACTTCTAATTAAGTTCATTATATCAAAATTTCTAACTTGTATCAATTTATATCAATACAGGATTAGATGCAGTTATTAAAAAAAGTCTATTAATGTATGGTATAGGATGTTATTACACTTAATACTTAATTTTAGCTTAATAAAATTAGAAATAGATGATATAATACATACAAGATATATAGTAGTATATGATATTAAGCTGG
>DATFJG010000008.1:0-2237 GCA_035269305.1 Clostridia bacterium
GACTGTGAAGAATCAAATCTAATTGATCGCCTTGCAAATCATGGATTGATGCCATAAAACCTTGGATGTCTTCTGGTGTGACTGACAACAACATCCCTGGCAATTGTTGTAATTGAACTTTTTTGCATGTGAATGCAGTAGAGTAGATTATTGTATTTCTTCCAGTATGTTTACTAAGTTCTGATAAATACCTTCTCCTTACAACATCTTGGCGATCATTGCTTGTTATTTCAGTTGCAATGTCATTTCTACCCGGCATATACAGATTCTTGGCTCACAGTTCCATTTGAAAAGGTGGTAACTTCAAACTTATTTGCCTCAGCTTCATTCATTTGCGATACAACTTTAATGGTTTCCATTAATTCTGGATCCATTTCTTTCAGAGCTTCATCAAATACAATTTTAATTTCTTGATCGTAGTCTCTCTCTTTCAAACCTTTCTGCTTGTTCTCTTTCTTTTTCATTGTGTAGTCCCAGTTTGATTAGTTAAAAACAAAGTTAGTGATTTTATCTAAAACGTATAATTGTGCCCAACGTTGAGTGTATGGTGTCGTAAGGGATTGCGGGCTTCAAACCTATCATGTTACCACCCAAAACCGATGCGGGAGATACCGCTCGAAAACCTCTGAAACCCTTATGCACTATACACATTGTTGGCGTGTCGTTATTTTATTCTTGTTGAAATACAGTTTTTGAGAAATATTGAAAATAATTTTCCGCTAAATTTTTCTCTTTCGAAAATTCTTTGATAAATACCTTTAAGTCATGTTCTGATTTACATAGCACTTTATTTTTGGTGTCCTCAAATTCTTTAGCTGTATACGTCCGTGGTTTTGGATGGCCAGTCCCAAAAGTAGACTGAGCCTCATTGAAAAGTATATAATATAATGCTTTAAATCTAAAGTCACTTGACTTTAATACCAATAAATCTTCTTCTGAAATATCGAATTCAAAAGACATATCCGCATGTCCTGATGAAACAGGGAAGCAATATGTAAGACCAGTCTTACTTTTATAAATAAAGGGACTATAGCCTCCGCTCAGACTATAAACCTCACTTTCTCTTTTCATATTTAGTAAATTTAAACTCGCACCAACGTAAAAACTATCCCTTGATTTTCAATAGCTTATAAATCACTCCTAATTAATATTTTCCTATCCTCTTGAGTAATAAAACCAATTGGATTCAAAATTATTATCAAAGTTCTCCTTACTATCAAAGGAAATATCAAAATCATCTCGATTTAAGTAATCGAACTCGTCATATTTTTTTAGTAAATCAAAGTATAAATCCTTAAGTTTTCTCTTTGAAATCCCGTCTTTTGAATAATTATCAACCTGTTTATCTGTGTAAAAGAAGAAAGTTGCAGAATTAAAATTCTTCTTAATTTCCCATATCTCAAAATCAACATTGTTTTTTATAGATTCTACATCAGAAATTGGAATCAATGAGTTCACCTCTTCTTTTGCAACTTTCTCAAATGAACTTATAACAAGGAAAATATTATCGGTACTAAAGTCGGATAAATCAGATGTCATTTGCTCAAAACGTCCAAGTATTTGTTTTTCAATCGATTTATCAGGGAATAATCCATTTTTTGAAGTAAATAATCCGTGCTCATTTTTCCTCTCAAAAATAACTTGTAATCGAGGTCGTTTATCATGAGGTAATAAGTCATAAATAATATTAATTGGTCTGACTCCATAATTATCCTTTATCCAGTCAGCCAAAGAATCAAAAGGGTACTTTAAGTGTATTTCTCCTTTCTTGATTTTCTTAGTCAATTCATACTCTATGTCAGAAGGTGAAATCATATATCAATTTATCGCTTTATTAATCATTTTGTACTCTGTTTCAATTTGCAATACCGTTTTTTTAATGCACGCCAACGGTCTCGGCTATGCGTAGTGCGGGATTTCAAGGCACTTGCCTTTCAATTTAGCACTTAGTTTATTTAATGTAATTAATTTCATATCATCACTTTAGCCCGCATTACGTATAGCCATTGTGCCTGTTGCACAACTGTAAAATAATAAAATTTTGTCATTCCCTCAGACGTGCTAGTATACCTTTAAAACGGTGTGATATATCATTGAATTACCGTATATTAAGACATGCAAGGACGTAAAAATTTGAATGAAAAGTTGTTCTATAAAGTGAGCTTATCTCAGTTAGTACCTCAGAACAATTTTTACAGGCAACTAAACAATACCTTAGACCTTCATTTTCTATATAA
>DATFJG010000009.1:0-2779 GCA_035269305.1 Clostridia bacterium
CATGTTGACACCTCCTTATATTTTTGCATCGAATAAATTCTTTCGTCCTTTTTTAACATTATCATTTGCTTCCTTACTATAATTGTTACTACCTAAGTCTACATTTGTCATAAGGTCAATATTAAACTGTATGTAATCTAATTGTTGTTCTACTAAGTCTTTATTCAACTCGTTTTCGTTTCTTACCTTTTTAATCACATGATTTAACTTTGACTTAAGCTTAAGAATTTTTTCCTTTGCCATTGGATTAATATACTCAGATAACTCAGTAATATTTTCTACGCTGTCAACATTATTTTCTTTTAAGATTTCATTAACAATGCGCACACGTATATTGTCGAGTTTGATTAAACTCATAGCCAAGGCTTTTTCCTTATTCACTATTTTTTCAAGATTTTTTACATCTCCATCTATAATGGCTTGTTTTTTCTTTAATGATAAGTCTAAAATATCTTGGTATATCTCTTCTTCTTTTTCTAATGCCATTACTAATTGATCTACAAATTCAGACACATTCATCATTCCTTTCAGAAAAAAATAAGTCTAACTTATTTCACTAAGTTAGAATTATTTAACATTTTCTTTGCGATTTCATTAGCAGAAGGGTTATATTTTCCCTTAGCCATTTCTCTTTTAACTGCATCAACTTTTTCCTGTCTAACATCAGGTAATTTCTTTGCAGCAGACATAGCTAATTGAAACTCTCTTGCACTACTGGATATTTCAAGTTTATCTTCTTTAAAATTTGCCTTATTTGTTTTGTTGGTTTTCTCTACATTGTTCTGATACTTTCTCATTACTTTGTTTACATTAGGATTATTATAAATTTTCATACAAAAACACCTCCACATACTGAATACTTTTCTTATATAAAGTATCGACAATATGAGAGGTGTCATTAATTTTTTTTGCATTTTTTTTAAATCTATTAATTTTAACTGCTAATGCTTAGAATGCCAGCCTTTTTTCTTGTTTTCTTGCTCTTCTTTTTTCTTATCTGATTCAAAAGCCTTAGAAAAACCTTGCTTCAACTCATGGGCACAAGTAGTGCACATGCGGCCACTTTTAATGGCTTTACCACACCGTTGACAGTGAAGAGCAGTAGACTCTTGTTTTAACTCAAGCTTTTCTTCTCTTAAGTACTCAAGAATTTCTTCCCGAGGGACCCCAGTACCATCTTCTACTTGTTTTACAGTTGAACCTGGATTGTCATATACAAACTCTCTTACAATTTTAAAATGATCTTCTACTTCTAATCGACATTTACTACAAAACTCTTGGCCTTCCTTTGATGAAAACATTCGTCCACAACTTCTGCAATTTTTTAATTCAGCCATTACTTCCCTCCCTTGTCACTTCGTATGACCTACATACACTGTTACTGTTATGATTTCACATAAATAATTTTCATATAATACCTTTGAACATTCATTAATGGTTGCCCCTGTAGTAAACACATCGTCAATTAATAAGACTTTATTAAAAGATAAATCTTTATGGACTAAATCAAATGTATTTTTAACCGTCAACTTTCTTTGCATTCGATTAAGTTTTTTCATGGCAACTGTTGCTTTATTTTTATGAAGCAATTTTTTATAAGGTAAGCCAGTATACTTTGACAAATGCTTTGCAATCCGTTCTGCTGGATTAAAGCCTCTCTTATTAAACTTTTGACGACTAGAAGGCACATATGTAATACAATCAAAATCTAAAACTTCTTCTACTCTTAGTTTATCATAAATCATTTGGGCATAGTAATAGGCAATATAAGTTTTTTTATGATTTTTTAATTGAAAGAGTAATTTCTTTGATCCTTCATTATAATCGATGATTGAATAACCTCTAGTAAAATAATACCTATTTTTCTCACATTCTAAACAAATATCTCCTGTTTTTACTCCTCGACCACAAAACTTACAAGCCTTTCCCTTCAAAAAAATTGTTTTTTTAAAACAACATTCACATAGTGAATAGAGTTGATTGAGATCAACTTCATCATTGCATTGGATACATTTAATGTTTCTTGGAAACAACAAATTGAGTAAGAAATCCTTCATATTTTTTCCTTTCTATAAAAAGGTTAAATCATTTCTTTTAATAATACGTTCCTTTAAACCAGAATTTCTTATTAAGTTCCGCTCATTATTAATCATACCCAATAAGTATTTTTCTTCACCTACAATAACAACAAGTTTTTTTGCTCGAGTGATTGCTGTGTATAGAATCTTACGGTCACTTAACATATTTGGAATCCAACTCATAGGCAAAATCACCACTGGAAACTCATTCCCTTGACTTTTATGAATAGTAATAGCATAGGAGTGAATTAATTCTTTTAAACTATTAAAACTGTAGCGAACATTTTTATCTTGATCAAAGGTAATGAGTAATTCTTTATCGTAAGTATCGATGCCATAGATGTAGCCCATATCACCATTGAAGATCCCCGTACCTTCTTCACCATCATTTTTTTGCCATTTCACATCATAATTGTTTTTTATCTGCATGACCTTATCCCCAACGCGAAAGATTTGGTCTCTGTATTCTTTTTCATTTTTAAATTTATCCGGTGGGTTTAATGTTTCTTGTAAAACTTTATTAATATTTCTTGTCCCAAGGAGATGATTTTTCATAGGTGTTAAAATTTGAATGTCTTCTAATGGGTCTACATCAATAAAATCTTTTAACCGATCACCGCACAAACTTTTAAGCTCACTTAAAATATTTTCATGGCGTTTTCTTTTAATGAAGAAAAAGTCTTTTCCTTCAATATTGTATT
>DATFJG010000010.1:0-3510 GCA_035269305.1 Clostridia bacterium
CTTGGTTTTTATGAAAACTGAAGACGACGCTATCATGTACGGTAGTATTAAAACGAATATCATATCCAGCTTTACCTAATCTGGGATCATTGCTCATTTTAATCATACCTTTGTTCAATAATTCTGCGACGGTACTTTGAGGTTTGTAGCTGTATGCATTACGGAATAATACTGGATTCATATCACCAAGAAATCTTCTGGGCCTACCAAATAGATTGTATAAGATTCTTGATTGGCTGACTTCATCTTCTATTTCTCTATGCCATCTTCGTAAGCCTGGAAATCTATCCTGATAATTTTGCAGAAGTTGTTTACACTCTGTTTGATTCATAAATATTTCTTCTTTTGCTAAGTTATCAGAGAATGTTAATGGCCCCATCGCATAATTGGAATTACCTGTAACACTAATCATATCATTTCGTCTAATTAAAAAGCATCCAGTTGATGTTGTTGGACAATATACTTTTCCGTTATATGTAATTTTTTCAGTAAATTTAGTTCCAACTTTTTGTGTATCATTAAAAGTTACTGAGTAAAGGTAATCTTTTTTTAATTCTCTTAAAATTCCTTGCTTACCTTGTAGATGGGCTATTGTAGATACAATAATACAGTTTTGTTTTTTAGTACTTTGATATCTTTTAAATTTACCTGTTTTAGTTTGATATGTATTTCCATCCCATAAAAGAATTTCGTTTAAAAAAACAAGCATATCTTTCCGGTTTAATTCTAATAATTTCCAATTAAATATTTTACTTGATGTTAAAAAATAATCAGTATCTTCTGCTCTTTTAAAAGATATATAAGTTGATTGATCATTTTCTTGTTCTGTATAAGTAAATTTAATATTAAGTTCGGTAAGAATTTTTAATAAACGATTTATTTTTCTTTTTCTTTTAAGATGAAATCTGACTCTGTTGCTCCGATAAGAACCATCTGCTTGAATAGCAACAGCTAAACGAACTATATTTTCATCTATTTTTAATTCTGTTTCATAATAACCATTAATAGGTACTCTAATATTTTTTCTTGTAATGATATTTTTTGCTTGTTCTTTTTTAAAATAATAATCTTTTGAGGTATAATGAGGTATTTCATGATTTGGAGTTACTAATTGATCTAAAGTTCTCCCTTTAAATTGTAATAAATCACCAGAATAATTATAACTATTCCATTGTTTTGGAACTTCAAAAGATATTTGCTTACAAAAATTTGTCCAAACAGCAATTGAATCAGTCTCTTTAATATTAGATACTTTTACCCATCCAGCAGGTGTTAATACTTCTGTCTTGTCATCCAAGCAAGCATGCACAACACGTTTTCCAAGATCCCTCATGGTATGGTCGGAACCTTTTTTAGTTTTCGCTTCATGAATAACTTCTTCAATGGATACGTTAAAAATTTTACTTGCATTAAAGCTATGGACATCAACGCCGGATTCAAAAGCAGTGATCATGTTATTATCTTGTGTTAGGTAGGCAACTACATGAGCTTCAGCTTTTGCAAGGTCGGCTTCACATAAAAACCAATCTTTATCTGAAATTAAAAACTTCTTAAATAGGTATGGCTGCTGTTGAATATTTGCCCCAGTACCGAAGAACGTTTTACTTGTTGAAATTCTACCTGATACTGTACCGCTAATCTTATGACTGCACCTGAGTTTATTATCTGAATCTGTTTTGACATTAAAATAGGTAGATACAAGCTTTTTGTATTTTCTAATTTTAATAACTAGGCGGGCTTCATAAGATCCTTTAACTTTTTTCTTTGCAATCCTATGTAATGCTACGGTATCGCATCTTGCATTGCCTGTAGTTTTGTTTATGTAAGGCTTTATCATGCAAGTACCATAAAAATATGCAATCATCTGCTTAGAACTGCCTACATTAATTTCTTTTCCTGCAAGTTTATTTAAGCCATGTTGCATGGCAGCTATCTTTTTTTCATACTTTTCTTTAGTTTTAGCTATTCCTGTTTTGTCGGTCAATATCCCGTTGAATTCCATCTCCATTAGAGGCTTATGAAGATTCATTGAATATTCCATTGCGTCGGTTGCATCAAATTCTTCAAGCTCTTTAATTAGGGCTTCACTAATAGGTAAGAGATACGCGCTATCTTTAGCGTTATACTCCCAATATTGATTCCAATCTTTGATTATTTTAAGATGTGCTTGTTTACCTTCGTCTTTGTAGTAGGGGAAATATGTATATGATGATGTAAGATAATCGAGACCTTTAGGGAGTTCGGTGTAACAAATATGTTGTGCCAACATTGAATCGAAATAAAAGTTATCTGTTTTAATATTCATTGTACGGAGAATAAACATAATGTCGAACATCCCATTTTGCATAATCTTCTTAATAGAACTATCCCCAAGTATAATGGCTAAATCTTCCCAAATTTTAATCTCATCTTCTAATGCCCAATAATTACCCTGATTATTTATAATTGGAATTGACATTGATTTAATAACACCATTATCATGTGTTGCTAATGAAAAGCAGGTAATAAATTCCGGCGTGGCTTCGATATCAAAACTTACATATTCTTTCTGTAATATTAAGTGAAAGAAATCAAGCACTTCAACTAAGGTTGGTTTTATTTTTATTTCTATAAGATTATTATTCAAGATTTCTGGATCTTCATTAACAGCTAATGCTTTTTTAAAGTCTGCGATCATCGTGTAGAAATGTACAGGCTGGCCCCATGCCATGGTAAAACTTGGATGATATGATAATCCAATGATTTTATTTGTTAATTTATCTTTGAGATGTGGAAATTGATTAGCTTCATAAAAGCTTCCTCGATACTTTCCGATGCCTTGAAATCTCGGATGATCAATTAATAATCTTAATGGAGTTTCGCCGAGAAGAAGAATTACTTTTCCTGGGAATTCAGCTAATTCGTCTATTAATCGCTTTTGAAGTGTACCCCAATCAGGATGTTTATATCCTTTGTCTGTCCACAATACAGTATGTTTTTTCTTTTTTAGGCTTGCCTTACATGCACTGGTAATATAAATGTTGTGGCGGGCTAACCTAACGGCACTACAAATCCTGTTGAATTGTCCTCCGATATGATCGCTAAAAAGTTCTTGTTTTATAACATCTATTTCTGAGGGGAAGTCTCCTACTACAGCAATATCTGCTGATTTAATATTATCTGTTGGATGACAATCTATTTCAAGTGCATCGAAAGAAGTTTTACCTCCTTTCGATGTCACTTTTGTTTGATTGCTTATTTTAGGAATTATCATTTGGTGTTTCCTTAAAGACTTTTAGTTTATCTTTTTTTACCATACCAGGGTTTGGAGCTTGAATCTCCATGTGATAGTCCAAACATAGGTAGCTTTTTACTCTGATAATGTTTGCTCCTACCATGCTGATAGCAAAATTATAGTATGGATCTTCTTTAAAGCCATCAGGATATGTTTTTCGTGCAAAACCTATTTCAAGTGGAACAAGATGTAAGTGTTTACATATGTTTTTATTGGTTACTTCTTTAGGGGGATCT
>DATFJG010000011.1:0-9960 GCA_035269305.1 Clostridia bacterium
CACAAATAAGCGTTATATTCTCTTGATTTGATAAATCAATTACTTTTTTTTGATCTAAAGGTTGTCCTTTTGGTGTTAAAAATACTATATGTGAATCCTGATCCACAGATTGTATAGCATCTCTTAAAGGTTGAGGCGTCATTACCATGCCTGGTCCACCACCATAAGGTGCATCATCAACGCTTTTATGCTTATCCTCAGAAAAATCCCTAATATTAAGCAGATTCACATCAAGCAAATTATTTTCAATACTTCTACCAATAATACTTGCTTTTAAAAACCCTTCAAACATTTCTGGAAAAAGTGTTAATATATTGAAAATCATAAATCTAGCCCATCAATATTTTTCAGATAAATCTTCTTATTTTTCATATCAATTTTTTCAATAAAATTACCGTGTAATGGTATCATAAAGGATCCTGTATTGCTTTTCACTTCAAGAACCCCTTGAGATGTTTTAAATAAGTCAATATCAACAAGCTTACCAACAGAAACGTTATCTACAACGGCTTCAAAACCAATGACATCGTCAATTAAGAATTCTCCTGCTTCTAAAAGTATATCTTCTTTATAAAGATATATTTTTTCCTGAATATATTCTTCTGCCTTGTTAATATCATCTATGCCTTCAAATTTTACAATAGCTAAATTCTTTTTAAAACGGTGTTTTTCAATATTCATTTTTTCACTATCAATGTAAAAAAAAGTGAAATTATCAAAATTTTCTTGATAACCTTCATAAAGCTTAATCCTTACTTCACCTTTTAACCCTTGGGTATTTACAATTTCCCCTATATAATACTTTTTTTCCACAAAAAATTCCCTCCTATAAAAAAAGAATTCCCAGAAGAGAATTCTTATAATTGTTACTGGGTAATTTCAATCGTAACTTTTTGATTGTTTTTAGTTGCAGCTGCTTTAGCAACTGTACGAATAGCTTTTGCAATTTTTCCTTGCTTACCAATGACTTTACCCATATCCTCATCAGCAACGACTAATTCGATTTTTACTAAGTCCTTTTCAATTGCCTCTGTTACCTTAACTTGATCAGGATTATCCACTAACTCTTTAGCAATTATTTCAATTAATGCTTTCATTTTATCCCTCCTGATATTTTACGATTAAAGTATGCCGTGCTTTTTGAATAATTCTTTAACACTGTCAGTTGGTTGTGCACCATTAGCTAACCACTTTTTAACATTTTCTTCGTCGATTTTTACTTCATCTTTATTTAAAGGATTGTAGTATCCTAATTCTTCAATGAAGTTACCTTTACTTGGATGACGTCTAGAGTCACCAACTACGATTCTGTAAAAAGGATTCTTCTTAGCACCCATTCTTCTAAATCTAATTTTAACCATTTTTATTGCCTCCTTGTTTTTTTATATTATTTATTTAAAACGGTAAATTCATTCCACCGCCTGATAACATATTACCCATGCCTTTCATGTTAGACATCTGTTGCATCATTTTTTTGCTTTGCTTGAATTGTTTGAGTAGTTTATTGACATCTCTAGGTGTCGTACCACTACCAGCAGCAATTCTTTTTTTACGACTACCATTGATTAACTTAGCATTCTTTCTTTCACTTGGTGTCATACTTTTTATAATTGCTTCAATTTTATCAAGTTCTTTTTCATCTATATTAATGCCTTTCATGGCTTTACTGCCCATACCTGGAATCATTTTCAAGATATCCTGCATGGGGCCCATGTCACGCATTTGTTCCATTTGTTCTAAGAAATCATCGAAATCAAATTGTTGATTTTTAATCTTCTTTTGCAAATCTTTTGCCTTATCTTCATCAAAAGCTTTTTCAGCCTTTTCAATAAGTGTAAGCACATCACCCATACCAAGAATTCTTGATGCCATTCGATCCGGATGAAACATTTCAATGTCATCTAATTTTTCACCAACACCAATAAATTTAATTGGTTTGCCAGTGACTTTTCTAACAGATAATGCAGCTCCACCACGGGTATCACCATCTAACTTCGTTAGTACAACACCTGTAATTTCAAGTGTTTCGTTAAAATTCTTAGCAACATTTACTGCATCTTGACCAGTCATAGAGTCAACTGTTAGCAATATTTCTTTTGGTTCTACTTCCGATTTAATATTTACAAGTTCATCCATTAATTCTTCATCTATGTGCAAGCGTCCAGCAGTATCTAGTATTACTAAATCTAAACCGTTTTTCTTCGCATGTTCTATACCTGCTTTTGCAATATTTACTGGATTTGTTTTATCACCCATCGTAAATACTGGTACATTTATTTGTTCGCCAACTACTTGTAATTGTTTAATCGCAGCTGGTCTATAAATATCACAGGCCACGAGCAAAGGCTTTTTATGGTCTTTTTCTTTTAATATCTTAGCAATCTTTCCAGTCGTTGTTGTTTTACCGGCACCTTGTAATCCAACCATCATAATCGTTGAAACAGTATCCGATGAATATTCTATTTTACTTTGAGTTTCTCCCATTAAATTCGTTAACTCTTCATTAACAATCTTGATCACTTGTTGTCCTGGTGTTAAACTTTCTAACACTTCAGAACCAATAGAACGTTCTTTCACGACTTTTATAAAATCTTTTACTATTTTGAAGTTAACATCAGCTTCCAACAAAGCCAATTTCACTTCTCGCATAGCAGCTTTTACATCTTTTTCATTTATTTTTCCTCTGCCTTTTAATTTCTTAAACGTTGCTTGGAGTTTTTCAGATAGATTATCTAGCATTTAATACCTCCATTTTAATAGGTTTTTATAATCTTATTGACAACAGACTTTAATTCAGTAAGGTCTTTTTCAATTGGTTCACTATCGATTTGATCTTCTATTTTAGTAATTAAATCACCAAATTTATCCATGGACTCTCTAATGATGCCAAATTTTTCGACTAATCTTAATTTTTTTTCGAAATTCTTCAATTTTTTCTCACTACGATTGATTGTATCGTAAACTGCTTGTCTTGATATATCTTTTCTTTCTGAAATCTCTCCTAGTGATAAATCGTAATTACAATACAAGTTCAGTATACTTTTCTGATTCTCAGTCAGTAAATTTCCATAGAAGTCAAATAACATTATTAATTGATACTTTTCTTTAATCATAGTTAACCCCTCACGATTACATATTATAAACTAGAAATTATAACCTGTCAAGTGTTTTTACTTTACACCTATTCGAAAAGCGCATCAGTGAATTTTTTAGGATCAAAAACTTGTAAATCTTCAATACCTTCACCAACTCCAATTAACTTTACAGGAATATCTAGTTCGTGATTAATTGGTAAAATAACGCCACCTTTAGCTGTTCCATCTAACTTTGTCAGTACTAGTCCCGTTACATCAGCCACTTCACTAAACAGCTTTGCTTGACTAATGGCATTTTGTCCCGTCGTTGCATCAAGTACCAATAGAACTTCTTTTTTCGCTTCTGGGTATTCACGATCAATAATTTTAAAAATTTTATTTAACTCATTCATTAGATTTTTTTTATTGTGTAAGCGCCCAGCTGTATCACAAAGCAATACATCAATATCTTTGGCCTTAGCAGATTGTATTGCGTCGTAGATTACTGCAGCTGCATCAGAACCTTCCCCTTGAGATATAACATTAATATCACTACGATTTCCCCACTCTATTAATTGTTCATTGGCGGCAGCTCTAAACGTATCGCCTGCTGCTAATAGAACCTTTTTATTTTCATTTGTTTTTAACTGATATGCAATTTTACCAATAGTAGTTGTTTTACCAACACCATTAACACCTATTACCAACATTACCGTTGGGGAACTTGTAATAAGAGTATGGTCATTATTTTCTTTTAAGATACTATAAACAACATCCTTTAATACTTCCTTAACTTTAGATGACTCTTTGATTTTTCTTTCAACAAGCTCTTCTCTTAGTTCGTCAATAATATCCATAGTAGTTTTCATACCTACGTCAGCCATAATTAATATTTCTTCTAGTTCTTCAAATAAATCATCATCAATTTCACCATAATTATTAATGAGATTATCAATTTTATCAGTAATATCTTTTTTCGTTTTTACAAGACCTTCAGTTAATCGACTAAAAAAATTTCCTTCTTTTTCTTCAATTACTTCATCTAATTCTATTTCTCTATCATCATCTGATTCCGTTATTTCTTTTTCTTCAGCTTCTTTTATACCAAATAGTTTTTTAAACATATCTATCTCCTTATACAATCTCTTGTTCAATATCTTCTAACTTTAAAGATACAATTTTCGACACACCTTTTTCTTCCATTGTAACACCATACAAGCAATCAGCAATTTCCATCGTTCCTTTTCGATGAGTAATCAATATAAATTGCGAATCATTTACAATTTCTTTCAAATACGCTGCAAATCGATCCACATTTACATCATCTAATGCTGCTTCAATTTCATCAAGAACACAAAATGGCGTTGGCTTATTCTTTAAAATAGCAAATAGTAATGAAATAGCGGTTAATGCTTTTTCCCCGCCAGATAATAAATCTAAAGTTTGTAATTTTTTGCCTGGTGGTTGTGCCATAATTTTTATTTCACACTCTAAAATTTCATTCATATCTTCAACTTTTATATCCGCTTCCCCACCGTTAAATAAGGCTCTAAAGACTTCTTTAAAATATTCCCGAATGCTATCTAACTCTTTTATGAATTGCTTTTCCATGCGCTTGTCTAAATCTCGAATAATTTTTTCTAAAGATTTTTTTGCTGCCCTTAAATCTTTTTCTTGCTCTGACAGATGCTCATATCTTTCGCTAACTTCTTCATATTTTTCTATAGCATTTAAATTAACGTTCCCGATTTTTTTAATTTCTATTCTTAAAGTTTTTCTTTTTTGTTTGCCACCCACTAATAACTCAGGATCAAAATCATAATTTAAAGCTTCTAAGTAACTTATTTCATATTTTTGCCATAAATCTTCTTTAATATTTTTTATTGACATTTGATTTTTAGCTTTTTCAATTCGGTTTTCAGAAAGCTTATTATTAATTTTTGCAAGCTTTTCATTAACTCTTTCCATAGTTGATTCTTTCTGATACATTAATGCCTCTGTAGTTTTTAAATTTTTCTTAAACTGATCTATTTTAGCTTTTAGTTCAGTTTTTATAGCCTCTAACTCTTTTACTTCAATGGCATAAGCTTGAATTCTTTTCTCTTGGTATTCTAAGTTTTCTTCAGACTTAACCAAAAGCGTTTCTTTAGAATTGATTTTTGATTTTAACGACTCTAAATCTTCCTCAGCACTCTTTTTACTGAATTCAACATGGTCCTTTTTTTCATTTAACGAAGCAATTTCAATTTTAAGTTGAGTTACTTCATTATTAATATTTTTAAGATTCTTTTGGAAATCCTCTAAGAAAGAATCTTCTTTTAATTCCTCTTTTAAAGTATTTATTTTGTTCTCAAATATTCTATTTTCTTCTTCAAGGGCTTGGATTGATTCAATAATTTCGTCAATTTTTGTTGTGTTTCTTTTTTTATTCTCAACTTTTTTCTGGCTTGTCTGGTCATAATCTTTTAACTTATCATTCAAATAGTTTAATTTAGACTTTAATTCAAAACCATCATCCTTTAATTGACTAATACTCTCATCAATCGACTCTAGGTCTTCATTTTTAACTTTTAATGCTTCATTAATTTTCTCAATTTTACTATTAAATATCTCTTTGTCTTTTCGTAGCTTCAAAGTCTTTTCCTTTAAGGTTTTTATTTTCCTTTTTCTTCCAAGTAAACCTTTTGCTTTTGACTTAAATGAACCACCAGTAATCCGGCCACCTGGAGAAAAAGTTTCCCCTTCTAAAGTCACAAGCTTATATCGAATATCATTAATCTTTAGCATCTCTTTAGCAGTATCATAATCTTTTACAACCAGTACATTCCCTAATAAGTGGTTAAATAGATGCTCATACTGGGCTTCACATTTAACAATCTCATTAGCTTTACCTATATAGCCGTCTACTTTTTTTGCTTGCTCTAACACATTTCCTTGATCATATCTTTTATAAAGATTTGATAAAGGCAAAAAAGAAACTCTACCAAAATTATTAGATTTTAAGTGATTAATTAAATCTTTGGCTGAATCAACATCATCACAAACAACATTTTGCATTGAACTACCTAAAGTTATTTCAATGGCTACTTCGTATTTCTTATCAATGGTCATTAAAGAACCTACGACACCATGAACATTTTCTTCTAAATTAGTTCCCTGAATGCTCGTCATTAATTTCTTTACAGAATGGTAATAACCTTTATAATTTTCTTCATAACTTTTAAGCAGCCTGTATTCTGCTTTGGTTTTACTCAGTTGTTGGTCTAATTGATTATATTTCTCATTGTCTACTGCTTTCTCTTTGTTAAACTTATTGATTGCTTCTCTTAAATTATTTCGTTCCTTTGTTTTACTAAGGATTGCTTCTGATATCTGATGATAGGATTCTTTCACTTCATCTCTCAAATTAACATTCTCTTCATTATTTAAAGACAAAGCAAGTAATTCATCATCTATATCTTGAACCATCATATTTAACTGAGAAATACTTTCTTTTTTTGATTCAATCAACGCATAATTTTGATTAGATTTTCTCTCAAGTGCCAAAATTTCTTGGTTAATTTTTCTATTGTTTTCAATTATTCTTTCAACAGAATGAGTACTCGTTTCTAAATCCTCTTGCTTTGAATCAAGTATATTTTCTTTATCATTGATTTTCACTTCAAGACTTTTATTTTCCTTAATTAATTCTGAAAAACTGCTTTTCTCACTTGATAAAGATTTTTCTAAATTTTCAAGTTCTTGCTTAATGGTCTCAATATTTTTTTCAGTATTAATTAGTCGCTCATTACTTAAATTTAACTCATTGTTTTTAGAAGAGATTTCATCATTCATTTGATAAAACTGTTTTTCTTTTTCCTCAATTTCATTGCCTATTTGATTAATTTCCTTTTTCAATTGATTAAACTGTCTTTTTAGAGAATTATAATAATTATCTTTATGCTCTTTTCTTAAGTATAGATCTGTTATTTTTTTATTAAAATATTTATTTTTAAAATCTGAATTCTTTAACTTGCTTGAATAAATTGCTAATTCTAAAGACTTTAACTCATCATAATATTTTTTATATTCCTTCGCTTTTTCACTTTCTTTTTTCAAAGGTCCTACTTGTTTTTCAAGTTCATAAACAATATCTTCAATACGTTCAAGATTCATTGTTGTATTCTCAAGTTTTCTGGTAGAATCTTTTTTTCGCTTTTTAAACATAGTAATACCAGCAGCCTCTTCAAATATGCTCCTGATTTCATCTTTATTTGCAGTAATCATTGAATTAATTTTACCTTGACTAACAATTGAATACCCATCGGAACCGATACCTGTATCCATTATTAACTCTCGAATATCCATTAACCGGGTTTTTGTGTTATTAATCAAATACTCACTTTCACCAGACATGTATAGCCGCCGAGTAATTTTAACTTCATCATATTCTAAGTCAAAAAAGTTTTCTGTGTTATCAAAAAATAAACTGATTTCTGCTCTACCTAAGGGTTTTCGGTGGTCTGTTCCTTTAAAAATTACGTCTCGCATACTACTGCCTCGAAGAAGAGATACCTTTTGTTCTCCTAGTACCCATCGTAATGCATCTGTTATATTACTTTTCCCACTACCATTAGGTCCAATAATACAAGAAATACCACTTTTAAAATCTACTGTTGTTTTATCTGCAAAGGATTTAAATCCTTTCATTTCCATTTTCTTTAAATACAAGATTTCACCTCTAACTAAATCTTATCTCTTTTATATTGTTTTCTATTTTTACCTTTATTTTTCCCCGCTCTATTTCAGAATTCGTTTCAATTTTGAATTTTTTAAGACTATACTTTTCAATTATTTTTATTTTATTTGATTTTCTATCCCCAACAAGATATGAAATATCCTTATTATTTAATTCAAATGCTACTGTATCTCCGCTAAAATCACCAATAGCTTTTACAATTAAATCATAGATATAACTGCTCATCACTAAAGAGCGAAATGAAGAATGAAAAGGACCTGCTACTACATCCTCCCCTTCTAAGATATTCTTCGTAGGTTGCAAACCGATACGAATCACTTGAATATTATTTGTAAACAATAAGTGATACATTTTTTTAGATAACTCAACGGCCTCATCTAAGGATAATGGTTGATAAAGCCCTTGGTTATACATTTCTTCTAAAGTAGTATCTTTAATTATTAAGGTCGGATAAATTCGACTAATATCTGGCTGAAGATCAATAACACTTTTGACCGTATCTATACTTTTCTCCCCATTATCACCAGGTAAGCCAATCATTAATTGAATCCCTAAAGTAAATCCATAATCTTTTATTAGCTGAGCACTCTTATAAACAATATCCCTCTTATGGCCGCGATTTGAGGCTTCTAACACATCTTCATTAAGGCTTTGGACGCCTAACTCAATAATCCTTACACCATATTTTTTTAACCGATTTAAAATTGCTTCATTAATGTAATCAGGTCGTGTTGAAATGCGAATACCTTGAAGTTGGTACTGATCAATATATTTTTTAGCAATAGACAATAAAGCCTCCTGGCTTTTTGAGTTAATCGCTGTAAAACTACCACCATAAAAAGCTATTTCAACTATTGGATTTTTATTTAGATTAATTGTACTTAAAGCTGTTGAAATCTCTTTATCAATTTTCTTATAATCATAAGCTGATGATTGTCCAGTAATTTTTCTTTGGTTACAAAAAACACAATCATTTGGACAACCCTTATGAGGAATAAAAATAGGTATTATAAACTGGCGATTACCCATTAATATTTGCCCTTTGCCATAGCAACCTTTGCTGCTGCTTGCTCTGCTTCTTTTTTGTTGCTTCCTTTACCTTTACCAAGGATCTTTTTATCCAAACGAACCTCAACATAAAATGTTTTGTTATGGTCCGGCCCTTTTTCTTTGTAGATATGATAAGATAATTTCTTTCTTGTTTTTGCTTGAATCTTTTCTTGTAATTTTGTTTTATAGTCTAAGAGTAAATCACCATTAATCGCATTATTGATTTTATCTCCCATAATATCTAAAATGAATTTTTTTACACGACTAAAACTGCCATCTAAATATATTGCAGCTAAAACAGCTTCAAAACCATCAGCTAAAATTGAAGGGCGTTCTCTACCACCAGTTAATTCTTCGCCACGGCCTAACATTATAAAATCCCCTAATTTTATTGATTTTGCTGCCTCAGATAAAGAAGCCTCACAAACAATTCTTGCACGAATTTTTGTTAACTCACCTTCAGGTAAATCTGGCAGTTTCAAAAAAATATATTCACTGACAACTATACTTAAAACAGAATCACCTAAAAATTCTAATCGTTCATTAAATTGAAGTTCCTTTTCTTTATTTTCATTAGCAAAGGAACTATGGGTTAATGCTTCTTTTAGTATTTTCTTGTTTCTAAACTTATAACCTATAATTTTTTCAAATGTTTCAATCAAAATAAACCTCCAGTTCACAATAATCTTTAACATTCTTGTGAACCGCTCTAGTGCTTTACTTGCTAGGGTTGTTCACAAAATCGTTAACTTATATTTTACTTTACACTTTCACCAATAAATTATATCACAAAAACCTTTAAAATCTAACATAATTTAGGATTTATTAGCTAAGGTAATTTATAAAGTTTTCAAAAAAAGAAAAAGATTCCTAATATTAGGAATCTCTATGATTATTCATACTTTTTAAAAGCTAATGTTGCATTGTGTCCACCAAAGCCAAGAGAGTTAGATAAAGCATAATTAACTGTCATTTCTTTACCATTTGGTACATAATCTAAATCCATACCTTCACCAGGCTCCGTGTGGTTCAATGTTCGATGTACATAACTGTTTTTCATAGATAACAACGTTGCTATGGCTTCTACTGCACCTGAAG
>DATFJG010000012.1:0-6597 GCA_035269305.1 Clostridia bacterium
TGCCCAAGGGGCAAAAGATAGGGGTATAGAAGTAATTATAGCTGGTGCAGGTATGGCAGCTCATTTACCCGGTGTTATTGCAGCAATGACTACCCTTCCGGTTATTGGAGTTCCTATAAATGCTTCGTTAGACGGAATGGACTCGTTATTAGCTATAGTACAAATGCCTCCCGGGATACCCGTTGCCACAGTAGGTATTAACGGAGCTCAGAATGCCGGTATTTTAGCTGCCCAAATCCTAGCTAGTGGAGACGAAAACCTGAAAAAAATTTTAAAGGAATATAAAGAAAACCTAAAAACAAAAATTGTTAAAGCCAACACAGAATTATCGAAAGTTAAATTTGAGTATAAAACTAATTAACCATTTGTTCAAAAATTAAAAAAAATCCGAAGCTATAAACTTCGGATTTTTTATATTATAAAAAAGTCTATTGTTTTGTGAAAGTCGGAGTAAATATGTCCCAATATGCCTGATATCCAAATAGATAAAGAGCCATGTAATCAAATGAAAAATTATTATTCTCATATAAGGTGCCAACTAAATCATCAACAGTTACATCAGAACCATCAGAAGAATTATAGATATATGTATCACCATAACCATAAACATCTCCAATTAACTGTCCCGCCGGAATTGTAATTGTTAATGCTTCAAAATCAAGGTAAGCCTCAACAGCTATTGTTGAGCCAGCAATTCCAGTGATTAACAATTTAGTATCATCGGTTTCATCAGCAACAGTTGTTATACTAGGCCATTCTTCATCATATTCTCCAGGAGAAACATTACTAACAGCATAAGCATTGTAGGTGCCAACAAAATCAGACATTACCCGAGGTCTCCATTTTGTTACTTCTACTGTTACCTCCTCATATCCTCCATAACCATATTCTAGGTACTTATCGGTAAATTTTAATTTATAAGTAAAAACTTCATCTTCAATTAAGCTATTATAATCCAATGTTAACTTTATCATAACAGTATCAGCTTCATCAAAGTTAACTACATTTTTATCTAAAGAAATAACATTTGCAGGAGAACCTTCTTCTGCAACAATTTCAATTTCAGCTTGAGAGCCTGTAGTATTTATACTTCTATGTGTTACCGGTATTTGAATAAATGAAAAATCTTCTTTTGCTGTAATAAAATAAGATTCTTCTACAAAACTTACAGTATCACTGTATTTTGTCATCTCATGTTCATCTTCGCAAGAAGTAAAAACAAAGATTAAAAATACTGAAACTATATAAAATATATTTTTTGTTTTCATAAGTATCGATTTTAAAATTTTTAAGGATTTTGATCCGATGCAGGATCCATATTTACATTACCATCAAACTCTTTTTGAGGAATCATCATAATCCATTGCCAAGATTCAGGATCTGAGATTGTTAACTTATCAGAGTGATTAGAACCAGTATAATCTCTATCAAATCCAGTTTTTAATCTTTGAATATCAAAAACTCTATGACCTTCACCCCATAACTCTATCCTGCGTTGCAAAATAACAAAATCAAGTAAATTATTCACTGGTCCGGCAGTATTTATATTTAACGTGTTGCCATTAGGTATTGTAGATAATGTTGTAGATATATTGGGGTCTTTATATTCTAATAAATCTATCAATAAATCTCTGGCTTCTGGATAATTTTCTAACATACACTGAGCTTCAGCTTCGATTAAATACATTTCAGCCATTCGCATATATAATAAGTCTGAAGCCCAACTACCTTGTTGTTTAACTCTAAACTTAAGTTGGTTATAACTATAGTCTGGCCCTGTTGATTCATTTGCTGAAGTTGCAGGATCTACAAACCAATTTTTTCTTATATCACTAGTAGAAATTTGTTCATACAACCAACGTGAAGCACAATGACGAGAACTATTAGCATAACCACCTGTTGAGGCATCCATATGACTCCAGAAAGAAGGCCATGAAAGAGATTGTTCCTCTACAACTTCAGAACCCCACATCCATTCATTGTTGGCTACGGTATTAAAACCTGCAAGCAAATCATCAGTAGACATTAAAGTTAACCCTGACTTTTCACGTGCTGCAGCGGCATGTGTTGCTGCATCAGTCCAATTTTGCTGGGTTAATGCAACTCGTGCTTTTAATCCATGAGCAACATATTTATCAATATGAGAAATATGTTTTTGTGGTGTAGCATTTTCAAATAAAATTAAAGCAGAATCCAGATCATTATTAATTTGAGTGTAAACTTCTTCAACAGTTCCTCGTCCTTTTCCTTCTGTTTGATTATTTGTTGGTTGAGTATAAACAGGTACTCCAGGATCATTTTCATGTCCAATATATGTTCTCTGGTATAGTCTAATTAAATTAAAATAAGCATAAGCTCTTAAAGCATAGGCTTGAGCTTTAATACTATTTTTTTCCTGTTCATTTCCAGACACATTATCAATATTAGCTATAAGATAATTTGCATTATTTCCAAATTTATAATGCATATTCCACCATGCATATGGACGGTCCCCTGTACTGTTAATTTCACTTCTTACCCAATAGCGATAATCATACCAAAACCAAGCAGAACCAGGTTCATTTTTAACCATATCATCACCCATTAAATCTGCAGCCAGTTGTAGAGCTGCTACTCCAGAATTTTCAGCTTCATAATAATCAACCCATTCTTCTCCATACACATAAAATGCTCTATACATTCCATTAAGTGCTGTATAAGCATTTTCTACAGTTTCAAAAACAACAGGCCCACTTGCTTTATTAGTAGGATTTGTCTCTAAGGTATCTTCACTACAACTAATTATTGTGAAGATTGCTATAATTAAATATATTAATCTTTTCATATTCATAATTTTTAAAAATCTTAAAATTTAACATCAATACCAGCAGAAATAGTTTTTAAAGGAACATAATTATAGTTTTGACTTCCCGAGAAATTATACTGAGGATCCATTCCCTTTAATTTTGTGAATAAAGCAAGGTTATCCCCTGATACAAATATTCTACAAGATTTCAGTTTTGCCTTTTCAACTATATTCTTTGGTAAGTTATAACCAAATGTAATATTTTTAATGCTTAAGTATGAAGCATCAACTAATGCATCATTTGTAGCATAATTAACTTGTCCATGAACTAATCGAGGGACATCAGTTACATCACCTGGCTCTTGCCATCTTCTTGTAACATCAACATGGAAATTGTCACCTGCATTTCTGGTAGAAAACAAAGAAGTATAAACATTTTCATAAACTAAACCACCAACTGAATAGGTCAATAATATAGATAAATCAAACCCTTTATAGCTAAAATTATTACTGATACTACCATAAAAATCAGGAATTCTACTGCCATGTACTTCCTTATTTGCAGCAGCTTCATCATAAGAATTAGTTATTCTCTCATCAACAATATTGCCCTCTTCATCTCTTTCTTTAACTAAATATAACTGCTCTCCAGTAATTGGATCAACTCCTGCAGATGTAGGCAAATAAAATGAATTTATAGGTTCTCCAATTTTTATAATAAAGCTACCCGAGACTAACTCTTGGCCTTCAGTTACTAATTTTGTTACTTCATTTCTAACAAAACTTAATTGACCACCCAGAGTCCAGTTAAAATCACCTTCAAAAATTCTTGCTGATAAATCAAAATCCATTCCCTTATTCACCATTTCACCAATATTATCCCAATATCCATTAAAACCACTCGAAGTAGCTAAAGGACGGAATAATAATAAGTCTGAAGTTGTCTTTTGAAAATATTCTGCACTCAAATTTATTCGGTTAAAGAATATTGTTTCTAAACCAATATTAAAATTTTTGTTTTTTTCCCACTCTACAGTTTTATTTTCAAGAGATTCTAGCCATACTCCACCATAGTTTGCATTTGGATATTCTGAAGAATAAAAACTTTGCCAAACATAATAGTTGCTTGAACCATCATCATTTAAAATATTATCATTTCCTTGTGAACCATAACTTGCTTTAATAGTAGCATTGGTTAACCAGTCAAATGAATCCATAAAACTTTCCTCACTTATTCTCCAAGAAGCTCCGGCAGACCAGAACTGTCCCCATCGATAATCTTTATGGAATCTTGATGAACCATCGGTTCGCCAACTTAATGATAAGTAATATCTATCTGCAAAATCATAATTAAATCGGCTTAAATAGGATTCTACTTTATATGTATTCTCATATGAATTAGCTCCTGTTGTGGTAGCTGCACCAGCTAATTCTGTTAGACCTTCAAATAGATAATTTTGTTTGGCACCATAAAAATAATTGTATTTATAATCATAGTATTCATGACCAGCTAATAAATCAAAAGTATGATCTCCAATAGATTTGTTATAATTTAATAATTGGTTAAAAGTATAGCTCAATGTTCTGTAGTTATACTTATAACCTCTACCATGTACAGAAGAACCATCTCCGTGGAATGGATTATTATATATTAAACGATCACTTCCTCTATAGTCAAATCCAAAATTAATAGTAAATTTCAAATCTTTTAAAACTGCAAGATCTTTGTCTGTATCCAAGTCAACAAAAAATCTACTACTTAAATTATCAGCATTATAAGATCGTTTATCATCATATAAAGTAGCTATTGTATTAAAATTATTTGCATAAGGACGGGTTTCTCCCCAATCATAAATTTTATTACCTTCACTATCAAAAACAAAACTTCCGTCCTCGTTTCTTTGATAAACTGGATAAATAGGTGCTACACTTAAAGTAGAATACCAAATATTATTATAACTTGTACCAGAATCAGTTAAATAATTTTGTTTTGTTAATGCATAGTTAGTATTCATGCCTACTTTCATCCACTCTTTAACTTCTGAGTTAAGATTTAATCTTGCCGAATATCTATCAAAAAGAGAGTTTGCTATAAGTCCCTTATCATCTAAGTATCCCAAGGATAATAAATAATTTGATCTTTCATTACCTCCGACAATACTCAATTGATATTCCTGTCTCAAATTATCACTTCTTGTAGCTTCTTCAAACCAATCATCATGATACTTAAGGGTTGCATTATTCACAACCTTCCCAGTATTGGGATCAATCAAAGATTCTGAACTTACATTAAAAGGATTATAAACTTCACCTCCTAATACTTCCATAAAACTTTGGGTAGTAGCATCACCATTTAATGCAACATCAATAGCATCACCTTGGGTAAGTCCATTATCAACGATCAATGAATTTTTATATGATTCAAAAAATAATTCCATATAAGTTCGTTCATCAACCGTTTCATATTCCGGAACAGCCCGTGAAGATGAGCCAAATGTAGCTTTAAAATTAATTTCAGGTTCCCCTTCAGAACCCTTTTTAGTAGTAATAATTACTACTCCATTAGCACCTCTAGCCCCATAAAGAGCAGAAGCAGATGCATCTTTCAATACTGACATCGATTCAATGTCATTTGGATTAATACTGTTAATGTTTCCATCAAAAGGTACACCATCAACAACATACAAAGGCTCATTTGAAGCATTAATTGAGCCAAATCCCCTTATCCGTATATTCAAATCAGAACCAGGTTGGCCACCTCCAGAAGTTGTCTGAACACCAGGAACAACACCTTCTAATGCTTTTGTTGCTGAAGAAACATTTCGTGATTCAATAGACTTGTTGTCAATCATCGTAGCAGAACCTGTAAATGATTCTTTTTTACTTGTACCATAAGCTACTACAATCACCTCATCCATTTCAAGAATTTCCTCTTCCATAGCTAAATCAATAGTACTGCGTCCATTTATTGGTACTATTGTCTGTTTCATTCCTACAGAAGTAAAAATTAAATTCTCTGCACTCTGTGGAACTGTCAAAGAATACTTTCCTTCAAAATCAGTAGCTGTACCAATTGTTTCTTGACCCTGCACTACTACAGAGACACCGGGAATAGGTTCGCCATTAATTACACTCGTTACCCTACCCGTAATTTGCATTTGAGCTGCAGCCTGAAAACTAACAAACAACAAAAATGCAAGAAAGATTGTCATTTTTTTCATAGATAAAATTTTAGATTAATAATTAATTCTTATTAAATATCGCTAAATATAATGAATGTAATTGTTTTAACAAAATATCAATAATCATATTCTTATTATTCTTTTCGCTTTTTCTTTTTCTTTACTATTTATTATCTAATTTGATATTCAGAAAAGACAGTAATTTCACCATCCATTTCAATTAAAAAAATTATAATTGTATCTTCATACCCTGATTTAGAATGAAATAAAAACCCTATGACGATCATAAATCATTTCATGAATATTAAATTCTTATTTCTTTTTAGCTTATTATGCTGGATGTCTGAATCTCAGGCTCAAAATATTAACATTGAAGCAGGAAAATCTGCTGCCATGAGTAACACTTCCCTCACAATGACTGACATATGGTCTGTTTACCATAACCAGGCGGGACTAGGTTATTTAACTGACATTTCGGTAGGAGCTTTCCATCAATCGGGATTTATAAAACAACAAAACACTCAAGGGGTTGGTTTTGCTTTCCCTACAAAAACAGGAACTATTGGCGCTTCCTATTCCTATTTTGGCTTTTCACAATATAATGAGATGCAGGCAGGGCTTGCTTTTGGC
>DATFJG010000013.1:0-5853 GCA_035269305.1 Clostridia bacterium
TAATTTGATTCTGAGAAATTATTCTTCAGTCGATTTCTCAAAATATAAGAAAAATACAATGGTCAGACGTATCGATAGAAGAGTCTTGATCAATCGGTGTCATTCAATTAAAGAATATATAGAACTACTTTCTGAATCGGATGAAGAAAAAGAAACCTTATATAAAGAATTATTAATTGGGGTAACAAATTTCTTTAGAAATAAAGCCGCTTATGAAAGTATTAAAAAAAATATATTGCCAAATTTAGATTATAGTAAAAAAGAAATCAGGATCTGGTCTGCTGGTTGCTCAACAGGGGAAGAGGCCTATTCATTAACGATAATGATCAGTGAGTATTTATCCACTCATAATATTAACTGTGATATTAAGTGCTTTGCTACAGACATAGATGAAGAAGCATTAGAGGTAGCGGGTTCAGGATTGTATCCAGAAAGTATTGTTGCTGACTTAGATTCTGAGATTATATCAAAATATTTTATAAAGAAGGAAAAAGGTTACCAAGTTAACGAATTTATTCGCAAAAAAGTTGTTTTTGCAAAACATAATTTACTCAATGATCCACCTTTTTCTAGACTAGATTTACTTTCATGTAGGAATTTATTTATTTATTTTAAGAGTGAATTTCAACAGCAAATTTTAAGAAGTTTCTACTATTCTTTACGAGATAAAGGAATTTTATTTCTAGGTAATAGTGAGTCATTAGGCAAAATAGGTGAGGCCTTTGATATTATTGATAGTAAATGGAAAATTTTTAGATTTAAAAAAGGGTATCAGCCATCTATTAATCAGAAATTACATGTAACAAGTGGGGCAAACCATTTAAAAACTTATGAACAAAAAATTATAAAGTCTGATCGTTCTATGTGGTATGAACAACTACTATTAAAAGCTTTACAGATGAATGTACCTCCATCTATAATTGTTGATGAAAATGACAATATTATTCAAATACTAGGGGATGTTTCAAAATATATGAAAATTCAACCTGGGAGATTTTCAAATAAATTATCATCAAATATTTCTAAAGGTTTGGGACTATTTGTAAAAAACATCATCAGACGACTAAAAGCTAAACGAGAAAGTTTAGTACTTAACAACATAAACGGATTAGATGATACGGGTTTAGTTATTTCCATAAAAGGGGAAATAATTGAAGTAAATCACAATGATTATTTTTATATTTCTTTTTTAGAGAAAATGCCTAATGAGAATAAGTCGCCAATTGAAATTAACATGACAGAAGATGAAAAAGACCGGATAGAAACATTGGAGACAGAACTTCAACAAGCAAGAGAAGGCTTGCAAGCAACAATTGAAGAGTTAGAAACGTCTAATGAAGAACTGCAGTCATCAAATGAGGAGTTGGTTGCATCTAATGAAGAACTCCAAAGCACAAATGAAGAGCTTCAATCGGTTAATGAAGAGTTATATACCGTTAATAATGAACATCAACTAAAAATCGATGAATTATCAGATCTAAATAATGATTTAAATAACTTGCTTAAAAACACAGAAGTTGGAGCATTATACTTAGATGCTAATTTATGTATAAGACGTACAACACCACTTTTTGTAAATGTATCAAACATTCTAGAATCGGATATTGGACGTTCTATTGCCCATATATCTGTTATGGATGAATATCCAGAATTAAATAAAGATATAAAATATGTTATGGAAGAACTAGATGGCGTAGAACGTGAAATTAAGGATAAAAATGGCACTAATTGGCTCATGCGTGTACGACCTTTTAGAACATCTAATAATGCAGTGAGTGGTGTTATTGTAACCATGGTAGATATAACTAAGTTAAAAAAACAAGTAGATAAAACTGAAATGATAAAAAATAGATTAGAGAAGATTTTAGAAGTTGGTAAAATTGCATGGTGGGAATATGATTTAGAAATGAACTATGTCGAGTACTCAGATTCAAAAGCCAATATGTTAGGTTATTCAGTCGATGAATTTCCTAATGATGTTTACCAGATTTGTGAATATATTCATAAAGAGGATTTTGATAACGCCATGGAATCTATGAAAAACTATATAACAGGTAATGCAGAAGAATGGGATATTATTTATCGGTTAAAGCGAAAAGATGGAACTTATTCAAAAATTCATGACCGTGGAGAAATTATTTTAAGAGACCAAGAGGGCAAACCTCTTAAACTCGTTGGAACAGTTCAAGAAATAGAATAATGGAAGGATTTATATGAAAAATATCAGAGAGAAAATCAGAGAAACTTTGATGACAAATGAATTTAACTCTATTTCTTCAAAGACAAAGGATGAAATTATAGAGAGACTTTTTATTTATCATGAAGAGTTAATCTTTCAAAATGAGGAACTCAAACGAGTTAATGATGAAATTGAAGAAATGAAATTAAGATATAAGAAAATTTTTAAAGAGGCGCCAATAGGTTATGTTTTTCTTAACGAAAAATTTGTAATTGTTGATTTTAATAATGAAGCTAAAAAATATATTCAAAGTGAAAAAGCTATGGATAGAAAATTCTCAGATTTTATTCATCCTTCATCTCAGGATGATTACTATTTACATTTTAGAAAACAAGTAAAAACACCTGCTAATATTGAAAGTCATATCAATATTAGCATAGGCAGAAATATACATCATTTTAAATTAATTACTAGTCCTTTTGATATAGCTGATAAACGGTTTTTCCAATGTGCTTTAATTGATGAAACATCTGAGATTAGAAAAGCGAAAAAGATAGAAAAAATGAGTTATCAGGATGAGTTAACTAAATTATACAATAGACGGTTTTTCAATGAGGAATTAAAGCGTTTAGATATAAAGAGGAATTTACCCTTGGGAATTGTTTTAGCAGATATTAATGGACTGAAGTTAATAAATGACTCTTTTGGTCATCAAGTAGGAGATGAATTTTTAATTAAAACAGCAATAGCTTTTAAAGAAGAGTTAAGAGGTGATGAAATTATTGCTAGGTTAGGTGGTGATGAGTTTGCAATTTTAATCCCCTCAATTAAAAAAGATGAAATTTCAAAAGTAGTTCATCGAATACAAAAATCTTTCACTAAAATTGAAGTGAATGATATTAATTTTTCAGTGGCTTGTGGATTTGCTTTAAAAGAAAGTATGAAAGAGCCGATTAATAAAATCTTTAAAAGAGCAGAAGACATCATGTATCAAAATAAATTATTAATGAAATCAAATTATCATAAAAATGCTATTAAAGGAATTATAACAACACTTCATGAAAAACATCCGAGAGAGGAAGAACATTCTTCAAGGGTACGTTACTATATGAAAATGTTTACTGATGCCAAGGAATTAGATGTTGGCAATAAAGCCTTACTTGAAACAGCAGGGATGCTACATGATATTGGAAAGATTGCACTTGATTATTCAATCTTAGAAAAACCTGGTAAATTGTCTATAGAAGAATTTGATGTTGTTAAAAAACACCCTGAAGTCGGATATAGAATTCTCAGCAGTGCTGGTATTTATCAAGAAATATTAGATGGAGTTTTACATCATCATGAACGATATGATGGTAATGGTTACCCTAAAGGGCTCAAAGGAGAAGAAATTCCATTATTAGCGCGAATTTTAACAGTTTGTGATGCTTATGATGCTATGCTGTCTAATCGACCGTACCGTGAAGCACTATCATGTAACGATGCAGTAGATGAATTAAAAAAATGTTCAGGAAGCCAATTTGATCCCAAAGTTACGAATTTTTTTATAAAAATGTTATATAAACGAAAAGAAATTTAATTTTTGCTAATAAAATAGATAGTCAACAATTAAATGATAAATTATGATAACTTTCAAATAAGAGCATCAATACATGTTCTTATATTGATAGGAAGTGTTAAAGCTTAGCAAGGGGAGGGGTTATGAGTAAAAGAACAGTTGAATTACCAGATGAATTAACAATATTCACAGTGGAAGTTTTTTGGAAAGCATTAGTCGAATCAATAGAAAAAATGAACGCATCCAACAAAGAATTGCTTATATTGAATTTTAATGCTTTAGAAAAAATAGACGGTTCAGGTATTCAGTTATTATTGTCACTAGAAAAAACAATGCTTAAAGAAAAATTTCAGGTGAAGTATGAAAATGTAAAAAAATCTATTGAAGAGACGTTGAATCTTGTAGGAGTAAAGTATCTACTAGTAATGGCAGGTGAAAAAGATGAATAAAAGAGTGCTTATTTTAGATGATTCAAGAACTATCAGAACTTCTGTAAAATATACCCTTCAAAAAAGTGGTTATGAAATTTTATTAGCTGAAAATGGTGTTGAAGGGTTAGAAGTGTTAAAAGAAAATAATAGTAGAAAAGATCGACCTCAAATGATTATAACAGATATCAACATGCCTAAAATGAATGGTATTGAGTTTATAAAAGAAGTTAAAAAAAATCGTGAATTTAAATTTATACCGATCTTAGTATTAACAACAGAGTCACAAGCTGAAATGAAAAACAAGGGAAAAGAAGCAGGCGCTGCAGGATGGTTAGTCAAACCTTTCTCTCCTGAACAACTCACAGGCGTTGTTAAAAGATTTGTTCGATAAAAGGAGGTTATGATGGTTGAAGAAAACTTACAGCAAATATTTATTGAAGAAGCAAAAGATTTACTGAAAGAACTAGAAAACGGTCTTATTGAGTTAGAAGATCGACCAACAGATTTTGAACTTGTCAATGAAATTTTTCGAGCCATGCACACCATTAAAGGAAGCGCTGCTTTAACAGGCATGACAGATATATCTGATTTTGTTCATCATGCAGAGGATTTACTCGATCAAATCAGACACGAAACCATTGATGTCAATCCAGATATTATCGATATTTTATTAAAATCTACAGATGTTGTGAAAGCTATGGTGAATAGTTTGTTAGACACAAATATCGTTGTAGGCGAAAGAAGAAAAACCGAGCTTATCGAATCCATTAATTATTTCAAGGTTGAAGATAGTAGTAAAGCCTTAGAAATATCAAAAGAAGAAAAGGTAACTGATAGAAAAGAAAAAGTTTTTAAGATAAAATTAGAGCTTAATGAATCCTTTTTCTCAACGGGAACAGATCCAATCTTATTAATTGAAGATCTAGCTGAGATTGGTCGTATTCTAGACATCAATATAAACTTAACAAGGATACCAGAACTCTTTGAGTTAAAAGCAGAAAATTGTTACCTTAAATGGCAGTTGATTCTTAAAACAATAGAAACAAAAGAAAAAATAAATGAAGTCTTTTTATTTGTCGAATCTGATAACAACATTTCGATTGAAGATGTAACCGAAGACTTTGATGGCGACTTTGATAAAACACTAGCGGATAAATTGACAGGAGAAATTTTAGTAGAACGGGGCATATTAGACGCTAAAGATATAAGAGAAAGTTTAGAAACCCAAAACAAACTAGGAGATATCCTTGAAACCCAAGGAAAAGTAGCCAAAGAACAAATTGAAAAAGTAGTACAAGAACAATCTCAAAGCAGAAAGATACAAGAAAAAAGCAAAATAAAAGTAGATGCTGATAAACTTGAAAACTTAATTAACTCCATGGCAGATTTGGTGATTAGTCAGGCAAGGCTTAGAGAGTTAACTGTTAATGGACAAGAAAAAGTTTCCATGGAACTATCAAACGCCTTAGATGAAATGGATACGAAAATAAGATCCTTACAGGAAGACATTATGAGTACACGAATGATACCTGTAGGCAACACCTTTATTAGATATAAACGCTTAGTAAGAGATTTATCTCAAGAACAAAATAAAACTGTTGATTTTGTGATTAAAGGTAAAGAAACAGAATTAGATAAAACAGTGATTGAAAAGATTGCTGACCCATTAAAACATATGATTA
>DATFJG010000014.1:0-4463 GCA_035269305.1 Clostridia bacterium
TATGAGTTAGCTAAAAGAAAAGATATCATGGTAACTGGTGATATTGGTTGTTATACATTAGGTGTGGCTGAACCATTGAATACAATTGATACAGTTATTTGTATGGGTGGTAGTATTTCAATGGGACACGGTGCTTATAAAGCATTTGAGAGAAATAATGTAGATAAACAAGTGGTAAGTGTTATTGGAGACTCAACATTCTTCCATACTGGTATTAATTCATTAATTACAGTTGCTTATAATAAGAGTAATACTGTGAATATAATCTTAGATAATAGAACAACTGGTATGACAGGACATCAAGAAAACCCAGGTACTGGATTTTCACTACAAGGCGATATGACTGAAGCAATAGATATACCAAAATTAGTTAAATCTATCGGCATACAGGAAGTTATTACAGTGAATCCACTAGATCTAGATGCAGTTGATAAAGCATTAAAGGTTTCTTTAGCTTATGATGGACCTTCCGTTATTATCACAAGATGGCCATGTGCTTTAAAGAGATTTACTGACCTTGACAAGGAAGAATTTGATCTTGTAAGAAAGACTTATAGAGTAGATCCTGATGAGTGTAGAGGTTGTAAAGTTTGTATTAAAACAGGTTGTCCGGCGTTAGAATTTGATATTAAGAGTAAGAAAGCGATTATTAACGAAGATATGTGTGTTGGCTGTAGTGTATGTGCACAATCTTGTCCTTTCGATGCAATTGCAAAGGTAGGTGAATAATATGTCAAATGTTAAGAATGTATTATTATCTGGAGTAGGCGGACAAGGAATAATATTGGCAAGTAAAGTTTTATCTGCAGGTTTAATTGAAGCAGGTTATGATGTAAAGATGTCAGAAGTGCACGGCATGGCACAAAGAGGTGGGTCTGTTACAACTCAAGTAAGATTTGGAGATAAAGTTTACTCTCCAATTATTGGCTTAGGACAAGCCGATATATTAGTGGCATTTGAAAAAATGGAAGGCGGCAAGTGGTTAGATCATTTAAATCCAGAGGGTATTATGGTAATTAATGACTATAAAATACCATCTGCACCAATCTTAACTGGTAGTGTAGCTTATCCAGAAGGCATTATTGAAGAGATAAAAACTAAGATCGAACATGTATCCGTTGTTAATGGTCCGGCTTTAGCAAAAGAAGCTGGTAATAATAAAACGATGAATATTGCAATCATTGGTTCTTTGGTAAAAGCTTTAGGCTTAGATGAAGCGGTTGATTGGGAAATGATTATTGGTAAAGTTATTAAAGAAAGATTTGTGGATGTAAATATTAAAGCATTCAATCTAGGTATGAACCAAGTAAAATAGAATAAATCAATAGTTATTAGTCTTGCTTATATGACCAAAATATAAGCAAGATTTTTTTATTAAAAAGAAAACTGAAAATGATTATCTAGAGTTGCCAAGTAAATAATAAAGTGTTTAGAATTAAGAATTCATTTGATTTTTAGATCTGTTAGAAGGTATATATTATCATCCAATTTTATATATTTGGGGGATTTTAGAGAGTGGGTGTATTTTTTTATCCCATTGATTTATAATGGGAGACTAATGAAATCTAAGAAAATGAGTAATCATATTAAATAATAGAGAACTAAGTTCGATTTAACGCAGAAGGACTTGGCAGAAAAGGTAAATGTTTTAAGAGAAACCATTGGACATTTAGAAAATAATAAATACAATCCATCTATAGAGTTGGATTAATACCATCTATTATTAAACAGGAGCTATTTTTTATAAGTTGAAGTTGGTATTATTTACCAAGGCAAGACAGATGTTTCAAGGAAGTTGGTAAAAAAAACCAATTTAGTTAAATTAATCTTGTTTATTTGTCTTTAATCATGGCACAACAATTGCATATATATAAAGTAGAGAGTTGCGCTGATTTATTTAGTTTACTTTACTAGGGGGAAATTTATGAAAAAAAGAAATAATTACTTATTAATTTCTATATTGATAGTATTAATAATTCAAGTTGGAATGTATTTTACAATAGACTCAAAAAATTTATTGTTTGTATTAAATGGAATTGTTTTGATTGGTGTGATCTTAGTCGTTAATAGAACCCCTGATACAGAAACCTTTGAAAAAAAAGGGGTTAACGAAACTGACGCTCAAGTAATTCAAAAAGAAGTGAACAAAAAACTAGCAAAGGTTTCTGAAACCCTAGGTTTTGATATTCAACAATTGCTGTGGTTATCGAAAGGTAATATTCAGATGTTTAATAAAATTGTTGATAGTTTTCATGGTATAGAAGCCAACAGTCAATCAAATTCTGCAAGTGTAGAAGAAATTACTGCTTCAATCAATGATTTTATCTCGAATACAGAGAGATTAAATGATAATATCACCATGATAGAAGAGGAATCTGGCAAATCCATTAATCTGCTAGATGATAATAAAGAAAAAATACGAAATGTTGAAGCATTTATGAAGGATTTATCCTTAGTCATTAAAGATGCATCTGAAAATAACCATAATTTAAAAGAATCTTCTACTGAGATTAATAAAATAGTTGAATACATTAAAAATATTTCAAAAGAGACAAATTTATTATCTTTAAATGCATCCATTGAAGCAGCAAGAGCTGGTGATGCTGGAAAAGGCTTTTCAGTTGTAGCGAATGAGATTTCTAAACTGTCTAATGAAACAGATCAAGCAATATTAGAGATAGAAAGAATTGTTTCCTCTATTGTTGGTGAAATCGATAACTCAAATCAATCTATGGAACTATGTATGGAAAAAATAAATAAAGCTGAAGCAATTAGTCAAGAGTCAACAAAAGCTGTTGAAAAGATTCAGGAAATTATTGAAGGTATGGGACAATCCATTACTACTTTAGAAGAAATTTCGACTCGGGAACTAGAAAGTTCGAAAGAAATAGAGTCTGCATCAAATTCAGTTGCACTCTCGGTTGAAGATACTTATTCAATGGTAGCTGATCTTATGAAACAAGTGAGCAGTCAGCAAAGTAAAAACAATGAAATTATTGCATCAGGAGAAAAATTAAATGATATAGCCGATGAGTTACAAAAAATCACAGCTAAACTAAAAGAGGACAATGAAATAATATTCGGGGTGAATCCCTTTACTAAACCAGATACGATTAAGAAAACTTATGTGCCAATCTTAGAAGAGGTATGTAAAACATTAGGTTTTAAAGCTAGGACCATAATTTTAAAAGACTATGATGCCTTAATTGATTCAATAGCAACTGGTATTATAGATATTGGGTGGTTTTCGCCATTTGCATATATTAATGCAAAGAAAAAGTCAGATATAGAACCCTTAGTTTCTCCAAAAGTAAATGGAAAAGACTCTTATAATGGTTATATTATTACTTTAAAGAATAATAACATCAATACATTAAAAGATTTAAAGAACAAGCATTTTGGCTATGTAGATGTCAATAGTGCATCTGGTTATTTGTATGCTAACCACATTTTAGAGACCAATGGAATGAATCCAGAACGAGATTTTTCTAAACATTCATTTCTAGGGAGTCATGACAATGTTATTCAAAGTGTTTTATCTGGTGAAATAGAAGCAGGTGCGACATATGACGAGGCATTTGATCGAATGAAGGCTGAAGGTTATCCAATGGAACGATTAGAAGTTATTGCTAAATCAGATGATATTCCAAAGGATGCAATTGCAGCTAGTAATGTGTTAGATAGTGAAATTAAAAATAAATTACAAGAAGCTTTCGTAAATTATTCGCCGACAGCTTCAGATATTGGTGGTTTTGTTGTTAGTAATGATGAACGTTACAATATCATTCGTGATGTTATAAAAGGTAAAAATTAAAAAGTCCATATTTTCTTGTGAGGATTCCTCCTGAACAGGGAGTCTTTACTTGTTTATCCTAAACCTCATTCAAATCACTTAGGTTATATTTAATCTAAGTGATGATATTTGAGGTCTTTTTTATTAATAAAATTGTTACTATAATGAAGAAACTAATTAAAAACCTTCAATGAATTTTCAGAAAAGTTTTACTTTTTTAAAATAATTGACTTCATAAATTGTAGATGCTATTATAATAAAGTCGTAGAAAAAAAGATTTAGATATTTAAGAAAAAAGTTATAAAAAGTATTTGACATTGTGCCGTTAAAAATGTAATATTATAGATGTCGCAAAAACAAGTAAAGTTTATAAGTGACTTAGAAAACAACTAAAAAACTCTTGACATTAAGTACTTGAATTGATAAAATATTTAATGTCGCAAGCAAGTGAAATTGTTAACTCTAAGTAATTTTTTAAAAAACTTCTTGACGACAAACACAACATTATGTTAATCTATAATAGTTGTGAAAAAAAGCAAAACAAGAGAAAAAATGGTCTTTGAAAATTGAACAGTATGTCTAAAAGAAACAAAAGTAACAAACATGCAACAAGCGAGAAAACGTCAGAAACAAAATGAGAGAGATTTTAAATTAAGAGTTTGATCTTGGC
>DATFJG010000015.1:0-36384 GCA_035269305.1 Clostridia bacterium
CAATGCTTATTATGATAATGATGGGGACCGCTTAGAAGGGGACCATGAAAAAGGTGTTCGAATGACTTTAACAGGACAAGTTTTTCCAATCATGGGTAATGTTGCTACAGAAGATGAAATAAAAGATATTACTAAAGCAGCGGATCATCATTTAAAAAGTGATGCAGTTGGTGGCTATCGTTTAAATACACCATTAAATGAAGTAAAGCTTAACCTTGGTAGAGCTTTTGGTTTTGCCTATGGTGAAAAAGAAAATGGCGCAATGTTTAGCCATATGGCTGTAATGTATGGAAATGCTCTTTATCAAAGAAATTTTGCAAAAGAAGGATTTGAAGTTATTGATTCAATCTATAACCATTGTAAAGATTTTGAAAAAAGTAGAATATATCCAGGTATTCCTGAGTATATTGATAAGAGAGGAAGAGGATTATATCACTTTTTAACAGGGTCTGCCAGTTGGTTACTTTTAACAATGGTAAATCAAGTCTATGGTATTCAAGGCAAACTTGGTAATCTAAAGTTGAATCCAAAACTTGTTGCGTCACAATTTGATGCAGATAATAAAGCAAGTATTACAACTTACTTTGCTGATAGAAAATTAGAAGTAACTTATGAGAATAAAAATAGAAAAGCAGTTAATAATTATACTGTTGAAGAAATCATTATTAATGGTGAGAAAGTTAATTTTGAGAGAGATCATCAAAGTGTGTTAATCAATAGAGATAAAATTACTGATTTAAAGTTGGCTAAATGCCATAAAGTTTTAGTCACCTTAAATTAATAGATGCAATAAGGAGTTTGTATGAAAAACAAATCAGATTTAATTGAAATTAATGAATATAGTGGTGAAGGTTATAAACCAATCATCGATTACGATACTTGGCGCGTTGCTTTGCTTAAGTATTGCGATGAACTATTACCAAATGAAATCAACAAAATGCAAAGGCATGATGAAACTGATGAAGTTTTTGTTTTATTACAAGGCAAATGTATTCTGTTTTTAGCTGATGGTAAAAATGAAGTGGGAGAAATAATTGCGGAGGATATGCAACCCTTAAAGATTTATAACATTAAAAAATCTGTGTGGCATACCCATACACTGACTAAAGATGCAGTGGTTTTGATTGTTGAAAATGTTGATACAACATTGAAGAATTCACCTGAAATAAATCTAAGCAAAAAAGAACAAAATAAATTGATTAATTTCACAGAATTATTATGGAATTAATTTAGAGGAGGAAAAAATGGCGAAAAATTTTGAGATTAATAAAGCAGGTCAATTCATCATGAAAAATTATCAAAGCAAACCATCTTTTGCAAGCTTTCTTCCTGGAATAGCAGGTAAGCTAGGCGTACCGATGTGGGCATTTTATGTGAATAGAGGTCAAGGCATTGCAAGTTTTGGTGTCGAAAGCAAAGATAACTCAATTATGGAGTTTTATCCTGCCAATAAATCATATGCCAATGTTAATACAAAAGGATTTAGAAGTTTTATTAAAATTGATGGTCAGTTTTATGAACCCTTCAAAAAACTGAGTGAGCAAGTTAGTACTGAAATGATTATTGAACCGGATCATTTAACAGTTGTAGAAAAGAATAAAGAGTTAAAGATAAATACAAAAGTTATGTACTATGTTTTACCAAAAGAAAATTTTGCTGGTCTAGTGAGAAGTGTAGAGGTTATAAATGTTGGAGAAGGTAATCGAAATATAGAAGTGTTAGATGGCTTACCTATTTTAGTGCCTTATGGAATTGATCATGAAACACTCAAAAATGGATCACAAACAATTACAGCATGGGCTAAAGTAAGCAATTTAAATAATGATATACCTTTTTATAGATTAAGTGCTACGGCCAGTGATGAAGCACAAGTTGATGAAATCGTGGCAGGTAATTTTTATATCGCGAAGAGCAATGTAACCAAAGGATTAATTCAACCAATTGTAGATCCGCAAGTTGTTTTTGACTATGATGAAAGTTTATCTATACCTTATGGGTTTATTAGTGGCATACCAGACGATGTAAAGCAAATGACAGAAAATCAGTTTCCTTGTGGCATGTCCTGTGTTGAAAATACTGTTGAACCAAATCAATCAATTATCATAGAATCTGTTATTGGTACTGTAGCATCTGAAGAAATCTTAGAAAGTGTCGGACAAAAAGTATTAGAGAAGGACTTTTTCAACAAGAAATTTTCCGGAATGACTGAAGTGCATCAGTTATACTCAGATTTAAGTTTTACCAATAGTGGTGATGAGCGTCTAAATGGCTATGTAAGACAAAACTTCTTAGACAATATTTTAAGAGGCGGTATTCCAATTGAGGTTGGAGATAAGGATAAGAAAATATATCATATATTCTCAAGAAAGCATGGCGATTTAGAAAGAGATTATAATGCATTTTCTTTAGAACCTAGATATTTTTCACAGGGCAATGGTAATTATAGAGATGTTAATCAGAATAGAAGGTCTGATCTTTTCTTTAATGCTCAAGTTAAAAATCATAACATAAAGACATTTTTTGATCTCATTAGTTTAGAAGGCTTTAACCCTCTTGTAATCAATGGACAAAAATTCATTGTTAAGAACATAGATCACTTAAGTGGTGTTAACGATGTAGAACTTCTATCAATTGTTTCAAAACCATATTCTTTAGGAGAGCTTTATGAGTATTTAGAATCTGAATCATACACAAAAGGTGAAGTATCAGCTTTAGCCAATAAAATGATTGATCAATCTGAAAGCATTTTAATGTCAAGTTTTGACGAAGGTTACTGGGTAGATCATTGGACTTACAATTTAGACTTGATAGAGAATTTCTTAAGAGTTTATCCAGATAAGAAAGAGCAACTATTTCTAAGTAAAGACTATAAATATTATGACAGTTATGTTCGGGTGTTACCACGACATGAGAAATATCAATTAACTGAACGCGGTCCAAGACAATATGAAGCCCTTTTAGAAGATGAAGAAAAGAAAGCGAAAATTGATTTAAGAGATCATGATAAAAATTTCTTAAGAGTTAATGAAAAGGTATATAAAAGTAACTTGATTGAAAAGGTATTTGTTTTATTACTGAACAAGATTGCTAGTTTAGACCCTTATGGTTTAGGCGTTGAAATGGAAGCAAATAAGCCTGGATGGTATGATGCATTAAATGGACTACCAGGACTTTTTGGTTCTTCCTTTGGTGAATCTGCTGAGGTTTATAAATGGACTCAGTTTATGCTTAAAACGATAAAAACAATTAATTTTGATTCAATCATGGTATTAGAAGAAGTATATGATTTCTATAGTGTAATTAATGAATTATTGATTCAATGGCAAGTTGATCAAGATCACTTTAGCTATTGGGATCAAAGTAATCTTGCAAAGGAAAAATATAGAGAAAAAATATTTGATAAAAATTCTGGTGAGTTTAGTGAAGTAACAAAAAAATCACTCATCGAGTTTTTTGAAAAGATGCTAGAAAAATTACAGTATTCAATCAAAGCATCAAAAAAAGAAAATGGCTTATATTCAATGTTCTTCTCCTACGAAGCCATAGATTATGAAAAAACTGGAAAGATTTCTGAAGAAGGCAGACCTTTTGTAAAAGTTAATGCTTTTAAAAAGAAGCCTTTATCAAATTTCTTAGAGGGGCAAGTTAAAGCTCATAAGATTATTGATTCAAATGCAGAAGCTGAAGCGTTACATGAAGCTGTGAAGAAAAGTGATCTTTATGATCAAAAGTTAAAGATGTTTCGAGTAAATGGCATTTTAGAAGATGAATCCTTTGAGATTGGGCGTGCAAAAGCATTTACACCTGGCTGGTTAGAAAATGGCTCTATTTGGCTACATATGGAGTATAAGTATTTATTGGAACTATTAAAACATGGACTTTATGATACTTTTATTGAAAGTTTCAATAATGCAGGCGTTTTATACCAAGAACCAGAGGTCTACAAAAGAAGCATTTTCGAAAACAGTTCATTTATTCTCAGTAGTTTAAATGGCGATACTAGTAATCATGGGAGAGGTTATATTGCTAGGCTTAGTGGTGCTACTGCTGAGTTTATAGATATGTGGACACGCATGAGTTTTGGTAATAGACCTTTTAAAATGATTGGCGATGCATTAGTTTTTCAGCCAGAGCCAATTTTAACAAAAAATATGTTTACCAAAAATAAAAATGAAAGAAGTCTACAATTAGAAAATGAGAAAATTATGATTGAATTACCAGAAAAAACCTATACAGCTAGATTTTTAGGAAAAACATTAGTGATTTATCATAACCCTTCTTTAAAGAATACCTTTGGAAAAGATAAGGTTTCCCCTAAGAGCTTCCATTTGGTTTATAGAAATGGTCAAAGTGAACTGATCAATAATGATTGTATTACTGGAAAAGCGGCTAAGGATATTCGAGAAGGTTTAATTAAAGAGATACACATTACTTTGAATTAATTAAAACAGGCTAATAAGCAAAGGGTAATACCTTATGGCTTAAAGCCTGTTTTTTATTTTTCCTATTGATAAACTTGATAATAAATATATAATTATCTAAAAGATTAGAATGAGTAAAGGTGGTTTTATGATGAAAAACGAAGAATTTTCTGGTTTAAAAAATATAAGCATAAAAGATAAAAAAGTATACATTGTAGACCAACACCAATACACGCTACCCCTTTGGGCTTATGAAAGCATTATAAGAGGGGAAGAATATGTACTTGTCTCAATTGATTACCACCCAGATACAAATCCTCCTTTCTGGCAAAAATCTCATTACCAGGCGATTATGAAGGATGACAAAAATGTGGAACAGTTAACAGAGGCTTATAGTCAAAAACGATTAATGGGCATCGATTCAAAAAATATACTTAGTATAATAGAGTTACCGAAGGACTTGAATAATGATGAACATATAAATACGGCTATGGCTTTAGGTTACTTAAAGGACTATCATATGATTAACTGTATGGATGCTCATGAATATGAAAAAGGAACACATTATTTAATTAGTGCAGAGCATTTCAGTTCATTAGATGATGAAATGTTTAGAAGTATTGGCTTTAAATTACCTGAAGATAAATTTATTTTAGATATTGACTTAGATTATTTTTCATCTAAGAAAAGCTTTGCAATTGATTCTGATTGTTACATTAAAGAATTGATTCAAAAATCAGAGTTTATAACTATTGCTAGATCTAAAAAGTATTTTGAGTATCTAAAAAAGCCTCAAGAGGACTTTACCCTTGAGACTTGCGAAAAACTTTGTTTAGATATGATTGAAAAACATTTAAGTTAGTGTTTTTTTAGTAATTGAAGTTTTTACAGTTACGCCGGGCAAATTGCCGATTTGTCCTGTTAGAGAATTAATTTGATCTAAAGAACCAATAACAGTTAAAGAAATAACAGAAATATTTTCTTTAATAAATGGTATACCCATTCGTCCTTGAATAATCTCTTGGTATTCAGAAACAAGTGCATTAAAATCTTTAGAACTTTCCTTTGGAGAATCTAACACGGCACCAATAACAGCTATTTTCTTCATAATTATCACCTCATAAATAATATACCATTATTTTAAAAATAAAGTAAATATAATTATCAAAAAGATTGACATATTTTTATCAATATAGTATATTGTAACTATCAGATGGAAAGTGTTTGAGAATTCATTTTTTATTTGTCATAAAATGTTAACCCCTAATAGTAAAGAGATACTCTGAACTAGAAGGAAGTTACTAATACTAGATGAATAATCCTATGGATTAATAATGTCTATTTTTGGTTTTAACTTCCCTTTGTGGAAGTTTTTTTATTTTGAAAGGATGATTAAATATGTATCAAGATTTTATTAATGATGAACACATAACATCATTATTAGCTGAAACGGAAGCGACGGAACAAGAGATTGATCGAATTATCAATAAATCTCTTAACAGAAATGTTCTTACCAGTAAAGAAACAGCCGTTTTATTAAATGCAGATGAAGAGAAATATATTCAAAAGATAATCGATGGCGCAAAACGATTAAAACAAGAAGTTTATGGGGATCGCGTAGTGATATTTGCTCCCCTTTATATAGGTAATAAGTGTGTCAATGGTTGTAAGTATTGCGGTTTTAAAGCAACAAATACAGAGGTTTGCAGAAAGACTTCAACTAAGAGTGAAATACAAAGTCAAGTCCGTCAAATGGAAGCTGAAGGTCAAAAAAGAACAATTCTAGTTTTTGGAACCCATCCAGAGTATGATAGTGATTTTATCGCTAATTCTGTTCAAACGGTATATGATACAAAATTAGAAAGTGGAGAAATTAGAAGAGCAAATATTAATGCTTCACCCATGGAAATAGAAGATTATAGAAAGTTAGTTGATGTAGGAATTGGAACCTATCAAATTTTTCAAGAATCATATCATCATGAGACTTATAAAGAAGTACATCCCTTTGGACCAAAAGCAGATTTTAATTATCGGTTACATGGGCTTTCTAGAGCGATGGAAGCAGGTATTGGAGATGTTGGCATTGGTGCTTTATTCGGTTTATACGACTGGAAATACGAAGTTTTAGGCTTGATAGAACATGCAGCTTACTTAGAAAAAACATATGGTGTTGGGCCACATACGATTTCATTTCCAAGGTTAAATGATGCGACAAATTTAGATATAAGTGACGAGTATTTAGTAAATGATGACGATTTTAAAAGATTGGTTGCTATTTTAAGACTTGCGGTGCCTTATACTGGTTTGATTTTAACTGCTAGAGAACCAGTAGATCTTAGAAATGAAATGTTTGATATAGGTGTAAGTCAAATTGACGCGGGTACAAAAATAGAATTAGATGGCTATACAAAGGAAGATGAACAAGAATTAGATAAAGAACAATTTGAAATAGCCGACACACGAGGATTAGAAGAGGTTGTAGTCGAATTATTAGAACATGATTTTATTCCATCATTTTGTACAGCCTGTTACCGTTTAGGTAGAACCGGGGAACACTTCATGGAGTTTGCTAAACCTGGATTTATTCATGAATATTGCATGCCAAACGCCTGCTTAACTTTAACAGAATATCTAGAAGACTATGCATCAGAAGAAACGCGAGTATTAGGGTTTAAAGTTATTGAAAAGAAAATTGAGACCATGGAAAATAGCAAAGTAAAAAAACAACTTCAGAAAAAATTAGACAGGGTGTTGGATAATGAACGCGATTTATTCTTTTAAAAATAAAATCAGACCATTGATTAATAATAAAGCTTCAAAAGTATGGTTAAGTGAAAAACAAGGCAGACGCATTGAGTGTCTTTTTACTATTGGATCAGAACAATTTGTTGATTCAACAATTATATACGAAGATAAAAAATATGTTCTGCGTGGTCAAAATATATCTAAAGCTGTAGAAGCGAAAATTATAGATGAGGTGAAGTTTAATGAATAAAACACCAAGAGCAAATCGAACACATATTGGTATTTATGGTAAAAGAAATGCTGGAAAGTCATCCCTGTTAAATACAATTGTTGGGCAGGAAATAGCTATTGTTTCTGATGTCAAAGGAACAACGACAGATCCGGTAAATAAAACAATGGAATTGTTACCTTATGGTCCAGTTGTATTCATTGATACAGCAGGATTGGATGATGCCGGTGCATTAGGTGATTTGAGAGTTAAAAAGAGCATGAAAGTCTTACAGCGAACGGATTTTGCAATATATATTGTTGATGCCAGTACTATGGAAGAAAGCATTATTGATTTTAAGCTTTTTAAAAAGAATTTTGAAAAAATGAACATACCATATCTATTAGTTGTTAATAAAATAGATTTAATTGACGAAGATCAATTGAGAATTTTAGAAAAGAGATATGATAAAGCAGCTTTTGTTACGGTTAATGACTTACACAGTGTAATAGATTTAAAAGAACGGTTAATTGATTGTTTGACACTAGAAAAAAACGAGCCGGCTATTGTTGGCGATTTATTAAACTATGGTGATACGGTTATAATGGTTGTCCCAATTGATTCTGAAGCCCCAAAGGGAAGAATCATATTACCACAAGCACAAATGATTAGAGATTGTCTTGATCATGGTATTAAAAGTTATGTTGTGAGAGATACCGAACTAAAATCAGCATTAGATGATTTGGAAAAAGTAGATTTAGTTATTACGGATTCACAAGCTTTTAAAGCTGTAGATGAAATCGTACCAGATGATATTTTATTGACTTCCTTTTCTATTCTATTTGCTAAGTATAAATCTAATGATTTAGAGGCCTTACTCGATGGTATTGATACACTGAAAAATTTAAATAAAAACTCAAAGATTCTTATATCTGAGGCTTGTACTCATAATACATCTCACGAAGATATTGGACGTTTTAAAATTCCAGCACTCATTGAAAAAAAACTAGGTTTTAAACCAGAGATTGAGTTTCAGATGGGCCATGATTTTCCCCTAGAGGTTATAGATTATGACTTAATAGTCCATTGCGGTGCATGTATGGTCAATGCTAAAACAATGAAAACTAGAATCAGAATGTGTCAAGAGAGTGGTGTAGGGATTACAAATTATGGGTTACTCATTGCTTATTTTACTGGAATATTAGATCGAAGTATTGAAGTAATAAAAAACAATAGAATAAAAGAAAAAATTATCTAAAAAAATGTTTAAAATAAATTTCCATGGGTATATATGTATTGTGAAGTTGATGACTCAGTTTAATTTAAGTTTAAAGTTTTTTAAAGTACTGAATACGTGCAACGTGAATTAAAGAATTACGTGAAGTGAGAAACGGAAACAGTAAAAGATTTTAGTTTTAATTTAAGTGAGTATGTTTTAGAAGTTTAGCTTACTAGAAGATTTCGATTAATATTTGTAAAGAAATATGACGAAGTGTTTGGAGAGTAACAAAGTAACATTTTAAAAATATGAGTTGTCATCAACTTCACATTCTATATAAAAAGACTTCTTGTAAGAGAAGTCTTTTTTGTTGAGAAAAATACAAAAAAATGTTTAGAAGAAAACTTCATGGGTAATTATATGATGTGAAGTTGATGAGTGAGTTTAATTTAAGTTTAAAGTTTTAAGTGCTGAATATGTGAAGTAAAAGTAAACAGTAAGAAGATTTTAGTTTTAATTTAAGTGTATGAGTATTTAGAAGTTTGGTTAAGTAAAGAAGAGTTGTTGTTAAGTAAAAAGAATAGCAAGATTTTAGAACAAGTAAGTTTCAAAATATCATAGAAAATCATCAACTTCACATTGTATTATAAAGGTTCCTGAAAAAGGGGCTTTTTTGTTTGTGCAAAAGATGATAAAATAAAAAGGAAAGGAGGGGAATCCTTGATTATAAAAGTGTTAGTTGAAGATCACAATAAAATAAATGAACATGGCTTATCATTTTATATTGAATCCAATGGCCAAAAGATTTTATTTGATACAGGACAATCTGATTTATATTATAAGAATGCTAAAGAAATGGGTATTGATTTAAATATGGTAGACTTAGTGGTTTTAAGTCATGGGCACTATGACCATGGCAATGGTTTAACACATCTAGGGGGAGTAACATTAGTATGTCATCCAAAAGTTTTTTCGAAAAGGTATCGTAACAAAAAATATATCGGTATTAATCAATCAAGAAAAGAAATTGAAGAAAAATTTGACTTAGTTACTTCGAAAAAACCATATTTTATTACTAAGGATATTTGCTTCTTAGGTGAAGTAAAACCAAGGGCAACAAATTATACTTTAGAAGATGGTTCTATTGATTACATTCCAGATGATTCAGCTTTAGCCATTAATACAGAGAATGGCTTAGTTGTCATTACTGGTTGTTCCCATGCAGGAATAATTAATATTATTCAGCGATCTCAGGAAGTCTTTAAAAAAGATAAGATTTATGCTGTGATAGGTGGTTTTCATTTAAAAGAGATTAACTCAGCATTAGATAGGGTTGCTAAGGCCTTGAAAAACATTGAAATTATTTATACAGGCCATTGTACGAAAAAACAAGTGATTGATTACTTAAATAAAAAGGGATTAAAGGTCAATGCGTTACGATCTTTAATGACAATAGAAATATAGGTGATTTATGAAGGAAATAACTAAAAATGGAGTAGTTTACTTAGTTTTTGAAAGTTTTGAAAAATTTGATTTTATACAGCATGGTTTTTCTACTAAAAAAGGCGGTTTTAGTGAAGGCTATTTTTCAAGTATGAATTTAAGACTAAAGAGTAGTGATGACCCAGTAAAAGTAGAAAAGAATTTTCAAAAATTTTTGGAAGTGTTTGATTTATCTAAGAAAAACACAGTACTTACAAATCAAGTTCATGGGAAGCATATTGTTAAAGTAGATCATTATATGAATCCTCTTGAAAGCTCTGATGGTTTGTTGACAAATACTAAAGGTATAGGACTGATGACTTTTCATGCAGATTGCATTCCCGTGTACTTTGCGGATATAAAGAAAGAAGTCATCGGTATTGTGCACTCTGGATGGAGTGGTACCCTGAAAGGTATTGCGAGTGAAATGATTGATTTAATGAAAAAAGCATATGATTCAGAATTTGAAGATATTATTGTTGGGATTGGACCGGGCATTGGTTCCTGTTGCTATGAAGTTGGAGAAGAATTATATGATCAATTTTTAGATAAAGATCTAATATATAATAATTTTTTTAAAAAGAAAGAAAACAAATATATGCTTGATTTAAAAGGAGTGATTAAATACGATTTAATGAAAAATGGTATTTTAGAAGAACATATTGAAGTATCAAATCTTTGTACTAAGTGCAACATGGATCTATTTTTTTCTCATAGAGGACAAGGGTTAAAAAGAGGTGGCATGGTAGCAATCATAAAAAAAGTGATATAATCAAATCGTCTCACTTTCTTTATTAATTAAATTGTTAAGTTTTAGGTAGAATAGTAAACTAATGAAAGCATAAGTCGGAATCATATAAAAGGCTAAGTATGAACCAATAAAGTCATTTAAAAAACCGATAATGAGTCCAGAAAACAAAACAAAAACAGCTATACTTGTTGAAGTAATGGCGATTGCTTTTGACGCAGTATCTTTAAAAACTTTTCCAATAAGTGCCATTGTTGTAGGAAATACAATTGCTAAAAATAAGCCTGCAGAGGCAATTAGATATAGTCCATTTTCTTTTAATAATAAGCCAATGGTGTAAGTGATGACGGTAAGAGTGGATGTATAAATGATACTCTTAAAATAGCCTAATTTTTCAGTAATGAAGCCACCAACAAATCTACCCAAAGTAAATGTACCAAAGAAAATTGCTGTATAAGTTGTTGCATGGGATGCAGAATAAGCATATTCGGTTTTAAGTAAATTCATAAACCAATTACCTGTTTGAATTTCGGCGCTTACATAAAACCCTAATGCAAATATAAAAAGGATCAGCTTTTTCTTATCGTTAATGAGTTGACTGCCTTTACTATTGAAATCATCTCCCTTGACATCATATGCAAATAAGTAAAGAATAAAGGCAACTAAAAAACCAATGCTAATATAGCGATAAATAATTTCCCATGTAAAACCATTTTCAATTAAAAAGCCTACTATTTTTTGACTAAAAGTATTACCAACACCAAAGAACCCATGGACTAAATTTAAAAGTGTTGATTGAAATGCCACATGAATGAGGGGAATAGTCGTGTTGATACTCAGTAAAATAATACTTGTTGCAAAAGTAATAAACATATAGCCGATTGTCAAATGGATAAAACTTTGAGCAAAACTAATGGCAATAAAAGATAGCATATTTACACCAAGACCAAGGATCATTATTTTTTTTTGACCTAGTTTTTCGTTAAGTTTAATTCCAAAAATATATGTACCCATAGATGTTAACTGTATAATTGATAAAAATATGCCGATGGCTTTATTAGATATATTAAATTCTTCTTTAAAAGTTGGTATAAAGATACCTCTAAAACTAAAGGATATAGAAACGATTAGCATAGAAAAAAATAACATGGCAATCAAAAAATACTTTTCTTTTTTGTTCATAATTAACTCCTCATTTATTAAAATTTTTTATTAGCGTATCAAATATTTAGTTGTTTTCAAATAATTTATGGTCATAATGAATAAGTGAGAACTTTAATAGCTCTTTCTTTCTGCATTCACTAGACTATTTAGTTTTAGAAAGAATAATAAACTAATAAATGCATAAATCGGTATCATATAGAAGGCCAGATAAGAGCCGATAGAATCATTTAAAAATCCAATAATTAAACCTGAAAACAAAACAAATAATTCAATACTAGTTGAAGCAATAGCGATTGCTTTAGAAGCAGTCGCTTTAAAAGTTCGTCCAATAAGCGCCATAGAAGTAGGAAAAACGATTGCTAAAAACACTCCAGATGAGGCGACTAAGTATAAACCATTTTCTTTTAATAACAATCCAATAGTATATGAAATAACAGTTAAAGTAATCGTATAGATTATACTTTTAAAATATCCGACTTTCTCAGTAATAAAGCCACCAACAAATCTCCCTATGGTGAAAGTTCCAAAAAATATTGCTGTAAAGGTCGTTGCATGTGATGGTGAATAGGCATATTCAGTTTTTAGTAAGTTCATAAACCAATTCCCTGTCTGTATTTCAGCGCTTACATAGAAGCCTAAAGCAAAAATAAATAAAATGAGTTTCTTCTTTTCTTTAATTTTTTGTGTACCTCTGTTATTAAAATCATCTTTTTTAACATCATACACAAACAAATATAAGACAAAAGCAATGAGAAAGCCAATACTGATATAGCGATAAATTATTTCCCAAGTATAACCATGCTCAATTAAAAAGCCGATGATTTTTTGACTAAAAGTATTACCAACACCAAAAAAACCATGGACTAGATTCAATAGCGTTGACTGAAAGGCCACATGAATGAGTGGTATAGTTGTATTAATACTAAGGAGCATAATACTTGTTGCAAATGTAATAAAAATATAGCCAAAAGTCAATTGAATAAAACTTTGAGCAAAACTTATAGCTATAAAAGCCGTCATATTAATACCAAGGCCTAAAAGCATAATGTTTTTCTGGCCTAATTTTTCATTTAGTTTAATCCCTACAACATATGTTAAAAGAGAAGTCAGTTGAACAATTGATAAAAAGACACCAATAACTTTATTTGAAATATCAAATTCTTCTTTAAAAGTTGGTATAAAAATGCCTCTAAAACTAAAGGATATGGAAACAATCAGCATAGAAAAAAATAGCATACCAATTAAGAAATACTTCTCTTTTTTATTCATAAAAACTCCTTTATAAAATATAAATAATTGTTAGTGTATTAAAAGTTAAATTGATTCACTACTCATTGTTTGCGCTTCAATACTAGGATTAGAATAAATTCGAATATCTAACCAACGGCCATCATAAAAGCGTTTAAATATGATTGGTATAGTAACGACAAATGATGTTATCTCAGCAAACCACATGGCTTCAATGCCATAACCTAACTGTGCAATAAATAGATAAGTCATTGGAACAAAAACAATCCATAATCGAATAGTCGTAATAATCATAACATTTCTTGTGTCGCCAGCGCCTCTTAAGGATCCGCCTTGAACAATCATATAGTTTAGTAATGGCTGATTAAAGCCAGCAATCGTCATAGCAAAAATGCCTGTTTTAATGAGTTCTGCATCTGTAGTAAAAATTGAAATAAGTTCTCCTGGGAAGAAATAGAATACAATCCCCATAAATAATCCCCACACAATACCTAAAAAGGAAGAAACATAGCCAATATCCTTTGCTTTCTTATAATTCTTTTCACCAATGGCTTTACCAACTAAAGTAGCAGCTGCAATAGATAAACCAACTGCTGGCATAAATGAAATGGATTCAATATTGATAAGTATCCTAAAAGCTGCTTCTGATAATGTATCTAAAATAGACACAATTACACCAACGACTACAAAGGAAATTTGCATAGAAGCTTGTTCAATTGCTCCAGGATAACTTAGCTTCCATAAAGGTTTTAAGTTAAACCGTGTAATAACTAAGTCTTTAATTTTTATTTTTGTAACATTATCATCAATGAATAATACTTTAATATAAAGTAATGTGGCAACACCTCTGGAGATTGTTGTAGCTAAAGCAGTTCCTTGAACACCGAGTGCTGGGAACGGTCCCCACCCAGTGATTAGAACGTAGTTTCCTAGGATATTTGTAACATTTACGATACCAGTGATAACCATTGGTGTTTTCGTATCACCACTACCTCTTAATATTGCTGTAAATGAAAAAGATAGAAACATAAATGGCATTCCAAAGGCAACTATATTGAAGTAGTCTATAGTCATTTGTTCAACTAATGGTGTCATATCATATATGTTAAAAATTAAATGTGAAGTACTTAAAGCCAACAATGTTATTATAATGCCCATAACTAAGTTAATGCTAATAACTTCTCCAGCAACTTTGTTCATATCATCATAATTCTTCTCTCCATATTTTCTAGAAATAATTGCAGTTCCGCCAGTATTAAAAGAAGAAAAAACAAAAATAAGGGTATATATGATTTGATTTGCAAAACCGACACCGGCTAAAGCATTTTTTCCAATTAAGCGACTAATCATAACTGTATCTGTAAAACCTAATAGTGTATTCAAAGCCATTTCGCCAATAGCAGGTAAAGAAAGCACTAAAATTGATAAAATTAATTTCTTTTTATTCATTTGTTTACCTCCTCGAAAAAATATTATATCATATAAAGTGAAATAGTAGTAATGATTTAGGAGATGTTTATATGAAAAAAGAAAGAGCTTTTAAAAGGTATAAATCAACGAATGAAATCCAAGCAAATATAGAAAAGTTTCAAACCAATGTAATCGATATTAAGCCCATGGCAATATCCTTAGTAGATATTTCAGAAGGTGGCCTTTGTGTTGATATGAAGGAAAGTCTTCCAATTGATCAACATGTAAATGTAGATGTTAAAATTGAAAATAGAACCTTCAATCTAATTGCAAGAGTTGTTTGGAACAAAAATCATAATGATTATTACAAAGTTGGATTGGCATTAGTTTATGTCGATGAATTATTTGTTTTTAAGTTGAAATCAATTGTTAATGAAAAGAGCAATCAAAAGAATAATAACTAATAAAGGTGCTGATATAATGAATATTATCGAAGACTCACTTGTAGATGTAGTATATAATAAATTAGATTTAATGTATCCCGAAGCATTTTGTGGTTTGATTCATAGAGATCCTTTTGAATTACTTATTGCCACAATCTTATCTGCTCAGTGTACTGATGTAAGGGTGAATATAATTACAGCTGATTTATTTGAGCAATACAATACACCAGAAAAAATCTATGCATTGGGTCAAAAAGAACTAAAAAAAATCATTAGGTCTTGTGGTTTATCCAAGAGTAAATCAAAAAATATTATTAAAACCTGTGAACTATTAATCGAAGAATTTGATTCGAAGGTTCCAAAGGAAAAAAAGAAATTGCTTAAGCTACCAGGCGTTGGTGTTAAAACAGCCAATGTTGTCCAAGCAGTTGCTTTTGGGATACCTCAAATTGCTGTTGATACACATGTATTTAGAGTTTCAAATCGCATTGGATTAGTTGATGGGGACACAGTGGGGAAAACTGAAAAAATGCTTAGAGAAAGATTTGATAAAAGTAAATGGATACGATTACATCATTTACTGATTTTTCATGGTAGAGATTTATGTAAAGCCCGAAGTCCACAGTGTGTGGCATGTGACCTAAATGAAATTTGTTTGTTTTATAAAGAAGGTGAATCAGATGAATAATAAAAAAGGAACATTTGATAATTATATTTATTCTCTAGATATTGGGACAAGAAATGTTGTTGGTATGATTGGAAAAATGACTGATGAGGCCTTTACAATCATTGATTATGAATTACAGTCCCATCCTGAACGCGCAATGTTTGATGGACAAATACATGATATTAATCGTGTAGCAAAAGTTGTTAGATCAGTGACTTCAATACTTGAATCAAGAAATGAGATTGAGTTAAAAGAAGTTGCAATTGCGGCTGCAGGTCGTGCTTTAAAAACAAAAGACGTTACAGTGGAACGTGAAATTGATTATGGAAAAGTTATTACTCAAGATTTAATTGATAATATTGAAATGGAAGGCATCCAGAAAGCTCAAGACATTTTAGATGAGGAATCAAATATTCGTACCAGATATTATTGTGTTGGATATACGTCAAAAGTATATTATTTAGATGGGGCATTAATTAAATCGCCTTTAGACCATCGTGGTACGGAATTAAAAGTAGATATTATTGCAACTTTTTTACCACATGTTGTTGTTGATAGTCTTTATACAGTAATTGATAAATCTAATTTAGAGGTTATTAATTTAACCCTAGAACCAATTGCAGCAATTAATGTAGCGATTCCAGATAAACTTAGAATGTTAAATCTTGCCTTAGTAGACATTGGTGCTGGCACATCAGACATTGCTTTAACAAAGGCCGGCTCTATTATATCTTATGGAATGGTAGCGAGTGCTGGAGACACTATAACAGATCAGTTAGTTCAAGAGTATCTGCTTGATTTTGATGTAGCAGAACAATTAAAAATTGATTTATTGAATAAAGACCAATTAACTTTTGAAGATATTGTTGGCATTTCTCATGAAAAAACGAAAGTTGAAATATTAGAGCTTTTGGATGAAACCTTAGATGAACTCAGTAAAAGAATAGCTGGAGAAATAATTGAAAAAAATGGTAAAAAACCAAGTGCAGTATTTTGTATTGGTGGTGGTTGCCAAGTACCAGGTTTTACCGAAAAACTAGCATTGGCATTGGATTTAAAGAACGATCGAATCACAATAAAGGGTGTTGAAAATATTCCGAAGATAGACTTTCTAAAAGAAGCCTTAATTGGACCTGAGTATATTACACCTGTTGGTATTGGTTTTAATGGGGTATTAGAAAAAGAGAAAGATTTCTTACAAGTAAGCGTTAATGGTAAAAAAATACGATTGTTTAATTCAAAAAAACTTTCAGTGTCACATGCCTTGATACTTGTAGGTTTTCATGCTAAAAAATTACTGGCTCAACGGGGAAAAAGTATAACTTTTACGATGGATGGCAAGAAGGAAATGATTTTAGGCGATTATGGGGAATCCGCTAATATATATATTAATGGTGTTTTGTCAAGTTTAGATACAAAAATAAAAAATAGAGACAGTATATATGTTGAAGAAGCAGTTCAAGGAAAAGTCAAAAATGTTAAGATTTCAGATTATATCTCGATAGATGGAAAGATTTATCTTAACAATAAAATTATAGACAAAGTGACCCAGATTAAGGTTAACAATGAAACAGTTCCTTTAGATTATACTATTAAAGATGGAGACCTTGTTGATACAGATGAAATTAGAACTTTAGATGATTTATGTACTCGAGAGAATATAGACTTTGATAATTATGATTTTTTTATCAATGGGGAGCCATTGAATAAGGCTTCTATTATAAATGTTGATGACCAAATAAAAATGGAAAAAGTGAATCAAAATACTAAATATAGCAATGAATATAAAATTAAAGAAAAAGTTTCTGGTAACCTTCAAACCAGTGCAGAAGGGATAAAAACCAATAGTAAAAAAGACTCTAAGACAAAGCAATATTTTTTTAGTGTTAATGAAGAAACAGTTGAAGTCAAAAGTGATCATCCACTCATTTTTGTTGATATATTTGAATATATTGACTTTGATTTAAAAACACCTAAGGGAATTCTTGATCTAAGATTAAATGGTAATCGAGCAAAATATACAGATGAATTAGAAGATGGAGATATAATAGAAATTAAGTGGAGGTAACATGAAAGGATTATACGAAACAGAGATTATCTGTCCAATTTGTGATTGTCAGTATGAAATGACCAAAGTCCTTTCGCGAAGGGCTCGGGTTGTAAAGCGAGATGATGATTTTTGTCCATATTATAAAGAATTGAATCCAATTTTTTATAGTGTGAGTATTTGTCCAAGTTGTGGCTATGCATCATTTGATTCAACACGGGATGATTTAACATTAAATCAGAAAGAACTGTACCGCTTGAAAGTGATGCCAAAATGGCAAGAGAAGGATCTAAATAAAACCCGAGATTTAGAGGATGCAATCAAAACTTATAAATTATTATTATTAACATACAAAATGATTGATGCCAAAGAATCAAAGATTGCTAAAGCGTGTTTAAGACTCGCTTGGCTTTATCGTTATAAAAATGATGAAGAAAAGGAAACTAGATATCTAGAACTCATGATTAAACATAATGAATTTGCTTTCGAGAAGGAAGATTTATCAGATGCTAATAGACAAGAACTAGAAATCATGTATATATTAGGAGAAACCTATAGAAAATTTGGTGAGTATAGCCAAGCAATTAATTGGTTTTCCAAAGTAAGCAATCATGAGAAGATCAATGCGAATCGCGTGATTAAGCTTAAAAATAGAGAGCAATGGTCAATTGCAACAGAAGAATATAGAGAAGGAAAAGAAAATGTCTAAAATCATAACAGTGACAGGTGGCGCAAGAAGTGGTAAAAGTTCTTTTGGAGAAGCATTACTAAAAAAAAGTACTGGCAAAAAAGGTTATATTGCAACAGCTACACCCTTTGATGATGGGATGAGAGAGCGTATAAAAAAACACAAAAATTCTAGGCCTAAAAATTGGGAAACCTTCGAATTACCATATGAGATTTCTTCTCATATCAAAGAAATTTCTGTGAAGTGTGACATAGTAATTCTAGATTGCATCACAGTTTTTAGTTCAAATATTCTATTTGAAAAAGAATATGATTGGGAAAAAATTAGTTATGAAAAAATATCCTTGTTAGAAGAAAAGATTATTGAAGAAATTCAGCAAATAGTAAAAATTGCAAAGGAATCCGATTTAGCGTTAGTGATTATTACGAACGAAGTTGGATCTGGAATAGTCCCAGGTAATCGCTTATCAAGAGTTTATAGAGATATTGCTGGACGTATTAATCAAAAGTTAAGTCAGTTATCTGATGAGGTATATGTAACCATTTCAGGTATTCCGTTAAAATTAAAGTAGGTGTTATTCAATGAAACGATTGATTTTATTAATCCAATTTTTAACGCGTATCCCAATTAATATTCGCCTAGATGTGACAAGAGAGGATTTATCTAAAGCTATAATTTATTTCCCCATTGTTGGTTATATTATTGGGGGAATTTTATCTTTAATATATTTTACCCTGAATCATTCAATTGACCAATTAATTTTGGTTTTTTTAATTGTGATGATCCAAGTAATTATTACAGGTGGCCTACATATTGATGGTTTATCTGATACATTTGATGGAATATTTAGTGGTAGAAAAAAAATAGAAATACTTGAGATTATGAAGGATCCAAATGTTGGTACATTTGGTGTTCTTAGTATATTTTTTGTTTTAATCTTTAAATTTTTATTATTATATAAAATTGGAAATCAAATCCTATGGGTATTATTATTAATGCCAGTTTTTTCAAGATTTTGTCTTATTTTAGCAGCTTATAATGGTAATTATGCAAGAGAAAAGGGATTAGGGAATCTCTTTATTGAACAAGTATCAAAAAAACAACTAGCGATTGGCTTGATTTTTACAATTATACCTTTCTATTTTATTCAATCAATCTATATAGGTTTTATTATTAGTATGCTCTTTACATTATGGTTTGTGAGAAAAGTGAGTAAGCAAATTGATGGCATAACAGGAGACACTTTAGGAGCGATTGTAGAATTAAATGAAGTTTTATTCTTATTAGTTGTTTATCTATTGGAGGTTTTTTAATGCGTAAAATATATTTAGTACGACATGGGGAAACGAATGCAAACGTTGAAAAAAGATATTGTGGACAAACGGATGTTGATTTGAATCATAAAGGTCTGCGGGATGCAGCAAGTATTGCAAAAGTACTTAAAAACACGTCTCTTGATTCAATTGTGAGCTCGGATTTAAAAAGAACCCTTAAAACAGCAGAGTTGATAAATGAGTATCACCGATTAGAGTTAGAATTAAATCCTGATTTTAGAGAAATTAATTTTGGAAAGTTCGAAAATTTAACTTTTGAAGAAATTGGTGTTAAGTATCCTGACGAAAAAGCAAAAATGATTAAAGAGAAAATTAATTATAATTTTTTAGAGGGTGAAAGCCTATCGGTATTATATAAAAGAGTAATCAAATCCTTTAACAAGTTGTTAGAAGAAAAAGAAAATGAAAATATTCTAATTGTAAGTCATGGTGGTGTCATCCGAATGATTCTTACTGAAATACTCAGTGGAGATCTTAATAATTATTGGTCAGTTGAGGTAGATAACACTCGTATTTCGACGATTGTTGACCATGAAGGTTTTTTGTACTTAAAAAACCTTAATAGAAAAGTGTTGTGATGGTATGAAAAAAATTGTCTTAGCTGGAACAAGTAGTGATGTTGGTAAAACCACTATTACCATTGGGCTTCTAAAGGCTTTAACAATGAAGGGATTGAAGGTTAATGCTTTTAAGAGTGGACCAGATTATATTGACCCTATGTTTCATAGATTTGTTACGAAGGGGCAATCAATTAATTTAGACTTGTATTTAATGGGTGAAAAGGGCGTGAAATATGCCTTTCATAAACATTCAAAGGGTGATATTTCAGTTGTTGAAGGTGTTATGGGGTTATATGATGGGGTTAGTAGCGGCGGAAAAGAAGTTTCTTCTACAGCTTTATTGGCTAAAACGATTGAGGCACCAGTTATTTTAATAATTGATGGCAGTGGTGTCTCCACTTCAGCAGCAGCTGAAGTTCTTGGGTTTGATCAATTTGATGAAGAATTAAATATTGTAGGCGTAATCGTCAATAAGGTTCATGGTAAGAAACATTATGACCTAATAAAAGAACCAATTGAGAGATTTACTGGTATAAAATGCTTAGGTTATTTAAACAGAAATGATGCATTTGCATTAGAAAGTCAACATCTTGGCTTAATTCCATCTGAGGAAGTTTATGAACTTTCAAAAAAGATAGAAGTATTAGGGAAATCAATTTCTGAGTCTGTAGATCTAGATGCTTTAGTTGCATTATCTGAAAGAGATAATCAAAAGGTCGATAATAACTATTACACTAAGAGTAATCAAAAGAACTATCGATTAGCTATAGCAAAGGATAAAGCTTTTAACTTTTATTATCAAGATAATATAGATTACTTCAAAGATAATGGGATAGATTTAATTGAATTTTCACCTTTAGAAAGTGAGGATTTGCCTTCAAATATTGATGGTATTTATCTTGGGGGCGGCTTTCCAGAAAAATTCGCAAAAAAATTATCTGCTAATAAAAAATTAATTAAAGGAATTAATAGTTATGCTGAACAAGGTGGTATGATTTATGGTGAATGTGGCGGCTTAATGTATTTATCTAAAGCCATTGTAGATTTTGACGGTGAAAAATATCCAATGACAGGAGTTTTAGACTTAGAAGTTAAAATGACCAGTCAATTACAGCATTTTGGTTATGTTGAAGTTAAGAATCATGACATTACTTTCAGGGGCCATGAATTTCATCGTTCAAAGGTTATTAACGAGAATAATCAAACAACATATAAAATCAATAAATTTTCAAATCCAAAGAAAATTTGGAATGGTGGCTATATATATAAGAATGTCTTGGCGGGTTATCCACATGTTCATTTCTATTCAAATTTTGAATTTGCAAATCTATTGATCAATCGAATAAAAAAATGTAAAGAGGTGTAAAATGAATCAATCACTAATGGTATTAGGTACTGGGTCATCAGTGGGGAAAAGTGTTATTACGGCAGGATTATGTCGTGTATTAAAAAATAGAGGGATGAAAGTAGCACCGTTTAAATCCCAAAATATGGCGTTAAATTCTTATATTACTAAAAATGGAAAAGAAATGGGTCGGGCCCAAGTGGTTCAAGCGGAAGCAGCAAAAATTGAACCGGATGTTCGAATGAATCCGATTTTATTAAAACCATCTGCTGATAAAATGGCCCAAGTAATTATCAATGGAAAAGTTTTTAAAAATATGACAGCTGTAGAGTATGATGCTTTTAAACCAGAACTTAAAAATAAAATTAAAGCAATCTATGAGGATTTATCTAACGACAATGATGTTATTATTTTAGAAGGGGCTGGCTCACCAGCAGAAATAAATTTGCGAGAAAACGATATTGTAAACATGGGTATGGCCGAGATTTCAAATTCACCGGCAATATTAGTTGGTGATATTGACAAAGGTGGTGTCTTCGCTTCTTTATATGGGACTTATGAGTTATTGTCTTCAGAGGAGAAAAAGCGAATCAAAGGAGTTATAATTAATAAATTTCGCGGGGATGTGAAGTTATTAGAACCTGGTCTTAGGCAGTTAGAAGATCTTATTAATATTCCTGTTTTAGGCGTATTACCCTATTTTGACATTCAAATAGAAGATGAAGATAGTGTTTCTGATCGCTTTCGAAGGATTTCTACAAAGGGTGAGATAACAGTGGAAGTTTTATACCTTCCCCATGTTTCTAATTTTACTGATTTTAATATTTTTGAAACCTTTGAAGATGTTAATCTTAATTATATAATGCCCGGAGAGCATATAAGTAATCCTGATTTATTAATCATTCCAGGATCGAAAAACACAATCGAAGACTTAATCTACTTAAGAAATTCTGGTTTAGAAGAACAAATACTAAGAGCTGGAAGAAAGGGCGCTACAATCTTTGGTGTTTGTGGTGGTTATCAGATGTTAGGAAATAGCTTAAAAGATCCTTACCATACTGAAAGTAATGTTGAAGAGGTCAACGGTTTAGGCTTATTAGATATTGATACTGTTTTTGAAAAAGAAAAAACAACAACACAAGTAGAAGGATTCATTAAGGAAACTGGTAAAAAAATAAAGGGCTATGAAATCCATATGGGAAAAACATATTTAAAGGATACGGTTACACCTTATCTTACCATAACGAGCAAACTTGGAGAAGAAGTTGCAATCGAAGATGGCGCAATTAATAAAAATAAACAGGTGATTGGGACTTATGTTCATGGGATTTTTGATGATTTGGAATATACACGAGAGTTCATAAATGAATTAAGATTGAAAAAAGGTCTAAAAGAAATCAATGAAAAAAACATTGAAACATATGAAGCATTTAAAAATGCAGAATATGAGCGTCTTGCAAAACTTTTAGAAGAAAATTTAGATATAGATAAAATTTTAGAAATAATAGAAAAAGGTATGCAAAATGATTAGTATCTATTTAGGTTATTTTTTAAATGTAATTTTAGGTCAAATACCTTATGTGAAACATCCAATTATTATCATCGGAAACCTGATTACTTTTGTTGAAAAGAAGCTTTATAATCGTGGTGATAATAAGAAAATTGCTGGGTATTATTTGTTAGTAATTGTGGCTTTTTTGTCTTGGTCTATCTCTTATATAGTACTTAATATTGCTTATCAGATGAATATCTATTTAGGAGGCCTAGTTAATGCATTAATGATTTTAGAAATTCTTGCGATTAAGGGATTAAAAGAAGAACCACTTAAGGTTTATAAAGCTTTAAAAAGCAATAATATTGAACTGGCTAGAAAAGAATTATCTATGCTTGTAACAAGGGATACAAGTCAGATGAATCAAAATCAAATCGTAATGTCCACAATAGAAACCATTGCAGAAAATATTGTAGATGGTGTCACAGCACCTTTATTTTATATTTTTTTAGGTGGTGCCCCTTTAGGTTTTTTCTATAAGGCAGTTAATACGTTAGACTCAATGGTAGGTTATAAGAATGATAGATATGAAGCATTTGGTTACTATTCTGCAAAACTTGATGATATTTTAAACTATATACCAGCACGGGTAACAGGATATCTCATTATTATTGTCAGTTATTTTTTAAAGCTAGATTATAAAATGGCTTATAACACTTTAAAAGAAGACGCACAAAAATCATCATCACCGAATAGTGGTTATTCAGAAGCGCCTGTAGCTGGTGCATTGAATATTTATTTTGGTGGCGAATTAAAATATTTTGATAAAATAGTTGAGAAGCCTAAAATTGGTAAAGGTGAGGCGTTTACATTAAAAAAGATTATTAGTAGTATTAGTATAATGTATTATACATCCTTTGCATCTTTATTGACTTATACGTTATTAATATATACGATTGGAGGTTTCATTGGATTATAAACATGGTGGTAACATATATGCATTAGAGAATATAGAAAGTATAGTTGACTTCAGTTCTAATATCAATCCTTTAGGGCCCCCAGCTAATTTAAAGCAAGAAGTATTAGAGGCATGTCATATAATAGAACAATATCCAGACCCTAGTTATACAGATATGAGAAAAAAACTAGAAGAGTTATATGGACTAGATAAAGACAATTTTGTTGTTGGCAATGGTGGTATCCAAGTAATTCATAATGTGATTGAGTTTTTGGAATTCACAAAAGCTTTAATTATTGTACCAACCTTTGTTGAGTATGAGAAAGCACTGGAAAGATTTAATAAGCTCTTTGATTATTATTTTTTAGAAGAAGAAGATGATTTTATTTTAAATCCAAAAGCCTTATTGAGGTCAGACTTATCTGATATCGATTTAATTATTCTTTGTACACCTAATAACCCAACGGGAGCTTATATAGATAAAAAGGATTTAATTGAATTAGTAGACACTCTTAATCAATTGAATAAAAAAATTTTAATTGATGAGGCCTTTATTGATTTTTTAGATGATGGCATGAGTATGATGAACCAAATTTCAATTTATAATAATTTGATTATTACACGGTCTATAACAAAGTTTTTTGCAGTACCTGGTCTGAGATTAGGGTTTCTTGCAACAAGTAATAAAGCACTAGTAAATAACATTAATCAGTATAGAGAATCTTGGTCTGTTAATATTTTTGCTAATCAGTTGTTTTTGAAATTGTTTAAAAATGATAAATATATTCAAGAAACAAAGAAACTTATTGTTGGAGGGCGAGATAGACTATATAATCAATTAAAAGAATTTCCCCAGTTGAAAGTATATAAACCAAGCGTTAATTACGTATTTTTTAAAAGTGAAGTGGCTATTCCATGGAAAGAAGAGTTGTTAAAATTCAATATACTTATTCGCCATTGCGATAATTATGTTGGATTAGATGATCAGTTTTATCGTGTAGCAGTAAAAAGCAAAGTTCAAAATGATTTATTAATTGAAGTAATGAATAAAATAGTGGAGGTTTTTAATGAGTGATGTTATAAAGGTGATAATTTTAGGGGTGATTCAAGGGATAACAGAGTTTCTACCAATTTCATCCACTGGACACTTAATTTTAGCAAATGAATATTTAGAATTTACTGGTAGCTTTGGAAATCTTTTTGCTGTTGTAATTCAAGCTGGTTCTATTTTTGCAATTATGATTTATTTTAAGGATAAAATATTGCCAGATAAAAATACTTTACTAGAAAAAGCAGCATTTAAAAAATATATTAGCCTATGGTTAAAAGTAATTGTAGGTATTATTCCAGCAGGCATTCTTGGGGTTTTATTTGAAGATAAAATAGAATACTATTTATACCATTCAGTGCCGGTAGCTTTAGCTTTAGTATTTGGAGCTATTTTATTAATTGTAGTTGAAAATTCCAAACATAAGAACAATGTTATAATAGAGGAAGATATTACATATAAGCAAGCCCTTATGGTCGGTTTTTTTCAATGTTTGGCATTGATACCAGGTATGTCAAGATCTGCATCAACAATTATTGGTGGCTTAGTTGTAGGTTTTAACCGTAAAATCGCAGCTGAATTTTCTTTTTTTATGGCGATTCCTATTTTATTAGGGGCAGCATTAGTAAAGCTATTGAAAATGAGTTTTGTTATGACGACTGGGCAAAGTTATCTATTGGTTTTAGGAACCTTTGTATCCTTTGTTGTTTCATACTTAGTAATAGCAGGATTAATGAACTATATTAAGAAACACGATTTTAAAATATTTGCGTATTATCGAATCGTGTTAGGTGTAATAATACTAGTATTGTTGAGGTAAAAATATGAATCAAGTATATTTAAAAAAATGTAAAAATTATGAGTATGATTTGATATATGCATCTATTAAAGAAGCCCTTGATGCCTTAGGTGGTATAGAAAAATATGTTAAAGCAAAAGAAACTGTATTTATTAAAGCAAATCTATTGATGGCAAAAGTGCCAGAAGATGCAGTAACTACTCATCCAACTTTTATAAAAGCTTTAGGAAACTATTTGATCAATGAAAATAATAATCGAGTAATCGTTGGTGATTCACCTGGTGGGCCTTTTAATCAAAAGGCACTGATGAAGGTTTATAAAACTTGTGGGTATCTAGAAGCATTTAAAGATACTGGTATCGAACTGAATATGAATTTTGAGTCAAGAAGTTTATCATTTGATGGGAAACTATTAAAAAACATTACGCTGATTGATGGCATATTAGAAGCGGATCGCGTGATTTCTGTAGCAAAATTAAAAACCCATGGCATGATGAAATATACAGGAGCTGTTAAAAATCTATTTGGAACAATACCTGGCGTTTTGAAAGCAGAGTTTCATTTTAGGATGCCTAAAGTAGATGATTTTGCAAATATGCTTATAGATGTTTGTTTGGCTTCAAATCCAGTGCTTTCATTTATAGATGGCATTCAAGGTATGGAAGGCGCCGGGCCTTCAGGAGGCGATATCGTAAATAGTCAAATTATTATTGCTTCTAATAATCCTTTTCACGCTGATCGTATTGCAGTTGATTTAATTGGTATGGATTATCAGACGGTACCAACTGTAAACGAATCAATAAAAAGAGGTTTGACTGAGGAATCATCTGATTCAATTCAAATCATTGGTGATGATTATTCATCAATAGCAATTAAAGAGTTTATTAGTCCTAAAATATCTAAAATTGATTTCTTAAATCGCATCTTACCAGATCACATAGCCAATAGAATTAATAACATAATTAAACCTAAACCTGTCTTCAATTTAGACCGATGTATTAAATGTAGGGTTTGTCATGATAATTGTCCAGCAAAAACGATAAATATGCCTAAAGGTGCTTATCCTAAGCTAATTGTTGATGATTGTATTAGTTGTTTCTGCTGCCAAGAGCTGTGCCCTGAAAATGCGATTGATATTAAAAGATTATGGTTATTAGATAAAATACTAAAAGGATGATGTAATTTCGGTTTAATTTTGATATAATGGTTAGATAGAAAGGATGATAATATGAAAGTAGAATATATAAATCCCTTTATTAAAGCGAGTAAAGAAGTTGTAAAGATGACAATGGGGTTAGATTTAGAAATTGGAAAACCGAGTGTGAAGAAAACCCCCTTTCCTCTAGACGAAGTAGTTTTAGTTGTAGGGGTTACAGGACAGATTAAAGGTCAAGTAATCATTAGCACGAAACTTGAAGTGGCTAAAACCATTGCATCAAAAATGATGATGGGAATGCCTGTTGATGAATTAAATGATATGGCTAAAAGCGCAATTTCTGAACTAGGCAATATGATTATGGGAAATACAGCAACTTTAATTGCGAATGAAGGTATAGCAGTGGATATTACACCACCGACTTTAATGTTAGGAAAAGACATTAGTTTATCTTTTAATGCTTCCAAAACAATTGAATTACCATTACATTCAGAGATTGGTGATATCATTTACGATATTGCATTGAAAGAGGGATAAATGATGGGAATAAATATTGTTTTATATCAACCTGAAATTCCGCCTAATACAGGAAATATTGCTCGAACTTGTGCTTTAACAGGTTTAAAATTACATTTAATTAAGCCATTGGGTTTTCATATTGATGATAAAAGTGTAAAACGTGCTGGTCTTGATTATTGGCACTTACTTGATCTAGAGGTTCATGAATCTTTAGATGATTTTTTGTTGAAGTATGGAAATGAAGAAATATATTTAAGTACAACAAAGGCTACTCAATACTATACTGATATAGAATACTCAGATAATTGTTTCATAATTTTTGGTAAGGAGACGGCAGGTCTTCCAGATGATTTACACAAGAAATATAAATCAAATGAAATTAAAATACCTATGCGAAGTCATGAAGATGTAAGATCATTAAATCTATCTAATTCCGTTGCAATTATTGCATATGAAGTGATTCGACAAACGGGTTATCAGATTTAACAAAAAACTTAACATAAAATTAACATATAAAAAATATTGATATGATAATATGAAAAAGTTGTGGGGAAATTTATGATTAGTAGAATGTAGTTTTGGAGGTTATGAATGAATTCGGCGGTAATTAAGATAATTTTTGAAGTTTTTGGAGGATTAGGACTCTTCCTTTACGGTATGAAAGTCATGTCAGATGGACTAGAACAAAGTGCTGGTAATAAAATGGAGTCTATCATTGAAGCTTTAACTAAAAATCGTTTTTTAGCAGTAATCGTTGGGGCGGTTGTAACGGTTTTAGTTCAAAGTTCATCAGCTACTACAGTTATGGTTGTAGGTTTTGTTAATGCAGGTATAATGACGTTAACACAATCAATTGGTATTATAATGGGCGCAAATATTGGTACAACATTTACTGCTCAGTTAGTATCTCTAGATATTACAGCTGTAGCACCACTTGCTATTGGTACTGGTGTAATGATTAAATTGTTCGTAAAAGATGAAAAAATTAGCCAATACTCTGATGTTTTAATTGGATTTGGTATATTGTTCTTTGGAATGGATGTCATGAAGGGTGCAATGAAGCCTTTAAGAACCTATCAAGGGTTTATTGATTTGCTAGCAAGCTTTGGACGTGGCGGATTTTTCAATATAATTTTGGCTGTATTTACTGGATTTGCAATTACTACAGTATTACAGAGTTCATCTGCGTCAACAGGTATTTTAGTAGCGTTAGCATCACAAGGTATTTTGCCAATTGAAGCGGCTTTTCCAATTGTACTAGGTACTAATATTGGTACATGTGTAACAGCTATGATTTCTAGTATTGGTGCATCTAAAAATGCGAAGCGGGCAGCATTAATCCATTTAATTTTTAATATTACAGGTGCTTTAGTATTCTTAATATTCTTTAGAAGTTTGACAGTAAACTTCGTTAAGACTTTTTCATTTACAGCTGAACGTCAATTAGCGAATGCACATACCTTGTTTAATATTGCAAACACAGTTATGTTATTACCCTTTGCTGGGCTTATTATAAGAATGGTTAAGCGTATTATACCTGAGGATGAAGAAGAGTTAAGCAAATACCATGAGTTGAAATATGTAGATGATCGTTTACTTGAAACACCATCTATTGCCATTGTTCAAGTAATGAAAGAAGTTCTACACATTGGAAATATGGTAGATTATTCTTTTAATAATTCAAAAGACTCGGTGATCAAACATGATAAAAAATTAGCTAAAGAAGTGTTTAAAAAAGAGCGTGAGATAAATAAAACTTCCCATGCAATTGTTAAATATATGTTTGAGTTCACAACAAAAGATATTTCACCAGAACAAAGAAAAATTGTAGAAGGTCTTTTTGGAACTGTTAGTGATTTAGAACGTATTGGTGATCATTGTGATAATATTGCAGAAATTTCAGTTTATAAAATTGACAATAATATTTCTTTTTCAGGTAGTGCTATTGAGGAAATCACATACATGTATGAACGTGTAGGTAAGTCATACTTACAAGCACTTAAGTCCATTAAAACTGGAGATGTAGACTTAGCGCGTTCAATAATCGAAAGAGAAGGAGAAATTGATGAGTTAGAAAAACAGCTTAGAAAGAAACATATTGAAAGGCTTAATGAAGGTAAATGCGGACCTTCTGCAGGGATTGTATTTCTAGACATTATCAGTAACTTAGAAAGAATTGCAGATCATGCTTCAAATATTGCTTTTACAGTTATAGATAAAGTTGAGTAGTATGTTTAAAAGGCTTTTTTATATAAATTCAAATAGTGTTTGTAACACAAAATAATCATGTTACAATTAGAATAGCAAAGTTACTTAATCAAAAAATGATTACTAGACTTTTCTTTAGAGTAAAAAAGTATTGATTCCAGTATTATTGCTGGAATTTATACTTTATTAAAGGTTAATATAATGTTCTTGGAGGATAAGTATGCAAATAAAAATTATAACAGATAGTGTTGCAGATATACCAAAAGATCTAGCGAGAGAATTAGATATAACTGTTGTTCCCTTAAGTGTTCATTTTGGAAGCGCCTCATATAGAGATGGTGTTGATTTAACAACAGATGAATTTTTTGAAAAATTGTCAAAATCCAATCGTTTACCGACAACATCACAAGTAAATCCAGGTGAGTTTAAAAAAGTGTTTGAAGAGTGCTTAGAAAAATATGACCATATTATTTGTGTTACCATGTCCGAGGCTATGAGCGGAACCTATAAAGCAGCAAATATTGCTAAAGAGTTTATTGGAACAGAGAAGATTGATGTTTTTGATTCTAAGGCAATTAGTTTTGGATTCGGTTTAGTAGTTATTGAGGCGGCAAGAAGTGTTAAAAATGGAAAAACTTTACAGGAAATCAGAACGTCTATAAGATATAATATTGATAATTTAGAGAACTTATTTATTGTTGATACACTTGAATACTTGAAAAAAGGTGGCAGATTATCTACAGCAGAAGCATTTGTAGGTAATGTATTAAAAATAAAACCTGTTATTACAATTAATAATGAAGGAAAGTTGGAGTCTATTGATAAAATTCGTGGACGGAAAAGAGTTATTAATTATTTTGTCGATTACATTAATAAAAATGGGTATGATTTAAAAGGTAAAACCGTCGGTTTATTTCATGCAGTAGACCGTGAATATTTAGAAAAATTAATAACTGTGATTAAAGAAGAATTTGATGTAAAAGAGATTATTCAATCGGAAGTTGGAACCGTAGTGGGAACCCACTCTGGACCAGGCTGTTTAGCCATGGTATTTATTAAATAAACTTATTAAGTATAGCGAAATTTAGCTATACTTTTTTTATTAGAACATTTTGTGAAATTTTAATCAAAAAAACCTTGTTTAAATAGAATTTATCATTTATAATAAAATTAAGAAAACGATTTCATATTGGATGATGGATGCGGGAGAAAATTATTAGATTAATAACCGAAGGATCAAGCGCTTATTTTGTCAATAAGTTGTGAATTTCTCAGGTAAAAGGACCGTTTCTTGACAAAACTCTGGAGAGCTATGTAATATAGAAATAGCACCGAAGGGGCAATTTTATCTAAGGATAGAAGAAACTCTCAGGTAATTAACAGAGTAAGGGACAGCATTGCTGTTGTTTGCTCATTTTTGATTATTTGGGGGTATTTTTAATGGGAAAATTTATGATTATAACCAATAACAAATTGGTTTTAGATAACTTTAAAAACGAATCAACTCAATATTTAGAAAAAGATTTATTAGATATTATGAAATATGTTAGAAATAAGATTCATTTCGGTCATCGATTGTTATCTCATCCTTTAGCTGGGAGCATCAAACCAAATGAAACGCCCTATAAATCAATACTAATATCCCAAAAAAAAGAAAAAAATTTGAATTATGACTCTTTAAAAATTATTGAAGACAGTATTCAAATGACAGAATCTTTAATTAGAAATAAAAAAATGAGAAAATGGCCGGATCGAATCCTTAAGGATTTTTCTTTAATTGATAATGATTTGATTAGAAGTGCTATTGAAAGTGCGCAAGTAGGAGGTTAAAATGAGTAAAGTTTATGATGTAGCAATTATTGGTGCAGGACCAGCTGGATTAAGTTCTGGATTGTATGCTGCTCGGTCGAAAATGGATGTTATCATTTTGGAAAAGGCAGGGACTGGTGGTCAAATAGCTACGACAGATGAAGTCGCCAATTATCCTGGGGCTCAAGCTGAAGCAACTGGACCTAGCTTGGTTGCTCGAATGGTAGAGCAATGTAAAGAATTTGGAGCAGAAATCGCACAAAAAGAAGTTCAGTCAGTTAATTTTGAAAATGAAATGAAAGAACTATCTTTAGCTGATGGAACTGTCTTAAAAGCTAAAACAGTTATTATTGCGACAGGTGCTCATCCTAGAAAATTAGGTGTACCTGGAGAAGAGAAGCTCACTGGAAAAGGTATTTCTTATTGTGCCACGTGTGACGCTGACTTTTTCACTGACATGGAAGTTTATTGTATTGGCGGTGGCGATACTGCTGTAGAAGAAGCAATCTATTTAACAAAATTTGCTTCAAAAGTAACAGTTGTTCATAGAAGAGATGAGTTACGTGCTGCTAAATCAATTCAAGACAAAGCTTTTGCAAATGATAAAATTGATTTCATATGGAATGCTGTTGTTAAAGAAGTGAATGGCGATGGTATTGTTGAACAATTAGTTCTTGAAAACAAGAACACTGGTGAAGAACAAGTTATTGATGCGCCGGAGGATTTCGGGACTTTTGGAATCTTTGTATTTATAGGCTATATACCTAATACAGAATTGTTTACTGATAAGTTAGTGTTAGAAAATGGATATATACCAACAGACGCAGATATGAAAACAAATATTCCGGGTGTATTCGCTGCAGGAGATGTAAGAGTTAAATCATTAAGACAGGTTGTTACTGCAACGGCAGATGGCGCTATTGCAGCTGTTCAAGCAGAACATTATATAAGTAATAAATTTTAAGGAGGTAATATGCTACTATTAGACAAAAATACTTTTGAAGAAGAAGTGCTTAATGCAGAGGGTTATGTACTTGTAGACTATTATAGTGATAGTTGTGAACCTTGTAAGGCATTAATGCCAGATGTTGAGGCATTAGCTGAGAAATATGAAGGGCAAGTAAAATTCTGTAAGCTAAACACAACAAAAGCTAGACGATTAGCAATTTCACAACGTGTAATGGGTTTGCCAGCTATTTTACTTTACAAAGATGGTGAAAAAGTTGATGAATGCACGAAAGACGATGCAACAAAAGAGAACATTCAATCGATGGTAGAGAAAGTTTTATAATTTTCTTATATCTAAAATAACAGGAGGTGTTAACCTTGCGTTTAGAGATCGGCGAGATTAATATTAATGATGTTAAATTTGGTGAAAAATGTGAAGTTAAAGATGGAATCCTTTATATTAACAAAGAGGAGATCATAGGATTAGTTGATGATGAACACTTTGAGAGTGTTGATTTAGAATTAGCTAAGCCAGGCGAAGAAGTTCGAATAACACCTGTAAAAGATGTTATTGAAGCAAGAGTAAAGATTGGTGATGAGAATGGTTCAATATTCCCCGGTGTTATTAATCATGTCAACACTGTTGGAAGTGGTAGAACGCACGTTTTAAAGGGGGCAGCAATTGTAACCTGTGGTAAAATAGTAGGCTTTCAAGAAGGTATTATCGATATGAGTGGTCCAGGTGCTGAATATACTCCTTTTTCTAAACTTAACAATGTCGTTTTAATATGTAATCAAAAGGATGGCGTTGAATCCCATACTGTTGAGAAAGCTGTAAGATTAGCTGGATTAACTGTAGCAGACTATATTGGAAAACTAGGTAAAGATTTAGAACCAGATACAATTGAAACATACGAAACAAAACCTTTATTTGAGCAAGCAAATGAATATCCTGAGTTACCTAAAGTAGGCTATGTATATATGCTTCAAACACAGGGATTAATGCATGATACTTATGTTTATGGTGCAGATGCGAAACACATTATTCCAACAATTTTATATCCAACTGAAGTAATGGATGGGGCAATCTTAAGTGGTAACTGTGTATCAGCTTGTGATAAGAATACAACATATCATCACTTGAATAATCCAGTAATTAAGCACCTATACAAACAACATGGAAAAGAGATTAATTTCATGGGTGTTGTCATTACAAATGAAACAGTATTTCTTCAAGACAAAGAAAGATCATCTGATTTCGTTGCAAAACTTACTGAATATCTTGGACTTGATGGTGTCATTATTACTCAAGAAGGTTTTGGTAACCCAGACACTGATTTAATTATGAACTGTACAAAAGTTGAAGATAAAGGTATCGATACAGTTATTGTGACAGATGAATATGCAGGACGTGATGGCTCAAGTCAGTCATTGGCAGATGCAGATGTAAAAGCTAATGCAGTTGTAACAGGTGGAAATGCTAATGAATTAATCGAATTACCACCAATGAAGAAAGTAATTGGAATGTTAGATTATGTTGATAAAATTGCAGGTGGTTTTGAAGGGTCACTAAGAGAAGATGGATCAATTTTAGCAGAAATACAAGTAATCACTGGTGCAACAAATGAGTTAGGATTTAATAAATTAACAGCAAGAACTTTTTAATTAAATAAGGAGGAGAATAATGAGTTTACTTGAAAACAAAAAAGTAATCATCGTTGGGGACAGAGATGGCGTTCCTGGTGAAGCGATTGCAGAATGTGTTAATACAGTAGAAAGTGCTGAAGTAGTTTTTTCAACAACTGAATGTTTTGTCTGAACGGCTGCAGGCGCAATGGATTTAGAAAATCAAAAACGGGTAAAAGATTTAACAGAGGAACATGGGGGAGAAAATATTGTTGTAATTTTTGGAGCTGCAGAAGCTGAAACAGCAGGTTTAGCAGCGGAAACAGTATCTAATGGCGATCCAACTTTTGCAGGTGCATTAGCTGGCGTTTCATTAGGACTAGCAACTTATCATGCAATTGAACCAGAGTTCAAAGAAACGGTTGACGAAGATGTCTTTGAAGAACAGATTGGTATGATGGAAATGGTATTAGATCTTGATTCAATTCAAGAAGAAATGAATATGATTAGAACAAGTTACTGTAAATTTTTATAAAAACCCCATTTTTATAAAAATACCCAAAAAAGATTTTTTAAATTTATTGAGAAGGTTCAGTGGAACCGAGGAAGCTATTCAAATAAAATAGTTTGGAGGCATACAATGGAAAAAATAAAAGTAGTACATTATATTAACCAATTCTTTGCTGGAATTGGTGGTGAAGAAAAAGCAGATATAAAACCAGAGAAAAAAGATGGTTTTATGGGTCCAGGAATGGGACTAAATAGTATGTTTAAAGAAGAAGCAGAAATTGTAGGAACCATTATTTGTGGTGATTCATATTTTAATGAAAACTTAGAAGAAGCACAAGCTGAAGTATTTGAAATGATCAAATCATATGATCCAGATTTGTTTATTGCTGGACCTGCATTTAATGCCGGACGTTATGGTGTTGCTTGTGGTGCAATTGCAAAATATGTTAAAGAAGAATTAAATATTCCTGTATTGACTGCTATGTATAAAGAAAATCCTGGTGTAGACATGTATGCAAAAGATGTCTATATCATAGAAACTGGAGATTCTGCAGCTTCTATGAGAAAAGCACTACCACTGATGAGTTCATTTGCATTAAAATTAGCCAAAAATGAAGCTATTGGAAAACCTGAAGAAGAAGGATATATCCCAATGGGTGTTAGACGCAATGTTTTTGTTGATGAGATTGGTGGCAAAAGAGCAGTTGATATGTTAGTTAAGAAGTTAAAAAAAGAAGATTATGAAACAGAATATCCAATGCCAGTATTTGATAATGTTGAGCCTGGAAAAGCTATTAAAGACTTATCAAAGGCAAAGATTGCACTGGTTACGTCTGGTGGAATTGTACCACCTGGAAATCCTGATAGAATTGAATCATCTTCAGCATCAAAGTATGGTGCTTATGATATTACAGGTGTACGAGACTTGGAAGTAGCATGTCACGAGACCGCCCATGGTGGGTATGATCCATCTTTTGCAAATGATGATGCTAACCGAGTAGTACCTCTTGATGTTTTAAGAGATATGGAAGATGAAGGCATTATTGGTGAGTTATATAATACATTCTACTCAACAGTTGGTAATGGAACTTCAGTTAAAAATTCTTTAAAATATGCTGAGGAGTTTACAAAACAATTATTAGCAGATGGTGTAGATGCAGTAATCTTAACTTCTACCTGAGGTACTTGTACACGTTGCGGAGCAACGATGGTAAAAGGAATTGAAAAATCAGGTATCCCAGTAGTACATGTTTGTACAGTTGTACCTATTTCATTAACGGTAGGTGCCAATAGAATTGTACCAGCGACTGCTATTCCATATCCATTAGGAGATCCTACATTAGCAGAACCTGAAGAAAAAAGTTTAAGAAGAAAACTAATCGAAAAATCTTTAAAAGCTTTAACAACTGAAATAAGTGAGCAAACAGTATTTTAATTATAAAAAGGGTGGATAGTAAAAGGCTATCCACTTTTTTCAAATGGAGGTTGAAAAGATGAGTTATTCAGTAATAAAATCAAGTGGTTTTGTATTAGTACACACACCAGATATGGTGATTCATAATGGCACAACCCAAACAATGGA
>DATFJG010000016.1:0-9260 GCA_035269305.1 Clostridia bacterium
TCCTGCTTAAAACACAAAAAAGCATACTATAATAAGTACGCCTTTTAATAAATATATTTTGTTTTACATATAAAAATATCCCAGTTTACTATAACTGGAATTGAAATTCTTTCCTGATATTTAAATGAATATAATGGCATGCCCGGAAGGACTTGAACCCTCAACCTACTGATCCGTAGATAAATATACTGTTTTTTATTGATTCACGTATATTATTAATAACCTTTAATTATTAATGTTTCAAATAACTATTCTTGTTATCTAGTATTATTTATTTTTATTTGTTTTTATTCGTTTTGCTGAGATTTTGCTGAGATATATGAGTTTTCTAATATTTTAAGATATATAATATTTTATGACAAATTTCCGTGTATCTAATTCTACAATTTTCATTTGGAGAAGAACCAAAAATAATAGTCAAAAAAATTTGACAATTAAAAAAAAGAGAGTTATAATTATTTTAAAGGAATTGTATACAATACAGTATTCAATACAGTATTCAAACAAGGGGTGATATTATGAGTAGTTTGAAATCCAATAAAAATATATCTCAATCAGAAAGAGCTTATAATTCTATTAAAAAATCAATTTTAAATTTGGACCTTAAGCCAGGTCAGCAGCTTTCTGAATCTGATTTAGCAACTCAATTGAAAATGAGCAGAACTCCTATTAGAGAGGCAATAAGTAAATTAAATAACGAAAATTTGGTTGATGTTATTCCTAGAAAAGGAACATTTGTAAAAATTCTTTCAGGTAATGAAATAAAAAATATTTATGAAACTGCAGAAGGCCTGGAAAGTATGGCAGTTTATTTAGTAGTTAAAAGAAAAGATGAAATTGACTTAGATGAGCTTTCTGAACAAGTTAAGAATATGGAAATAGCATTTGAAAATAATGATATAGAAAAATGGATAAAATCAGACGAATTATTTCATAGTATTATGAGAAAGTTCTGCGATAATGAATATATTATAGAAGATTTAAAAAAAATAGACACCCAAATTCATCGTGTTCGAATAATGATGAGAAAAATATTAACTAATAGAAAAAAGTCTACTAAAGAACATAGAGAAACTTTTGAAAAAATAGTTAAAGGTGATGCAAAAGGTGCAAGAGAAACTATGCATAAACATTGGGAAAGAGTTCGTAAAGATATATTAAGAATATATCCATTCGGATAGTAACTTGAGGGGGGGTATTATAAAAAGTAAAGCTTAAATATTAAATCCGACTGTAGAGAAGTTAAGTTTAAGTTATTAAAAGGAGGAGAAAATGAAGAAAAAATTATTTATATTATTAGTAGTTTCTTGTTTAGTTGTTTTTACTGGTAGTGCTTTAGCACAGGACATAACTTTTTGGACAATGAACTATGGTACTTCTTCGGCTCAAACTGATTTGTTGGATGACCTTACACAAGAATTTGAAGAAGAAACTGGCATAAATGTTGAGTATGAAATTATTAATTGGAATCAGGCATTCAATAAGTTAATGATGGTTTCTTCAGGAGCACCTGGACCAGATGTAGCTGATGGATTTTGGGCTTATACCTTTAGTAGAATAGGAAATGAAAAATATGGACCTATGGATATTTCTGAATATAAAGATAGATTTGGAGGGCAAGAAGGACTAGAAGAAATGTTTTATGCTTCAACTCTACAAGATGTTACTTTTGGAGATAGATGGTATGGTTTTCCTTGGAGGATAGATGTAAAAACACTTGCATATCGCACAGATTATTTTGAAGAAGCTGGAATAACTGAACCACCTGATACATGGGAAGATTTAGTTGAATATGGAAAGAAGTTAACAATAAGAGATGAAAATGGTAATGTTACAAGATGGGGAGTAGCAATAGAAAATGATATTGTTCAAAACTTTTATAATTGGCTGTGGCAAGCTGGAGGAGAGTTTTTAACTGAAGATAATCAAAAATCAGCTATTAATAGCCCAGAAGCTAAAGAAGCTTTGCAATTTCTTTATGATTTAATATATGTTCATGAAGTAATGTCTCCGTCAGTAATTGACCCAGACTATAACGCTGAAGCTATGTATTATAGTGGCAAAACTGCAATGTTAACACAAGCTGGTTATGGTTTTGGTGCTAATCTTGAAAGAAGTGCTCCTCAACTTGTAGATAAAACTAGTGGAACTATTCCAATAAAAAATGAAAAGCGTGTAGCTTTTATGGGTGGCGGTTATTTTGGAGTAATGCATAGAACTAGTGATGTTGATGCATCATTAAAATGGTTAGAATTTTTGATGACACCAGAAAGACAATTACGTTATACAAAAGTTTCAGAAACAATTAGTCCAATGAGAGAAGTGAATGAAAACCCCTACTTTAAGGACCATTGGTGGTTAGGAAGTATAGTTGAGTCTATTCGTTATGGTAGAAGTACTCAACATCAACATCCAGCTTGGTCACAGATTACGAAAAGTGAACCAGGTAGTCCAATTTATGATATGGTGGTAGATGTTTTAAGTGGAAGACAAGGTATCGATGAAGCTTTAGAAGAAACTGAAGAGCGGATGAATGATTTATTAGAGAACTATGAAGAATAGTTGATTTATACTATATATAGAGGGATTTGTTTGCAAATCCCTCTATATAATAACTTTAGGAGGGCTTAGATTGAAATCCAAAAAAAGAGGACAAAACAAATCTTTTTTTGCAAAAATTGATTGGTATCCAATATTGATGGTATCTCCAGCCTTTATTTTTATATTTTCTTTAGCTATATATCCACTATTAGAAGGAATAAGATTAAGTTTTTTTGATTGGACATTAATTAACCCCAAAAAACCATTTATTGGTTTCGGAAATTATAAAGAATTATTAACAGATAGTAGTTTTTGGGCTACTATAAATAATACTATTTTGTTTGCATTTCTTTCTGTTTTGATAAGTACTATAATTGGGTTAGCAGTTGCATTATTATTAAATAAAGAAATAATTGGGAGAGGTTTTTATAGAGCAATAACTCTTATTCCATGGGTTACTCCTTCTGTAATTATTGCTTTTACATGGTGGTGGCTTTTAAGTAAAGATTTTAGTCCAATTAACCATTTGTTGTTAAATTTGAATTTGATTGATAGACCATTAGGTTTTCTATCTGATATAGATACTACAATTTTTGGTCGAGGATTACCTTTTTGGTCGGTTTTATTTGTTAGAGTATGGACATCTTTTACTTTTAAAACAATTATGTTTCTTTCAGCATTGCAAAGCATACCACACTCACTGTATGAATCTGCTTCTATAGATGGAGCAAATGTTCTACAAAAATTTAGACATATAACATTACCATATATTAAACCTGTTATGGTAGTGACAGTAACATTATCTATGATATGGAATCTAAGTCATTTTGATTATAATTATTTGATGACAATGGGAGGACCATTTGGTACCACAAACATATTGGGAGTATTTGTGTATCAAAAAGCATTTAGTTCATTTAGATTTGGATATGCTTCTACTGCAGGAATAGCTATTTTAGTATTATCATCAATTTTTGCATATTTCTATTTAAGACATTCAAAGAAAACAGAATCTATTAAATAATGGGAGGTTAAGATGATTAATAATAATAGAATTGCAAAAAAAATAAGTTATAAAACTCTCATATGGGTATTGGTAATTATTTATGTATTATTTGTGACTTTCCCTTTTTATTGGATGTTCCTTACAGCGGTTAAATCACAAGCAGAAATTTATAAAATACCTCCTAATTGGTGGCCTGAAACTTTTGCTTGGAATAATTTTATAGATGTATGGAGTGCTTTTCCTATTGCTAGATATTTTGCAAATACTATTTTTATCACATTGACGACTACAATTCTTGGTATTTCACTTGCAACATTGGCAGCATATAGTATGTGGAGATATAAATTTAAAGGAGTTACTTTTTTAATGATGGTTTTGTTATTAACACAAATGTTACCAAAAGTAGTTACAATAACACCATTTTATTTTTGGATGTTAAGATTAGGTTTAGTAAATAATTATTTAGGATTAATTTTAGCCTATACAACATGGTCATTACCATTTTCAACTTTGATGTTACGTAGTTATTTCGGTAGTACATTTCCAGTTGAATTAGAAGAAAGTGCTTTAGTTGATGGATGTACCAGATTTCAAGCGTTTTATAAAATTGTACTTCCGGTTTCTGCACCTGGTTTAGTAGCTGCAGGCACTTTTGCTTTCATGTTGGCATGGAGAGAATTTATGTTTGCCAGTATAATGCTAAATAAAGGTAAATTGAAGCCACTTGCAGTTGGTTTATTTGATATGATGGGGCAAAGTGGAGAAATCCAATATATATCAATGTTTATGGCTTCTGCAGTTATGACCACTATACCAGTAATATTATTATTTTTATTTGGTCAAAAATATATAATTCAAGGTCTTACATCTGGGGCTGTTAAAGGGTAATAGATAAATAGGTGTTAAAAATATAAAGATAACGTCAAATAAAATATGATAGTTACCATAAAATGTAAGTAAATAGCAATAGAGCACCACTAATTTTAATTATAATAAAAATAGTTAAAATGTCAAAAGTTTGAAGATGTAATCAGAGTTAAAAAATGGAATTAAATAAATATAGTTCTCTAAAAGACTTAGGGATAATTTTCTAAAAAATTATCCAGTAGGAATATTTAGTTACTTATCAGATTTATTGATCCATTTGATAAGTTGAGCCCAGGATTCAATGGGCTGACCTCTTGAATTCTCTACTACTAGCGGTGGTTTATCATCAAAAGTACTATGTGGTTTAAGATAGTTAAAATAAAGCTGATATAAGGTTGCATGAGCAATAGCACCATCCAGAGAACTAAAACTCTTATGTCGGTTGTAATGAGCTTTATAGGTGCCAAAAAACCGCTCAATGATATTTTTATAGGGTCGGTAGAGTTCATCTGAGTTTTCATCATCAGTAAAAAGACCCTTGACCTGTTTGTGCTCTATATTATTCCCAAAAAATATCTTTGCTGCATGAATAGCAGCACTGTAGATGGGTGCCATATCAGAAACAAGGACAAAATCCTGGTCCTGATATTGCTCAATAATTCTTTTGAGGATGGTGATTGCACCTTTGGCGTCTCGATGCCTGGATAAATGCTGAGCAATAATACAGCCGTTTTTACCATCAATGGCAGTAAAGAGATAGTGCCAGCTGCCTTTGACTTTGATATATGTCTCATCAACAGCAACAATGCCTGATAAAGGCAGATCAAGCTCCTTAATTTTAGGACCCAGTCTGTAGGCTAAAGAGACAGTCCAGTTCTGGATAGTCTGAGCTGATGGAGAAACATTAAAGGCCAGTTTAAGGGCTCTAGAAGTTTGTCTTAAAGAAAGACCAAGACCGATAAAAAAGTCCATGGCTTTGGAGATTATAAAATTACCATACTGAGAATGATCTAAGTTAACAGGTTCTTTATCAGGCCTTGATACTTCAAGATCATCAGCATCAAAATCATAGGCTCTATAGCGGTAACGCTTATGTTCATTTTCCCATTTAGAACAGTCATCATTGCGGCATTTATACTTGGTAAAATTCTTGCGTTCTTTTTCCTTAGAAAGGGCATAGCCGTAAAAAGGACAGCGATAAGTAGGATGGGTTTTAGGTCTTTGTTCAGGTTTTTCAGGAGCCCACTGATGATCACAGACTTTACACTGGAATTTCTGGTAACCATCTGGATCATGACCAAAGCTGTAGAGATATTCTTTGGGAGCTCCACATTTAGAGCATCCATCAACATCTACAGTTAGAGGTTTACGGCGGTTAACAGGTTTAATTGGTTCCCCATTTTCTCTGGCATCAGCCAGAATTTCCTGATGATCAGGATTATTGAGTTCAATATCAGGTAGTGGGTCATTAAAGCTGTTAAATTTGGTATAGCTGTCATCAATCTTATCTTTGGGTTCAAAATCAACATGGAAAAGTTTTGAGATAAAGAGATAGACTAAAAGAAGAAATTTCAAAAGAGGTTTAAGCAGGAAATTAGGTGTTTTTCGAGAAATCATAACTTAGGATCCTTTCCTTTCTGGGTGTAGTGAGTTGTGATCTCTCAATTACTATTTACGAGCTCAGGGGGAGGGATTCCTGCATTTTATGCAAATTCCTAACCTGACAATTATGATAACTATTAATATTTTCAAAAAAACTATTAGATTTGACGTAACGAATATAAATAGAGGAGGAGAAATATGAAAGAAAAAGAAGCAAATGAGTTTAAGAATAGAGCAATTGAAATGATTAAAGAAACAAGTATAAAAATTAATAATAATGAAATTGAAAAATGCGAATTAGCTGATTTTGGTTTAGATAATTTCCAAAATGAAGGTGCACAAATTTTTACTTTTGTAAATACTAATAGAATTGGGGTAAAAGTAATTGTACTTTTACCAAATCAAACATTACCAGAACATCTACATCCACCGATTGGCAATGACCCCGGGAAAGAAGAAATATTAAGAGTAATAAAAGAACCGCTTAGAGTATATATACCTGGTGATAATACCTTATCTAAGGGATTTATACCAGATAAAAAAGAAGAAGAATACACAGTTTTAAATGAGAACATTTTAAATGAGGGAGAACAAATCATTTTAGAACCAGGAACAAAGCATTGGTTTCAAGCAGGAGAAAATGGTTCAGTTTTCTTTAGTTTTTCTACTACAGTGAGGGATGGTAAAGATATTTTCACCGATAAAGAAGTTGATAGGGGAGTTAATGACTAAAACTAAAAAATTAATTTGATTGGAGGAAACAAAATGAAAAGAAAATATTCTATAATAACAGGTTTTTTAGGTAATTTACAAGATAGATTCACTCAATATCAACCAAGCAGAAACATAGAAAAAATTATTGAAATGGCTAGTAAAGTTAAGGGTTGCTCAGGGTTAGAAGTAATTTACCCTCAAGATTTTGAAGATTATGATAAATTGAAAAAATTATTAAAAGAATACAATTTAGATGTTTCTTCTGTCAATTTAAATATCAAGTCAGAAGAAAAATGGCGTTTTGGAGCTTTTACCAGTGTTAAAAAAGAGGTTAGAGAAGATGCAAAAAACCATCTAAAAAAAGCTATGGATATAGCAGCTGAACTTGGATGTAATTTAGTAACAACTTGTCCATTAGCCGATGGTTCTGATTATACCTTTGAAATCGATTATGTTAAAGCTTTTAATAATACAATAGAAATTCTTAGTGAAGCTGCTGATTATAGAAAAGACGTAAGAATAAGTTTGGAATATAAGATTTCAGAGCCTCGAGCTCATACTGTTTTTAATAATGCTGGGAAAATGGCTTATTTGTGCAATATTATAAATAAAGATAATGTTGGAGTTACTTTAGATGTTGGACATGCATTTCAAGCATTAGAGATTCCAGCAGACTCAGTTGCTTTTCTAGGTACTACTAACAGGTTGTTTTATGTTCATATAAATGATAATTATAGAAATTGGGATTGGGATATGGTGCCTGGAACAGTTAATTTTTGGAGTTATCTTGAACTAATACTTTATCTTAAAAAAGTTGGTTACAATGATTGGATAACTGCAGATGTTTTTCCTCAAAGACATGACCCAATTAAAATTATGGAAAAAACTTTTGAATGGATGGACTACATGTATGATATTGTAGATAAAATTGATGAAAATGAATTATATAAAATGCAAAGCGAAGGTGCAGATGCTTTTGATATTTTTGATTATGTACGTTCTAAAGTTTGATAATTTTAAAAGTATTTAATTGCTTTAAACAGATATTTTATAGAGAGGGATGACAAATGGGAAGAACAACTTTAGAAATTAAAAAGAATAATTTTCTAATTAATGGTGAGTTAGTTTATAGCGAGATAAAAAATTCAAAAGACAGTCAAGGTTTATTAATGAATTCTCGTTTTATTCAAGGTATATTTGACGACAAAATAGATAGAACTCGTTTTGATAGATTTGGAAAAAAATTTGACCCGGATAAAAACACAGATGATTTAATTAAGGCATTACCTAAATGGTATGATTACGGGTTAAGAGCTTTTACAGTTGGTATTCAGGGAGGTTGGCCAGTATTTACTATAGATGTTGAAGACATCAATAATAATCCTTTTGGTACGGATGGAAAAGAATTTGATGAGAAATATGCTGAGAGATTAGATAGATTAATAAAAGCAGCAGATTCTTTGGGAATGGTAGTGATTGTTAATATCTTATATTGGGCTCAGGCTAAAAGATTAAAAGATGGTATGGCTATCAAATCAGCTCTTAAAAATGCTGCAAGATTTCTTCGTGATGGGAAATATACCAATGTAATTATTGATTTAGCTAATGAATATGATATTGAGCCTTGGAATTATCATTCTTTTATGAGGTCACCAGACACAATGCAGATTTTGATAGATATGGTTAGAAAAGAATCGGGAGGATTACCCATAGGTTCTAGCGGTGGCGGTGGTTCAATTCATAAAAATGTAATTGATTATAGTGATGTTATATTATTACATGGAAATGGATTAACTCAAGGAGAGTATTATGACCTAATAAAAAAAATAAAAGAAATTGCTCCTGATAAACCAATAGTTTGCAATGAAGATTCACCTTGTTTTACTCGCTTAGATGTTGCAAAACAAACTCATACTTCATGGGGGTATTATAACAATTTCACAAAACAGGAGCCTCCTTGTGATTGGGGCATTACCAAAGGACAGGATGAGTTTTTTGCTCGAAGAATGGCAAAAAATGTTGGAATTGAAATAGATGAATTACCTATTGATGAGCAGTTTTATTTACAAGGGCTAGAAGAAAATACAAGTTGGGATAATAAGAGGTGGATTCATGTTGCTGCTGAGTATCCCGAGAAAGTTAATTATGTAGATTTTTATTATAATAATCAATTTGTGTATAGAAGTTATGATGAACCTTTCTTTTTATTTAGAGAAACAACCTGGATTCAAAAAGGTTGGACTATTCAAGAAAGTGGAGAATGGAAAGTTAAGATTGTTTTAAATGATGGTAAGATTATAGAAAAAGCTAAATCTGTTTAAAAGTTTTTTGTCATACTAAACATATAGTATGAATAACACAGTTATATTGTTTATATTTTATTTAATTAATGATTACACTGCGAAAAGTCTAAAATTTCTTTAAAACACTAAAATTATTTCGGTTTTACCCTCTAAATCAACCATTATCTATGATATAATTAAAGTATCATAGAGTTTTGGAGTGATTATTAATGTTTGAACCTTTTGAA
>DATFJG010000017.1:0-6265 GCA_035269305.1 Clostridia bacterium
AGTTCCTTCCTGCTCAGGTTCTTCAGTATTACCTGTTTTTTCTACAACAACTTCACTATTTTCCGATAGACTTTCAACATCATTACTACTTGTATCTACTTCTTGAGCATTGGAACAGCCCACGGATAATAGAATAACTGCTATGATTCCTAATAGGATTAACTTTTTCATATTAATCCCTGCCAAATAAATTGGCTAATCCTGATAGTTCTTCCAGGGGATTGTTCATACCTTTTGTTTCCCCTTTCCTTGAACCTTTACCTTTTGTTGCTGCTAAGTAAATTTTGTCTGCCATTCTGCTAAAAGGTATGGACTGTAACCAAACACTGCCTGGCCCTTTTAAAGTCGCAAGAAATAATCCTTCGCCGCCAAAGATACTTGACTTGATATCCCCTACAAACTCTATATTATAATCAACAGTACTAGTCATTGCGACAAGACAACCGGTATCTATTTTAAGAGATTCTCCAGGGGCTAAATCTTTTCTTATAACTGTTCCACCAGTGTGTAAAAATGCTAATCCATCCCCTTCAAGTTTTTGCATAATAAAACCTTCTCCACCAAAAAATCCTACACCTAATTTCTTCTGTAGATAAATATCTATAGAAACGCCTTTAGCAGCACATAAAAATGCATCTTTTTGACAAATAATTGTTCCATCAAAATCTTTTAAATCAAAAGGTATAATTTTGCCAGGATAAGGTGCTGAAAAAGCTACATTTCCTTTACCAGGCTGTTTATTGGTAAACACTGTCATGAATAAACCTTCACCAGTAATGACTCTTTTACCAGACCCCATAAGTTTGCCCATTAAGCCCTTCCCGTGACTTTTCCCGGAGCCATCTCCAAAGATAGTTTCCATACCTATCTTTTGATCCATATACATCATTGCACCCGCTTCAGCAAGAACGCTCTCATCTGGATCTAATTCAATTTCAACAAATTGCATGTCATCTCCAAAAAGTTTAAAATCAATTTCGTGCGATTTACTCATACTAAAATCCTCCTTTGTGAAACTCTACTATTAATGGTATTCATCGATATGTTTATCTTAGCATCAAAAGGAATTAAATACTATATACTAGTAGTCATTTTGTCATAGCCACTTTACACTATTTTTTAGCCAGGTGGCTATCCATGCAATTAAAAAAAGGCCTAAAAATTTAAGCCTTTAATATTATTACTTGAATAAAGGGATTCTTATATTAACTACAAACCCTTCTTTGTTTTCACTTGTGTATCTAGCTTTACCGCCCACTAAAGACAATCTGCCATCAATGCCATTCAGACCATTTCCTTTAACTATGTTCTTTGTACCAATACCATTGTCCATAATTTGTATCTTTATTTCCTCACTGGTGGCATCAATGGATACAAACATTTTTGTAGCATTCGCATGTTTAAGAATATTGGTAACAATTTCTGTTATTATCTTTTTTATGGTGTCGTACATCTTTTCATCAACTATGGTTTTCTTACCTCTCATAAAATAACTCGCACCAATACCGCTAACATCAACTATTTTTAACATACTTTTTATTTCCTTCTCAAGCATATTAGTATTATAAACAATATCACTATTTTTGCTTGTTATATTTTTCATATTTTCAAATCCCTCTTGAATAGCCGTATTAGCCTTTTCAAGGCTATCATATGCTCGCTCTTTATTTTTCTTATACAAGATTTTACTAACTTCAAGAAGTTTAATTGTTACTACTAGGGAATACCCTAATATATCGTGTAACTCTCGCGCAATATAATTTTTTGCACCTACATGAGAGGTTTGTTTTAATAGATTAATCTGATTTTCTAACTTCGCATTTGATATAGCAAGCACTTCATTTTCTTCAGCAAGAGCAGTTTTAGCAAGTTCATAAGATGTCACATCAGTAAAAAAAATAATAAGTTTTTCACCATCTATACCATTATACTTATTAATGCAGTATGTATAATAACGACTATTGTAGTAAAAAATACTATCACCAGTCGTGTCTTTATTCAATGTGAGTTTGCTATTGATTTCTTCACTATCTTTAAACACTTTTTTGAACTGTGAATTAGTATATAAAATTTCAAATTTATTATTTAATATGAGTACAGGATTATCTAGCTCTTTAGCAACTTCATGTTTCATAATAGGTGTTAATTCAAAAAATTCATACTTAAAAGTAGCATAGACGAATACAAGTAGTGACCATGTATAGATCAAAGGTGTAATATCAAATATTTGAATGCCAAGATAAATAAATAGCCTTTCTAATGTACGTGTTATATAAAGAATATTAACACCAATGGGTACTAATATGGCGATTGTAATAAGATTTTTCTCTACTTTACTTTTATTACTAATTTGCTTTTTAAACTTAATACTACAAAATACCATTCCTATTAAAATAAACAAATAATTAATTGCCATGTGGGCATAGAAGGCATATCCAAAATCATCCCCCCAAAAGTTATATGCGCTATAAAATTTATGGTGCAGTGGATTAGTAACTATAATAATAAATTGGATTACTCCCACTAGATATATAGATCTTCTTATTTTTTTGTTCATAGTTTTTCCCTTATAGTAAATATAGGAAAAATCCAAAAAACTAACTTCTAATAAGCAAATACCTAGATAATAAAAGACAATGAAAAACCACCTAAGTTCTACAGTAGGCGAAACAGTTTTTAGAATTTTTCCTATAAGCCATATCATCATAGAAAACTGCACAATAAAAAATGCATTTAATGACTTATTTTTATTAGCTTTCATATATATGATTACAAAAGCTACTATATTTACTATAAAAGCAAAAAAATTCCATAGTACAATTGTTGCAACCTCTACATCCCAACCATATCTCATATCTTCTCCTAAACAATTCCATTTTCTATTGCAAAAATAGCTATTTGCATTCTGTCAGACATATCAAGTTTTTTTAATATTTTACTAACATTATTTTTTATTGTCCCTTGGGAAAATGACAATTCCACCCCGATTTCTTTATTACTAAGACCTGTTGCAATCAATTTCACTATTTCTATTTCTCGATTAGTTAATATATCCTTATATCTAGAGGAATACTCACTTAAACTTTTAAATCGATCCATCATTATTTTCTTAACACTTTTATCTATTACAGTGAGTCCATTATTGACAGATTTGATGCTCCTAGTCAAATCTTTATGTGATATGTTCTTTACTATATAGCCATCTACCCCATTGATAAAAGACTCCATAATATTGTCGGGATTTTCAAAAGTCGTCAACATTATTATTTTTATATAAGGAAATTTTTCTTTAATAATTTTTGTAGCACAAACACCATCAAGCTCTGGCATTTCTATATCCATTAATATAACATCCGGCTTATAAATTTCACACAACTTTATAGCTTCTTTCCCATTTTCACCAGTAGCCACAACATCTATTTCTTCATCATTTTCAAGTAGTATAGCTATCGATTCTCTTAGCAGTAACTGATCATCTACTAATATTACTTTCACCATTTTATCCTCCCTAGAATTTTCCCTAGTATCAACTAGATATACCTATTATTTCTACGTATTTTCATGAAGTTTTGATGCTATCGTATTCTCTATATTTTGAAACAGTATCTCTTACTTCTTCTAAAATTTCATTTGCTAAATTTATTGCAACATCAACAGATCCTTCAAAATTCTTCTCATTTGACTTTTCTTTAGTATCAAAGATCATCTGAGATAAACGCTGCATCTGAATATCTCTTAATGAAAGAACTTCTTCAAGTAGAATATTTATTCTTTTTTCTTTTTCAACATGGTAGACGACGTCAGAATATTTTTTTAATTTTTCATTAGCAATTATTGATTCTTCCTTCTTATTTTCTAAATTTACAAGTAATTTAATTAAATCAGTTATATTAGTAATCGTAATTATAAACCCAATATTTTTTTGCCCACTTTCCAAAGGTTTTTTCTTATATGCAAAATATTTAGTATCATCGTTTATTTCTAACCTAATATATTCTTTCCCTAGATCAGTAGTTCTTTTGACACTGTTACCTTTAAACATAGTTGAAAAATCAGAAGCATTTATATTTAAGGCCTCATTAAAGAAACCCGATTTAGTCGCAGCTTTATTTTTGTATATTAATTTATAAGTCTCATCTGTTACGAAAATATAATTAGTACTGACTTCTCTTATTTTATCAAAAGCTAGCATTGTCAAAGATGATTCATTATTAAGCCTAAATGAAAGGTAAATATATATTGTAAAACATATAATCATTATCATTTCAAAATATTCCAAAAAATTTGAATTTTTAGTAAGGATCACTAAATATATTAATATAGGAATTAATACCGTGAATAATTTAATACTTATAATTTGCTTGTTATTATATGATATTTTTTTAATAAACAGATTTTTTACACTTAAAAAAACCCATATAATCAGACAAGAGACTAATAGCATTCTATACAGATAGGTATAAACCACTTTATGAAAATCATAACTTTTAACAAATATTCCATTAAAAAATAATATTAGAATAATTGAAATTAATAGTCCAACAATTATTTTTTTATTACTATTAATTGTTTCTTTATCTAAAGAAAACATTATAATCACTAATAATAATAGTCCGCATTCAATATTTCTGAGCATATATGCGTAATAAAGATTGGGAATAACCGTTTCAATCATTCCTATAATACAAAAAACAATTATTAGGATTAGTGGTATATTAATATGGGCTAATTTAGTATCCTTGCTTTTTCTGTATTGAAAATAGATCAAGTTTCCTATCGCTAATATAATTGAAATAAGTACTAGAAATACATCAAAAAATTGATAATATGTATAATATCTTCCATCTCCCATAAAATCTCCTTTCCCAGTTATTATCTTTATTATACACTATAAACGGCTCGTGTGATGCAGAAAATAGTTTCTAATCCTTGAAAATTGTCAAAATAATACCAAGTTTAGTTGGTTAAATATGAATAGACTAGCAGATCAATGGAATATTTTAGATTTTTATGAAGAATTAGTCATGGAGTTGAAGAAATATTTATAAAAATGAAACTATTTCTCCAGGAAGCCGTCTAATCAATGACAGACAAAAAAGAAAAATTATGGAGGAAAAAATGAAAAAAATATTAAGTTTATTACTAGTTATGATGGTTTTAAGTACATCAATGTTTGTTTTTGCAGATACAGAACCGGTAAAACCTGTTCTTATCTCTGCACATGAACCGACAGAATTTACACCAACGGGAATAATCAAGGCAATAGAAAGTGATTCAATTGATCTTTTGGTAGGAGATATTGTTAAAAGCTTTACAGTTACTAATAGTGAAGATTTTGTTATCAATCAACGTGTTCAATTGGTAGAAACAGATAAAAAAAATGTGTTTCGCTTGAAATCATTTATTAACACTTCAAATGTAAAGCACAATTCTATGGGTACACTTATTGAAAAGAATGTTTATATTAATAATGAGCCATTAGATTTAGATGTATTACCACATAGTGTAGACGGTATGATGATGGTACCCTTAGCTGAAACGCTACGTGCCTTAGGCTATGAAGTTACCTGGAATAACGACACCCACTCAGTGGATCTATTAAAAGGTGCACAATGGACATCAATCACTATTGGAAAAAATGCTTATTTTAAGAATCGTATGGCACCAAGAGAATTAAGTCATGCTCCGATTATTATTGACGGTCGTACTTTAGTGCCGGTAGAATTCTTTAATGAAATTTTAAGTTTAGGTATGAGCATTGAAAAAGGTGATTTATACTTAAGTGAAGATTCATTAGGTAAACAAAGTGGTTACATCCAAGAAGTCAATTACAAAGCAAATGATCAAATTAGTATTACAATTTCTAATAAAGAAAAATCAACAGATATAATGGATCAAACAATTATTCATGCTTCTGTTGATACTACTTATTTTAATCATAGTCTAGAAATCGGTTCGCATATAGAAATTATTACCTTACCAATGATGACAATGAGTATACCAGGGCAAACGTCAGCATTAGTTATATACTAATTTAAAAAACTTTAAAATTGATTTTTAGCCGCCTAATCAATATTGGGCGGCTTTTTTATTTTAATAGGAAAGTGCATTATGAGCAAACTTAAATGAAGCCTACACCTCAATCGTTTCTTCAGTTGATTTAGAAAAAGTGAATCAATCAAATGCAAACAAAAAAAGAAGAATCACAAGAGGACTATTTAAAACAACTAAAGGTATAATTAATTCAGATATTAATGGCAGCTTA
>DATFJG010000018.1:0-2543 GCA_035269305.1 Clostridia bacterium
TCTACACTATGCCATTCAAAGATTGTTTGGTTGGCAAAACGGCCATTTGCGTAGTTTTTATTTACCAGAAAAAATATATGATGCATTGACAGACCGAACTGTAAAAGGATGGTCTGATTTAGTAGGTATACTATTTCAACCCCCATCTGAAGCAGAAAATGATGTTTTTTGGGACGATGATTACGAAAGTGGGAGCTTTAAAACCTGGCTTAAAAGAAAATACATTGGGCCATATGTATACGGTGGATGGATGGAAAATGAAGGGGTAGCAAAGCAAGATATACAAAAACTTTTAGAACGTTTTAAAACAGTGGAAGTGAAAGAGAAATTTGCAGATTATTGGAAGAGAAAAGAAGATGAAAATTCTGAACTAAGGGTTATAAAAAAAGCACCATTGATTGATTTGACGATTGAAAAGATGAATACAGCTATTTATTTAGAAGGTGGTACTGAAAGTTTATTAGAAAGATTAGAGATCAATGAAATATTAGCAGCTCAAGGTGATTCCATTGATACTGTTAATTTATTTCCGGTAACAGAGGAACTTATTTATAATTATGATTTCGGAGATAACTGGATCATTAAAATAACTAAGTATAAAGATTGTGAAGATTTAATAGAAGAAAATATAATTTCTGAATATGAACTTGAAGCAGCAGAGAAGGTAGTAATAGATAAATACAAACCCGTTTGTATTAGTAAACAAGGTTTATCCGTTCTTGACGATATTGGAAATTTAAGTGGTTTTGCAGATTTTTTAGGTGTCATATATGAAGGGGAAGATAAAAAAGAAGCATCTGATTTAAGATCATGGGCTAGAAGTCTTGGCTGGAGTGCTAAAAAAGTTTCAATTAAAAAAATGATATAAAAAAGCAACTAAAACATTGCTTATAAATTTCAAAGGGTAGTAGAAAGTAATGTATAAGTCAATTTGAAGATTTGTAGTCAAAACCATAGCTGTTTTAGTATAATTAGCTACCATGGTATGAGAAATTTTCATACCATTATATATTTGACACTATAAAAATTGCCTAAGAATTATTTTATTTAATAAGTCTTAGGCAATAGTTCTGTTAAATATTTACTTGATAATAATCTCATTTTCAATTGTGATGCTTGGATCTAGACTGTGAAGAATAAAACATCTTTGATGAGATTTTTCTAAAATTTCTTTTGCATCATCTTGGGATAAATCACCAATGAAAGTGACCGCAATTGTTATTTTCTCAAATAACTTTGGTGGATTCTCTGATTTAGTACCCTTAACAGAAATATCGAAATCTTCTAATACGACACCTAGTTCCTTCGCTGCTGGCATAATGAATAAGCCAGTACAACTGCCAAGACTCATAAGTAGTAAATCAGGTGGCGAAATATAGCCATTTAAATTTTTAGTTGGGCTGATGAGTATTCCTTCACCATCTTTCGTAGTACCTTTAAAATTTTTATCTTCTAACCAATTAATATTTATATTCATTTTTATAATCCTTTCATCTATTTAATGTTTGGTGTCTTTACATTTAAAACTTTAAAATCTTCATCTTGATCCGCCCACAATGCCATCTTTGTATTGGGTGGACAAAGAACAATGTCCTTCTCAGTAACTACTGATTTTTCTTCACCAATTTGGATGGAACCTTTACCGGATACAATATAGAAAAATACATCAACAGGTACTTTATGATGGGGTACATGGTCGCCAGGACTTAACTCTAAGTTCATTACTTTCGTGTTGTCATGATTAATTAATTCCTTTGCAATAACGCCTCTTTTGTTTTTTTTGCCTTCGATTTTATTCATTTTAATAATTTTCATGTTTTATGCCTCCTTAAGTGCATAGGATATATAATCTTTTAACTCTTCTTTTACTTTTTTTATAACAAATTCACTTTTTAATAAATTTGTATTTAAAGCAATCCCTCGAATATTGCTGAAGATAATATATGCAGTAATACTACTATCAAGGGATCTTATTTCTCCTTTTTTGATGCCTTCATCTAAAATTTTTTGAAAAAAGCCTGGCAATTGTTGAATAAACTTTTGAATACCTTCAACTGTTTGTAATTCTGGATTTGTACTTTCTTGGATGAGTACTTTTGAAAGTTCTGGATTTTTTATTAATAACTCAAAATGAAAATCCAGAAACTGATTAAATATTTCTATCGTAGTAATATTTTTTTGAGTGATTTTCTCTAAGTACATAGATCTCTTTTGAAATTCTATCTGGAATATCTCATTGATTATTGCTTCTTTGTTTTTGAAGTAAGTATAAATTGTCCCTACAGCAATGTCTGATTTTTTTGCAATCATACGTGTAGTTGTATTGAAATAGCCTTTATTTGATAAAATTTCTATACTATTTTTAATGATCAAATCTTTTTTAATAGATGACCTCCTTCCACAAATGAACGATCGTTCAATTTGAGTATAGCATATAGAAATATAAAAAGCAAATCTATTAAGGAAATACTAGAGGGTAATTAGATACTATAAATATTAATGTGTATTGAAATTTATGAATATTCGGTATATTATTATGTAAA
>DATFJG010000019.1:0-10311 GCA_035269305.1 Clostridia bacterium
TGTTATTGCTATCTTCTAATGTCAAAAGCTTGATTAAGTGCTCTGTCCACAATTACTAATAAAGATTGCTAATTTTGTCCCTTTATTTATGAACTATTCCATATTATAATGCGTAATTAATTAAAAAAAGTAATAAAAGAAGGAGAAAAAAAGAGTGAAACCTCCTAAATTTTCTACCAGATTATTTAAGGTTTCACTCACCAAAAAAGTGATTATAATATTAGCACTGAAATTCCTAAATATCAATATGTCAAAAGATAAAGTGTATTTATAACTTTAAATGAAGATTATGTAATAAAGTGTCCCGTTTGTGGAAAAGTTATGAAAATAAATAAATATCGACTTAGATATTTAAAGTTTTCTGATGAAAAAAGAGTTAAGTTCAGGGTTCCAGTCTATTATTGTGATTGTAGTGGTAAAAAACGATATCACACTGTTTTACCAGATTTTATGATTCCCTACAAACAATATGCAGCTGTTAGAATAACTCAATATATCTTCCATTCATTTAAAGTAGATAATTGCACTTGTGCAATATCTACAATAAGAAACTGGAAAAAATGGTATTATAGAAACTATAGTAGGTTTAAAGATACCATTAAAATTATTTCTACAAATACAAGGTACTTACTAACTTATGTAACTTCATTATCAACTATAGACCTTAAGAAATGGAGCAATCTTAGCAAAATATGCTTCTTTAGCAGTTTATTTAGTGAAATAGGAAACCGACTAGTTCACATTTTAAACCCCAGATAAAACAACTATTTTATTAGTATTGTTTTATTTAGGAGGTAATAAAATGGCAAAAAATGTAGCAACAAAGCAAGAAATAGTAGCTACTGAACGGTTTAATCTAATTTCCACATTTATTGATGAAAATTTGACTAAAAAAGAAAGATTATCCCTCATTAAAGAGAAAAGCTTAAATGGAGGGCCAAGTGTTCGAACACTTAAAAGATATCTAGAAAGTTATCAAGAAGGAGGATTCACTGCTTTAATGCCAAAGAACAAAGGGAAAAGTATTGGTAAAGTTGTTGAGCAAGAGATATTGGATCTAGCAATTACTGCAAGAAGAGAAAACCCACAAAGAAGTATTAAAGATATTATATATATCTTAGAGGTAAGAGGCGATGTTGAAAAAGGAAGCTTAAAAAGATCTACTCTTCAAAGATATTTTCAAAAAGCTGGGTTTTCTAAAAAACAAATGAATAATTATGTTAAATCTACAGGTGTTGCAACTAGAAGATACCGAAAGAGTCATAGGATGGAACAACTTCAAAGTGATTTTAAATATGGACCTTATTTACCAATTGGTAAAAACAACAAAATGATTCAAACCTATTTTATTGGTTGGATAGACAATAGCTCTAGAATGATGTTGGATGGTAAGTTTTATTCTAGACAAACCTTCTATGAGGTAGAAGATTCTCTTAGAAGAGTTATCATGAAATATGGTACTCCCTCCACCATACTTTTAGATAATGGTAAACCATACATAAGTAAGAAGCTTGAAACTGTTTGTGCTAAATGTAGCATACAGAAAATTCATGCTAAGCCCTTCTCCCCCCAAACAAAAGGTCTAATTGAAGTTTTTAACGCCTTTTTAAACAAGTTTATTTCAGAAGCTGCATTAGAAAAATATAATACTTTAGAAGAGATGAATTCAAACTACGATGCATGGGTAGAGCAATATTATAATAAAACATTACATTCTGGATTAAAAGAAGGTACTCCTAGATCTGCCTTTGCAAAAGACAACAAACCACTAAGATTTATTAGTGATGAATTATTAGTAAATGCTTTTTCTACAAGAGTTACTAGAAAAGTTAACAACGATTGTACAATATCTATTGATGGAACTAACTATGATATTCAAAATCCAAATCTTATTGGATTCGAAGTAGAAGTAATTTATGATCCTCAAGATAAAGAAAAAGTTTTTGTTAGAAAGGTTGGTTTTGAAGATATAATTGCTAATCCTTTGGTTATTAGCTCTTTTGTTAAGAAAGAAGCAAAGAGAGAAGCAACAGGAAAGTCTCTCCTTCCTGCATTTAAATCAGATTTGTTAGAAGGAGTGAGAAAAGCTCAAGCAAAAGATGATTTTAACTTTGATCTTGACTTAGCAAGTAAAGCTGTTAAAAGAAATGAAGAAGAGCAATTAAAGCTAAGTAGTACTGAATATGCTTACAAACTTTCCACTATTAAAGAGGATGAAAAATATGATAGATATTAAAAAATATTACAAAATAAGTAAAATTCCCTTTTCTAGTGATATTGATGTATCAAAATTGTTAATAACAGAGGCTCATAAAGAAATTCTTAGTAGATTAGAATTTGCAGCTCAAGAGCAAAAGTTCGTTGTCTTTACTGCTGAGTGTGGTTCAGGGAAGACAACATTACTTAGATTATTAAAAAAGAATTTAAGTGATGATAAATACCAAATCTTTTATATTAGTGATAGTGATTTGACACCTCGACTTATTTATAAGCAAATATTACTACAATTAAACATTGATACAAACTACTACAGAGGGGATAGTAAAGCATTACTACATTCTCAACTTGAGTTCTTAAAATCTTCAAAAAACAAAAAGATTATTACAATAATCGATGAAGCACATCTGCTCACAAAAAAGGCCATTGAAGAAGTAAGGTTCCTACTGAACTACAAAATGGACAGCTATGCTCCTATGGCTTTAATATTAGTTGGTCAACCAGAATTAAAAGATAAACTTTATAAAAGAAATTATGAAGCTGTAAGGCAAAGAATTAACATGGTTTGCAAATTAAACAATCTAAACAGAGAAGAGAGTGAAGAATATATTAAAACTCATTTAACTAGTGTTGGCTACAAGAAAGAGTTATTTACGCAGGAATCTATTGATTTTATTTATGATTCTTCACAAGGAAGTCCTAGGGTAATTAATAACATCTGTTACCAATCGCTAATAAATAACGCTCTAGTAAAAGGAGATTTAATAAAAACCCCATTAGTTAAGAATGTATGCAACTGTGAACTACTTTAAAGGGAAAAGATATGGAAACTAAATTAATAATACAGGAAATATTTGATAACACTTTAGAAGAATTAAGCAAATCTAAACTTCTAAACGCTACAATGTGTGAATTAGTAACAAAATATGAATCAATGCTCTCAGAAGCCTTAATTAGATCTTGTAAATGTGAAAGCATAGCAAGGGTATTAGATAAAAATTCTAATGAAATTCAAGATGAAAAATACTTGCTAGAACAATTAAACATTTCAAAAAGGATGTATACTAAAACTTTGAAGCAATAGTAGTAAATTCTATTAAACTAGAGCTCCCTAGAAACTAATCAAGGGAGCTTCTTTAGCGCTTGAACTTAAATAATAAATTAGACAAAATAAATAAGCAGGGATTTTCAAGTCATTTGAGCAATCATTTGACAGAATTACTTAGCAAGAACAATAATAATTATTTATTGTGTAAAGATTTATAAAATTAATTTTTATAAAATAATATAATAATAAATGGTAAAATGTTTGAATATAGCATATTTTTTTTTGACATAAAAGGTTATAAGGTGTTCAATGAAGAGAGTGATATATAGATTATGGAGGTATATATGGATGCTGTATTAATTATGGTTTTAGCATTTGTTGGATATCTTATAGCTTATAAATTGTATGGTAAATTTATTGGCAATAAGATTTTTGAATTATCAAAAAAGAACACAACTCCTTCTCATGAATATGAAGATGGTGTTGATTATGTTCCAACCAAAAAAGGTATTATTTTTGGTCACCATTTTACTTCAATTGCTGGTACTGGACCCATTGTTGGGCCTGCTATTGGTGTTATATGGGGATGGTTACCTGCTTTAATTTGGGTGTTTGTAGGATCTATTGTTATGGGAGCTGTTCAAGACTTTTCAGCTTTAGTAATGTCTTTAAGATCTCAAGGGAAATCTATTTCTGAAATTGCTTCTCAATATATTAGTAAAAAAGTAAGAATTGCTTTTTTCTTAATTGTATTTATAGAATTATGGTTGTTCTTAGCTATTTTAGGAATGGTTATAGCAGTTATTTTCAGTATGTATCCAGAAGCAGTACTTCCTGTTTGGATGGAGATTCCTATAGCTATAGCCTTAGGTGTTGCTGTTTATAAAAAAAATAAAAATGTTACATCTGCAACTATATTAGCAGTTGTTGCTATGTATATAACTGTTGTGCTAGGACATTTTTTACCTATAAATATGCCAGCTATTGGTGCAATGCCTGCAACTGGTTCTTGGACAATTATCTTATTTATTTATGCTTTTATTGCTTCTACTTTACCAGTAACTACATTATTACAACCAAGAGATTATATAAATTCATGGGAATTATTTATTGCAATGTCTTTATTAATTTTAGGTGTTTTTGTTTCAGCCTTTAGTGGTCTTAGTATTGTAGCTCCTGCTGTACAAGTAAATCCTCAAGGTGCCCCTTCTTTATGGCCTTTCTTGTTTATTACTATTGCTTGTGGAGCTATTTCAGGCTTCCATTCTGTCGTAGCTTCAGGAACAACTTCAAAGCAAGTAGATAAAGAAGCTGATGCTGTTTTTGTAGGTTATGGTTCTATGTTAATGGAAGGTGCTTTGGCTGTATTAGTTATAGTTGCAACTGTTGCTGGAATTGGTTTAGCTTCAAAAGGTGATGCTTCTGGTGTTGTTGGAATTGCAAAATGGAGTGAACACTATGCTTCTTGGGGAGCTGCAGCTGGTCTGGGTTCTAAAGTCGGAGCTTTTGTTGAAGGCTCTGCAAATATGATAAGTTATTTGGGTGTTCCAAAATATTTAGGTTTAATTATTATGGGTGTTTTTGTTGCTTCTTTTGCTGGTACATCATTAGATACAACTACAAGACTACAAAGATATGTTATTCAAGAATTATTAGGAGCAAATCGAGTAGGAGCCTCTGAAAATAAGAGCTTTTTTACAAATAAATATGGTGCAACTATATTAGCTTTATTAACTGCTGGATTATTAGCATTCTCAACTGGTGTTGATGGTAAAGGAGCTTTAACTCTTTGGCCACTATTTGGTGCAAATAACCAAACTCTTGCAGCTTTAGCTTTATTTACAGCTTCAGTATATTTGAAAAAACGAGGTGGAAATAAATATTTAGTATCATTTATACCGGCTGTATTTATGTTGATTATGACATTATGGGCATTGATTATTAATGAAATGAATTATTTAACATCTTCTTCTTTAATGTTAGGGCTCGTAAATCTAATTATTATCTTAATTGTAGTATTAGTTTCCTTTGAAAGTGTTAAGGCAATTTTTCAAACAAAAGAAGAGAAATTAGCATAATGATTATTTAAAGGGTGTCAAATTTGACACCCTTTGCTATAATAGAGCTAAAAGGGAAGGTAATTATGGAGAAAATATTTAAGAAAATAACTAATCTTAGTGTTGTTAATTATGTAGTATTGCTTATTGTTTTTTTATTGGTTTTCCTTACAAAAGGAAATAATGAGAGGGAATCAACGAGAGCTGTTTCAACTAATATTCTATTAGGATCTACAATATTCTCAGTTGCTATTCCAATTCTTTTTAGAACAGGTTTTTATAATAAAAGTATAAAAAACAAAGGTTTAAAACAAGAAGAATACTTAAAATTTAAAATTTTAACAATTGTAAGTGTTTTTATTGGATCTCTTTTTTCATTGTATGGATATTATTATCCTATATATATTTATCATTTATATATTGCAATAATAATGAGTCTTTGGGGTTTGTATTCAATTTTCCCTTCTAGAAAAATATATGATAAAGAGGTTATTACCTACCAAGTTAAAAAATAAAATGAACTTATTAAAGAAATTGATAATAAATATAAAAGGCTTTATTGTAGGCTTTCATGAAGCCTCTCTTCATAAAGCCACTTCTCAAATAGAATATGAAGTAAGTGAAATGGAAAATGTTTTCACTTTAATGTTATTTGGTTCTGCTATTGGATTTCCATCTCCACCTGTTTTTGTTTGTTTAGAATTAATTCCATTTATGGAAGAAGATATTGAAAAAATGTTTTTACGGGCATCACAAACTGGTAATGGATTAAGTGAATTAGCTAGCGTTATGGGTGAACCCTAGAATTTGGAGTACATAAAATGGAAAAAATTAATATATTTATAGGCAAAGGTGGAGTTGGTAAATCTACTTGCTCAGCACTTTCTGCTACAAAAGCATATACAAAAAAAAATAATGTTTTATTAGATTCTTTAGACCCTGCGCATAATTTACATGATATATTCAATCAAAAATTTTCAAATAAAGCAAAAAAAATTGAAGATAAATATTATGTGAGAGAAAGTGATATTTCTAAATTAGGAAAAAAATATATTAAGAATACGCAAAATCAATTAAAGAATATGTATCATTATCAACAATCACTTAATATAGATAAATATTTTTCAATATTGAAATATGCTCCAGGCACTGAAGAATATGCTGCACTTTTGGCATTAGAGCGATGTATAGATGAAAAAAAGTTTGATAATATTTTTGTTGATACTCCTCCAACAGCTTTAACTTTAAAAACTTTAGCTCTCCCAAATTTAAGTTTACATTGGATTAATAGCCTTTTAGAGATGAGAGTAGAAATTGTTAATAAAAAAAATACAATAAAAAATATAAGAAAAGAAAATCAGGAAATAGTTCAAGACGATCCAATTTATAAACGTTTAATATTGATGAAGGATAGATATACAAAACTTAATAATTTATTAAAAAATAAAAATATAGTTAATTTCATTTTAGTTTTGAATGAAGATGAGATGAGCTATAGTGAGAGTTTATTAATAAAAAAGCAAATGGATGAATTAAATTTCACCATAAATAAGATTATCATCAACAAATCTACAGAAAATTATAATTATACTTTTAAGAAATTGAAATCTATTTTTCCTCTCTCAACATTTCAATTGAATCCTTTTATTAAAGAAAATATTTCGTCAATTGATGATTTAGTTAATAATTGTGGAAATTTAATTACATTATAAAAATGTAAAAATTATTGTTTTAAAAAATGAGTTTACAATCTTTTTGGTTTTTTCAATTTCATTATTTAAGAATCTTTTCATTTTATATAGTCTCTACTAATAAGTTATCTTAATATATCAAAACTAAATATAAATTATTAGATTAAGTTATTACAAATCAATATTTATTCTAATTTTAATATAAAATAATTTATGTTGTGAAGAAAAAAAACAACATCCAATTTATATGGATGTTGTTATGGGCCCAGTAAGACTTGAACTTACGACCCACGGATTATGAGTCCGTTGCTCTAACCAACTGAGCTATAGGCCCTTAATGTTTATTAGTTTTAACTAATTCACAAAGGTGAAATTATCATATTTAATAATAAGTGTCAATAAGAAAAAAGTGCTTTTTTTCTTTAAAAAATATAGTATTTTTTTCATTAAGTTTAAAGTTGTTATTTTTAGAGTTAGACTTTTTTACTATTTTGTTATTGATAATTATTTTTTTGTTTTATTTATATAATTTTTCATGTAATATCAAGATTATGAATAATATTGAATTTGATTTATGGTTTGTTGAAGATGGATATAATGTTTCAGGTACTTCGCCTTGGGTGGAAAAATTTAGAAAAGAACCTATTTTAAGTATTTTTGAATACATAAAAAGTGGGGATAAAATTGATAACTTAGGTTTAGATTTTCTTTGCTTTTTTTCAAATGAATTTCTTAGATGTGTAGAGAAAATTGATTCTATTTTATTAAAAGCAAATATTAAAATTGAATTATCAGCTGAGGTGATAAATAAAATTACAGATGCTAAACCTTTGTGCTCTGGGTTTGAATATATTGATAATAATTGGATAACTTATTATTGGAATTTATTAGAAAATTGGCTTTATAGTACAATAAATAATTATGATGGAACTATTGAGGCTTGTTTAACATCCTTTTTCCCAGATTTTAATGAATCTGATAGAACTTATTTTCACTTAGTTGAAACTGATAATAATGAATATCCTTTTGGTTTTTTAACTAGTTATACAACTATTGTTGATAATAAAGTTAAACATATGCCTTTATCATATGCTTTAAATGAATTTAAAAATGATAATAAGCAATTATTACATTTATTGTCATCTATTTTTAAAGCTAGTGGTAAATGTGATATTTTATCTTCTCTAATTGAAGGGGGGCAGATATTTGATCCTAATTATTTAACATCCGATGAGGCCTATCAATTACTAAAGCACTCTGATTATATTAGTAAATGTGGAATTGGTTTTCGATTTCCCTCATGGTGGAAATCAAAAAATAAAATTCATACTCAAGTAAATATAGGAGAAAGTTTTGATAATAGCATGTCTCTTAAATCTATATTATCAGTTGATTTGAATTTTGTTTTTGAAGATGAGAATCTTTCAAAAGATGAAATAGAACAGTTGTTAAAATTAGAAGAAGGTTTGATAAAATATAAAGGTAAGTGGATAGAAATTAATCATAAAAAATTAATGAAGTTGTTATATGATTATAATAATTTGATTAATGAAATTGGAGGAGGAATTACTTTTTTAGAGTTTGTTAAAATGCAACAAGATCCGAATTCCTCAATTAATATTAATGAAGATGTAATATATAAAAACGGAGAATGGCTTGAAAATTTTTACAATCATAAAGCCTCCGATATTGAAGAATTCAAATTATCAAATAACTTTTCAGGTAATTTAAGAGAATATCAAAAACAAGGTGTACTTTGGCTTTATCAAATGTTATCCCTAGGATTGGGGCCTTGTTTAGCCGATGATATGGGTCTTGGAAAAACTGTCCAGATATTAGCTATTTTAGGATCTTTAATAGAAGAAAATCGAATAAACACAGTATTGCTTATTGTGCCCGCTTCACTTATTGGGAACTGGTTAGCTGAGAGAGAAAAATTTATTTCAACTCTTGATATGTTTGTTTTGGACAAAAGTGAGAAAAAACTTCAAGAAATGGATTTTAATAAAAAAGGGATATATTTATCTACTTATAAAATGGTGTCTCTCAGAGAAAGTATAAATGAAAAAAAATGGGATTTGATTATTTTAGATGAAGCTCAAGCAATAAAAAATTCAAATACAAAACAATCTAAAGTTATAAAATCTATTAATTCAAAAAATAGGATAGCAATGACAGGTACTCCTATAGAAAATTCATTATTAGATCTCTGGTCTATTTTTGATTTTGTAAATCCTGGATTGTTGGGTAATAAAAAAGATTTTTCACAAATAACTAAGAAAGCTAAAGATAATACTAGAATATATAAAAGTTTAAGAAATGTTGTTGATCCCTTTGTTTTAAGAAGGCTCAAAACTGATAAAACGATAATAAAAGATTTACCTAATAAAATAGAAAGAGATTTATATATTCCCCTCTCGACTAAACAAGTCACTTTATATAAAAATTTACTAAAAGACGTTAAGAAGACTCTTGATGAAAAAGAGGGAATAGAAAGAAAAGGTTTAATTCTTTCAACAATTTTAAAAAGTAAGCAAATATGTAATCATCCAAGTCAATATTTAAAAATTGATGAATATAAAGAGAGAGAAAGTGGTAAATTTTTAGCATTAAAAGAACTAGCTCAAGTGATTAAAGAAAAACATGAGAGAATGCTAGTTTTTACTCAATATAAGAGTATAATTGAGCCTTTAAAAAATTATTTAGAAGAACTCTTTGGATATGAGGGGTTATTTATTGATGGTAGTGTATCACCTAAAATAAGAAGTCAAAGGGTTGAGGATTTTAATAGTGATAATTATTATCCTTTTATGATTCTTTCAATTAAAGCTGGAGGCACTGGCTTAAATTTAACGAGTGCAAATCATGTAGTTCATTTTGATAGATGGTGGAATCCAGCTGTCGAAAATCAAGCAACTGATAGAGCTTTTAGAATTGGGCAAAAAAAAGTTGTTAATGTATATAAATTTATTTGTACTAAAACTATTGAAGATAAAATAAATGATATAATTAATTCTAAAAAAGAATTGTCAGAAAAAGTAATTGGTGAAAGTGAAGATTCTACAGTTTCTTGGATTACTAAAATGGATGATAAAAAATTGAAAGAATTCTTTTCATATTCAGATTAATTTAAAGAGGTTATTATTTTGGATTTTAATAAATATAAACAAATGTCAATTGAAGAATTAAGACAAAAAAGTAGAGAGAGCTTAAAATTAGGTTATTCCCCAGTTAATATTGAAGGTAGAAAAATTGCTAAAACATGGTGGGGTGAAAAATGGTGTGAAAATTTAGAAAA
>DATFJG010000020.1:0-18601 GCA_035269305.1 Clostridia bacterium
CCGTCGCTGTTTCAAAACCCATATCAATAGTGGCATTTAATATCTCTTCAGATATTGGCAAATCCTTAAACATAATATTTTTCATTAAATTTCCTCTCTTATTCAAATTTCTTTCACAATCTTTATAAGAATAACACGCATAGTTAAACTTGTCAATGTAATATACCATAATATTTGTAATAATCATGTAAATTATTTATTTATAAAAAACTATTATCTTTGTCTATCTTTATTATCTATGATAAAATTAACTTGCCTAGGAGGTAATGACTATGAAAAAAATTATAACAATCACCCTGCTAATGATTATCATTTTTAGTGGGTTTTATTACTTTAACAATCAACCTTATCAAGTAGAAGATATAACATCAGTAGAAATAGTTAATGTAAATCAAAGCATAGTTGATCAAGAGATCCTTATAAATTACTTACCCCTGATTACACAAAGGGAAATTTCAACTAAAGATTCACTTGATTACAATAATGCTTTTGATATAGTTTTCAATATGAACAACGACGAAAAGCATCGTATTAAGCTTTTTCATGATTTCGAAGAAAATAAAGTGTATTTTACCAATGATGAAAAAGAAGTTTTTTCACTTACTAAAGAAAACTCATTATTCTTTTTTAAAGATAAATCATTTAAAGCTATCTATAAAAAGTTTAACCCTAATCTATCTCTTTTAAGTGATAACAAAAGGCTTAAACCTTCAAGTGATGAATTTTTAATTAACTATTCATTTGAAGAAGAATCAATTGAGTATTCTTGGGATACTAATAACCAAATGCAAATGAATACTGTAAGGAATCCTAATGATTTAAGCTTGGAGAGAACTAATAGTACGACAGAATTATTAGTCTATGAAAACGAAGTGTTAATTCATAAACAAAGGGATTTTAGTGAAAGACTATTTGTACCTGAATATGACGGCATTTTTGAATATGTATTTCAAGTCAAAGCAAATCATCAAGAGAATACTCATACAACTAAAACAGTAAGTTATCAACTTGATATTAATCGTCAACCGATCTTTGAACTAAGCCATGAGTCAATTAATCAAGGCCATTACTTAAAGATTACCGGTAAATATGTTGCCCTTGATGAGATACAATCAGTTGAAACTTTGATTATTGAAGAAGTTAATTTTTATAAAAATGGAAATAATATAGTGGCATATATACCAATCCATGCAAGGACTAAACCGGCTACCTATGAAATCCTTATAAAAACAGAAGAAAAGTATGAGCATCTTTATTCAATAGATATTATTGATCGAGATTTTAAAACACAGTATTTATATGTTACTGCTTCTACAATGGCATCCAGTAGTAATGCTAATGCCTACGCGGAATATAATAAATATTTTCATCCAGTTAGAAAGATTTCTAGCGAAGAACAATACTTTGATGAAAATTTTATTATGCCTTTAAAAGCAAAAATCACTACTGAATTTGGTGAAGGTCGCTATATTAATGATGCCGTTACTTCATATGCTCATTCTGGATTAGATCTAGCAGCGCCTAAAGGGACACCTGTACATGCCATTAACCATGGTGTTGTTACCTTATCAAGACATTTCGCCTTAACTGGTAACACAATCATTATAGACCATGGACAAGGACTACTAAGCTACTATTTGCATTTAGACACACTTGAAGTAGATATAAGCGACCAAGTGACCACCGGTGATCTTATAGGAACTGTAGGATCCACAGGTCGTTCAACAGGCCCACATTTACATTTTGGTACATCCTTTTATACGACATATATAGAACCAGGTTATTTCATATACGGAGAACCAATTACAAAAGAAAACTATAAAGAATTATTTCAATAAAAAATGACCCGTTTGGGTCATTTTTAATGCTTAAAATATACTATCTAATACACCAGTCTGATTGTTCATATCCATCTTTTGCATCTGCATAGAATACTGTTGCATTATCTGATTTTTCTTAAGTTCACTAACTTTTTCTGCAAAATCTTCATCTAATTGTGATTGAGAAGAAAGTGTATTTTCACGAGCCACGGAATTTGCATTAATTGTGTTGCTTAAAGCATTATCCTGTGCCCCTAAATTTGATCTTGCTTCGCTAATGCTTTCAATAGCATTGTCTATTGATTCAAGATCTGCATCTTCCGTAACATCTAAGTTTGCAATACCTAAATTCTCTAATGTTGTATTTCGTATTTCAATATTCCTACTTTGTCCAGCATTTGCACCCGTTTGAATAACAGCATCTGTTCCTTCAAAGAGACTGATTTGATTAAATTCGGTATTTCTTAAACTATCACTAATATCTGTTTTTAAGGTTTCAATTTCATTTTGAATAATTGAGCGATCATCATCCGTTAGAATGCCATTACTTGCTTGTACTGTTAATTCCCGCATTCTATTGAGTGATTCACCAACATTTTGTAAAGCCCCTTCAGCTGTATTGATCATATTTTTTGCATCTTGTGAATTCTCAACGCCTTGATCTAATCCCCTAGCTTGGGCATTCATTTTTTCAGATATTTGTAAGTTAGCTGGATTATTTGAATAATCCTGAGTAATTGGACGACTAAAACTATTAATCTTCATAAACATCACCTCAATTCTTTCTTACCCAAAATTTACATTTCTAAACATTTTTGTCTACCCTGCACATGTCCCATTAGGAACTTTTTTCTCTGGTACAGCTAATACTGGTGTAATGCCATTTTCATAACCTAAATCAAATAACATGCCCTCTGATACAACACCAAACATTTCTTTTTCAGGCATATTGACAACAAACAATCCTTGCAGACCTTTGATCTCACTAGGGTTCTCTCGCTCATTTTTTATGCCTGCTACAATTATTCGCTTAAAGTCACCAAAATCAACAGTTAACTTCATCAGATCATCTGAAGCCTTGATATCTTCAACCGCTAAGATTTCTCCGACTCTTATATCAATTTTTTGAACATCTTTAAAGCTAATATTCTTTTTAACTTCTTTACTTTTAAAAGCACTCATTAAATCACTCCTCAATTACCTTATCTACGTCAACACCGCCAATGACTTCATCATTAATATAAAAAACAGCTGCTTGCCCAGGGGTTATTGCCCTTTCTTTTTTATTAAATATTACTTTTATCCGATTGTTATCTAATTTATAAATCTTAGCTTTTGATGGCTTAGCACTGTATCTAATTTTTACCTCAACAGCTAACCCATCGATTTTAATATCCTTTAAAAAGTTATATTGATGGCCAATAAATCCTTTTTTATATGTGTGTTTATTATCACCAATAACCACTTCATTTCGCCTAGGGTTAATCCTAATTACATAAGCAGGTTTTCCAATGGCGATACCTAAACCTCTTCTCTGACCAATGGTATAATTAATGATTCCTTTATGCCTGCCAAGTATATTTCCGTAAATATCTACAAAGTTTCCATATTTTACTTTAACATTAAGTTTTTCCTTTAAAAATTTTGGATAATTATTGTCTTGAATGAAGCATATATCTTGGCTATCTTCTTTATCTGCTAATGCTATATCAACCTTTTTAGCAATCTCACGAATCTTTTTCTTTGTTTTAAAGTGCCCTAAGGGAAACTTAATATATTTTAACTGTTCTTGTTTTAATACATGAAACATATAGGCTTGATCTTTTTTCTCAGCAGTACCTTTTAAGATTTTAAATTCTTTACTCTCATGGTCATAAATAATTCTAGAATAATGGCCTGTTGCTAAATAATAAGCACCTAAGGCATGGGCAGAACTCAATAATGCGCCAAATTTAATCAAACGATTGCAACGAACGCAAGGATTTGGTGTTCGACCAATTAAATACTCATCTCTAAAATTATTAATTATTTCTTTTTCAAAAACATCACGATAATCTAGTACATGGTGTTCTATGTTGAGTTTTTCAGCAACTTTTTTTGCATCATTAATCGTTTGATTCTCTAATAGATTACCATTCTTATCAAAAGTATCAAAGAGCTTCATTGTTAACCCGATTACTTCATAGCCTTCTTGTTTTAGTAAATAAGCTGCTGCCGTAGAATCAACGCCACCACTTAAGCCAATGGCTACTTTGTTTTTATTTAATTCCTTATGTATGTCTTGATTAAGCAATTCTTTTCCTCCATATGATTTATTTTCTAATACTAGTCCTTCTTATGACAGTAGTATATTATAGAATTTAAAAAATTACAAGTCCTTAGAAAACTAAAAATAGCGCTTTTAAACGCTATTTTTCATTCTAGTGAGAACACCCTTCACCTTGATGTGCATGGTCAGTGCAAATCGATTCAGTTGATTCAATTTTTCCATTTAAATACTCATTCATAACACTTTTCAGATCCCCAGCTACGCCGACAACTACTTCAATATTTTCTGCATTAAATATTTGTTGCGCCTTTGCACCCATACCACCAGCCATGATTATGTTTACATTATTATCTGCTAAGAATTTTGGTAATACACCTGGTTGATGTTTAGGACTTTTTAAAAATTCATCCGATTCAATAACATTGTCTTCTATATTGTAGACTGTAAAACCTTCACAATGTCCAAAATGACCGGATACTTTTCCATTATTTGTAGCAACTGCAATTCTCATTATTACCTCCTATGAAATCTCTTCTTTTAATTGTTCATATATATTGATCAGTGCTTTTGATGCCCTTGAGTCACGGTATTCTACTATGGCATTTAACCCATTAACTGCTTCATTAACAACTGGATCAAAAGGAATCCTTCCAAGCATTTGAATACCAATTTCCTTTGCTGCTTTTTCTATTTGATTAGTCATTTCTTCATTAATATCATATTTATTGATAATCAGTAAGGCCTTTGAGTTAAAATGTTTTACAATTTCATAAACTCTAATTAAATCTTCGTATCCCGATTGAGTCGGTTCCGTGACTATTATTGAATAGTTGGTGCCAGTAACACTTGCCATAACAGAACATCCAACACCTGGAGAGCCATCTATTAAAAAATCAATACCGTATTGCTTACCTGTTTTTCTAACTTCAGTAACCAATTTACCAGAACCCTCTGCTCCAGGAATCATAACAGATGTAACAAGTTTACCTTTACTCGTTTCCTTTACTTGTATTTTTCCAGTTTTTTCATCTAATAATTGAATCGCATTATTTGGACACTTAACAACGCAAGCATTACAGCCTTCACATTTTAATGGTCTAACACTATACTTTCCATTTTTTAATTCAATAGCATTATATCTACAAACTGCTTCACACTGCCCACAATCCAAGCACTTGACTTCATTTATTCTTGCAACTTTTGCTCCATAATAGTCATTTTCTAACTTTGTTTCACCATTTAAAATAATACCAAGGTTAGAAGCATCAACATCACAATCTGCTTTAACGACATCTTTACTCATTAAATGGGCTAATGATGCAGTTATAGTTGTTTTACCCGTACCGCCTTTGCCACTAATGACAACAATTGATTCCCCAGTATTCATTCTAATTTTTTCCATTTGTCATCACCCGACGCATTATTTTTTGACTTAAATCAACAAAAACTTCATTCAGTTCAGGATCTTTAATCAATAAGGTTCCCTTAGAATATAGCTGAGCTGCTTTCATAGAATAAGGGATCATACCAATTAAATCTATTTTTTCCTTATTTAAATAATCAGTAATAATACTATTATTGTTATCTCCTCTATTGATAATAACTCCAAAAGGAATTGCCATCTGTTTTAAAACAGTTACGACTTGTTTAAGATCACTTAACCCAAATGCCGAGGGTTCAGTCACTAATACAGCATAATCTCCATCTTCTAAAGTTTCAACAACAGTACAAGAACTACCAGGTGGCGCATCTATTATATTCGTTTCATGTGCCACTATTAACTCTTTTACATCTTTTATTAAAGGTACTGCAAGGGGTTCTTTTAAATTAAGTACCCCACGCATAAATTTTCCTTTTTCATAAGTGCCTATTTCAATTTTCCCAACATTTCTTTTCACTTCTTGAATAGCATTAAAATTACAACTAATAGAACATGTGCCACACCCATGACATAACTCATTAAAAATAAGTATTTTCTTTCCAGTATTGGCAAGGGTGCCAAATTGACAATTCTCAACACATGCATTACACAGTGTACATTTTTCTTCATCAATCACCGGATTTAAAATCCCAGATTGAACTACTTCTTTGTACTCAGGCTTTAAGAAAATATGGCCATTGGGTTCTTCTACATCACAATCGATATAATTGAAACCATTTATATAAGCAATATTAGTAGAAACTGTGGTCTTACCTGTTCCGCCCTTACCACTTAAAAATACAATATTCATTTATATCACTTCCCAGCATTAGATGGACCAGCTTTTTCAATTTCCTCTAATTCATCTTTTAAAAATGATTGTACATTTTCCAGAACTGTTTTTTCTTTTAAATAATAAGCCTTGATATTGGTGTGCTCAATAACACGCATGGCTTTTGGTCCTAAATTGCCAGTTAAAATAATATCTACACCATGATCAATAGCAATTTGAGCAGCCTTCGGTCCCGCCCCATGTGCTCCAGACTGTGCTGTATTAACAAGATTATTAAAGGCATCTTTACTAGAATCATAAATTATATAATGTTCTGCCCTTCCAAATTTTTCGTCAACAATAGAATTTTTATCTTTTCCTGTAGCACTAATCATTATCTTCATCTTTTATTCTCCTTTGACAGTCTTTTCCATTTTTTCTAATGATAATGTTTTCTTCTTGATTAGAAAATATTAAATCTTTATTGTTTATAACACTTTCAGCAAGTTTACGTCTTGCATTTTTATAGATTCTTTGAAAAGTACTTCGACCAATACTCATTTTTGAAGCACACTCTTCTTGGGTTAATTCTTCAATGTCCATTAACCTAATACTCTCATATTCATCTAATTTTAATTCAATTTCCTCTAGTCCCGGCGTTCCTTTTGGACCAAATTTTTTATATTTCGGTTTCCCCTTTATACATCTTTTTTTTCTTGGTCTAGACATTATCTTCTTCTTTCTTTTTACATTCTGAACAAATACCTTTAAATACAATATCTGTTTTTGTTACTTTAAATCCAAACCTCTCCTCAATTAACTCTTCAATACTCTTTGATGAAATATCTTTTATTTCTATAATCTTATTACATTTTTTACAAGTTAAATGAAAATGACTACTTGCTTCTTGATCAGACATTTCATAATAATCAGCACTATTCATGTTGACACGATTAACTAATCCTAATTGTAAAAACAGTTTAAGATTCCTATAGATGGTGGCTTGACTAACATTGGGATCATCTAACTCAGTACAAATGTCTTGAATAGTCATGTGATCATCTTTTGTTAATAGAAATTTTAAGATTTTCTCCCGTTGGGAAGTTAGCGAGTAATTATTGGCTTTAAACACTTGAACCAGTCTTTTAGTATTTTCCATAATATCAACTCCATTATTAACATATACCCATTATAAACCTTTAAGCAACATATGTCAAATAAAAAAAGAAAGGTTATAAAACCTCTCTTAAGACTCTCTTAGCATTACTTTGCCAGATTTTTTCTATTTGATTTTGACTTAACCCTTCTTTAATTAAAGCATCCTTTAGTAAGTGCATTTGAGAAATATCCTCGATTTCTAAGGGTCCCTTAATACCATCGAAATCAGTACCAATTGCCATAACATCAATACCGCCTTTATCAATAATATGAAGCATATGCTTAACAATCATATTAATAGTTGAAACCCCATCTTTATTTATAAAAGAGGGACAGAAGTTAATACCAACAACGCCTCCTGAGTTAGCAATAGACCTAATCATATCGTCTGTTAGATTTCTTGAGTGGTTAACAATGCTTCTTGCATTTGAATGACTCGCAATAAAAGGTTTCTTAGACAAACTTGCTACATCTCGAAACCCAGCGTCGGACAAATGAGAAACATCAATTATCATGCCAGCTGTATTCATATATTCTACAACTTCTTTACCAAATTTTGTTAAACCATTATTTGAATAACCGTTTACGTTGGGATAACCAATACTATTAGGAAAATTCCAAGTAAGGGTAATTAAACGAACACCTAAGGTGTATAGTTGTTTTAGTTTACTAAAATCTTCTCCGATTATTCCACCTTCTTCAACGGTTAAAAAAGCTGAAATTTTATCATTCTTTATCATTTCTTCATAACTTCTTACGTGCTTAATCGTATTACTATTTGCTGCCATCTCTTTATTAAAGCGCTTATACAACTTTTCAAAATAATTCCATGGTTCATCAAAAGCTTCTAACTCTATAAATAGTGCAAAAAACTGAGCAAGAGATTTATTCTTCTGAAGCTTTTTAAGATCAATACTAAAAGGATTTTCTTTTAAATTGGCTCGATGGCCTGCCTCATCTAATAATAAAATCGTATCACAATGTAAATCAATCATTTAAATCCTCCTACCTATCCGGCACATGGTCTATTGAAAAAAGCATCAATATCTACTTTATATGCATTTACCACTTTATCAGCGTTTAAATTATTTTCTTTCAGTCTATTCAATAAGTCGGAATCAACAGGATTAAAATCATAGGTTTTATAAAAATCATCATTGTCTTGTGTAGTCATAATGATTCCTTCAAATAATCCGTTATTAATCATTAAGTTTAATACACCTCTAAAAAAAGCATCTCTATAACTGTTATCCATAAAATCAATAGTATAAGCCATTAAACTTATAACACCGATTTTATTATGAATAAAATATTTAGACAAACCAATCACTTGATCTTTCTCAATCATAATAAAAGTGCTTTCATTATTAGATGTAAGAACACTTTTACTGATCCCATGTTTACTCATAATAGGAAGCATTATATCATAGTCATTCTCCGTTGGTATCCGCATGCGTATCATTGTCAATACTCTCCTTTTGTAAATTAAAATTTGCTAAAAATTCAAAATTATGAAAATCATCAATTTTAGGTAAATCATCTATACTCTCAAATCCGAAGCCCTTTAAGAATGTTTCCGTCGTAGCATAAATATAAGGTGTACCGATGGTTTCAAGTTTTCCGGCAACCTCAATTAAATCTCTTTCAATAAGATTTCGAATAATACTACCTGATCGAACCCCTCGAATACTCTCAATGTCCACTCGGGTGACAGGTTGTTTATAAGCAATGATGGCTAGCACTTCTAAAGAAGAACTTGATAATCCTTTTGATTGACTTGTTTTACAAAACTCTTCAATGTACTCATGGTTTTCTTTACTGGTCCCTAGTTGGTATTTATTATTCACTTCAACTAATCGAAAACCTCTATTATCTTTAATATATTCTTCTTCTAACTCCTTTAAACAAGTTGTAACATCACTTCTTTCCACATCAAAAGTTTTAGAAAATTTATAGATACTAATAGGTTCTGAATAAACAAACATTAAAGACTCTATTGCTGATTTAATTTCATTTTTAGTCATTATACGTTCCTACCTTCAATAATAATATCGTCAAACATGTACTCTTGTACCACTGTGATTTCATTAAGTTTTAACAATTCTAGTAAAGCCATAAAAGTTACAATTACTTCATTTTTAGAGACTTGATTAGAAAACAATGAAGAAAATTCAAACTTTAGTTCCTTTTTCAACCGTTGCTGAATCATAATGATTTTGTTTTCTACTGTAAAAGCATCTCTTTTAACTTTTTTAAAGTAATTTTCTCTACCTTCATCTGTCCGATCAATTTTACTGAGAATTCGCTTCATTGCGTTCACTAACAATTCTTTTTCTAAGTCTTTGTTTAGTTCTTCTAAAGGTACCTTTTTAATAAAAGGTGTTAAATCCTCTTGTTCTTTAAAATGAATCCTACCAAAATCGCTGAATCTTTCATCTAAAATATTTGCAGCATTCTTAAACTTTTTATACTCAAGTAATTTATTAACTAAATCTTCTCTTGGGTCATCAATTGCCTCATTAAACTCTTCCGTATCATATTTAGGGTCTGGTAAGAGCATTTTTGATTTAATTTCTAATAGTTCAGAGGCCATTAAAATAAACTCACTGGCTAAATCTAAATCTAAATCATTAAATGATTCAATATATTCCATATATTGTTTAGTAATCTCAAAAATTGGAATTTCAGTAATTTCTACTTCATTTATGTTGATGAGATGTAGTAAAAGGTCTAAAGGGCCTTCAAAAGTATTAATTTTAAATGTACATTTCATATAATCACCTATTCTCTATACTTAATAGGACCCAAATAAAAATGAATTGATAAAATATCAATCCACTTTTATATAATTTATTGCTTTTCTTGATCCATAAGTTCTTCTTTTACCTCAACAACCGTTTCTTCAACCTCAGTTGTTACTTCATTTTCATCGCTATTGAATTTTTTACCTTCATCACTTAACTCTTCTTCTAACTTAGAAATTTCTGAGTCTAGCGTTTCAATTTCCTCTAACAACTCAGAAAAAGCAACTTCTGTAGCAAAGTCTTCTTTGTTATTATATACAACTTCACCTAATTGCTTCAATGCTTTAGACTTCTTTAACTTTGCATGTTCAAGATCTTTCTTAATAATAGCCATTGAACTTGCAATTTTAGCACCTTCTGCTGCTGTTCCTAACCCTTTTTTAACTTTGTCTAAAAAACCCATTTCTCACACTCCTTTAAAATTATATTTATAAAAATATTAATATTCAGGTGTCATTTGTTGTAACTCATTGAAATCAGTTACTAATTGGTGATTTTGTAAGTTTTCTATAGCCTCTTGATTTAAGATACCCATGATGCCATAAAGCCCCATTTGATCCTGTATTACATAACTTGTTTCTTCTGTTGGTGTATCAAATGCCAGTTCTTCATCAATTGAGTAATAATCAGACTTTACACTGAAAAAATCAAAATCATATTTTATACTCTTTATACCCTTATCAAAGTAGTATGAAACATCTAAATTATAATTTTCTAAAACGGCAACTGCTTCAGCATCGGCTAAAATTTCATCAATTGATGCTTTTGCCTCATCAATACCTTCATTGAATTCTTGAATCATTTCTTCTTCACTTTGCATTGGCATGCCACCTGACATTGTAGACATATAATCTGCTTGTGAAGCTAAAACTTCTTCATATAATGACATGAATTCTTCATTATCTAAGAAAATTCTAACCAGTTCTAAAGCTTCTACATAATCCATTGAATACTTTACTTCATTTGTTTTTAAATCTTTACCTTGAAATTCAATTGTCGTTTCTAAAACTTCTGGTTCAGAAACATTTTCTTCAATAATTTGGTCCATAATAGGTAAGAATTTTTGTGTCATTTGCTGTTGATCAACAACTTGTCCTTTTATTGTGCCAATTAAATCTGTTGCTTCAGCATTTGGCATTTCAGCCATCATATCATTCAAAAATCCAAATTTCACCATAGCGCCTTGTCTTAATAAATCAGGTTCATTAAAGAATATAAAATCATCATTCATGAACATACTTATATTAACAAATTTTTCAGATTCATAGTTTAATAACATATTCATATCAATTACGAAACTATCTAAATCTACTTTCTGTTCTAATACAAAGTTAATATTTGATACTGTTGCACCAATTTTTTCTAAATCCTCTTTATTCGTAATCGTTTCTTCATCAGCTAATTCTAATATTTCAGAGACTTTAACACCAAAGTCATTATCTAGAGTAAAATTAGAATATGTATGCGCTTTTGTTGCATTTTGAATAGTTTCCATTGCCTCATCCATAGCTTTTTCATGGTCAAAGGATTCTTTACAACTTGTCAATGAAAAAATTAGAACGAAAACCATAAGAAATACAATAATTTTTTTGTTCATTTTTACCACCTTTTAATTTAATTACAAAATTTAGTTTACTTAGACATTGTAACATATATCTTATATATATTCAATTATTTCATAGTTCATTAGTCACAAAAAAACCTCCCGAAGGAGGTCATATTTAAAATTCTTGAAGACTATCTTTCATAACGATTGCTTTGATTAATTTTTGTTTTTTAACAGAATCTTTTGTTATAGAAATATTATCTCTAAACTTCTGTTCAATAGATTTAATAACCATTTCATCCTTATTTGTATAGAAGGTAGCTAAAACATCGCCCTTATTAATAGGATCACCAACTTTTTTATTAAGCAGTATACCCGCTGATAAATCAATTGAACTATCCTTAGTCTCTCGACCAGCTCCTAGCATCATGGCGCAAATACCAATCTCATCTGCAACCATCTTATTTAATGTTCCAGCTTCAATTGCCTTCACTTCATAAGTGTTTTTAGCTAATGGTAATTCTTCAGGGTTTTCTACAACTGAAAGGTCTCCACCTTGAATTTTAATGAACTCTTTAAATTTTTCAAAGGCCTGACCATTTTCTAATTTTTCCTTTAGTAAAGCCTTTCCTTCTTCAAATGATTTAACTCTATTGGCTAATAACAAAATTTTACCACCAAGATTCAGACATAACTCAGTTAAATCTTCAGGACCTACATTCTTCAAAGTGTCAATCGCTTCTTTTACTTCGAGAGAGTTCCCTATTGCTCGGCCTAACGGTTGATCCATATCAGTAATTAACGCAACAGTATCTCGACCCATTTCCGATCCAATACTTACCATGTTTTGACTTAACTCTAAAGCACCAGGATAATCTTGAATAAAAGCACCTGAGCCAACTTTTACATCTAGAACAATTGCATTAGATCCAGCTGCTAATTTCTTACTCATAATACTTGAAGCAATTAGACTAATATTGTCGACAGTGCCTGTTACATCTCTCAATGCATAGAGTTTTTTATCTGCCGGAGCAATATCTTTCGTTTGACCAATCACAGCAATTTTATTTTTATTTACATTGTTAACAAACTCATCAATACTTAAATCAATACGAAAATCTTTTATTGCCTCCAGTTTATCTAATGTACCCCCTGTATGACCTAAACCACGACCAGACATCTTTGCCACTGGCACACCACATGAGGCTACTAAGGGCGCTAATACAAGAGTCGTCGTATCACCTACACCACCTGTAGAGTGTTTATCAACTTTAATACCTTCAATAGCTGATAAATCAACAACATCTCCTGAATGCATCATCGCTTTTGTTAAATCAACAGTCTCTCGCATGTTCATTTTTTGAAAGAATATTGCCATCATTAATGCTGAGGCTTGATAATCTTCTACTTCTCCTGCAGTATACTTTTGAATAAAAAATTCAATTTCTTCTGTAGATAATTCTTCGCCATTTCTCTTTTTTATAATTAAATCATACATTCTCATAGAATCACCTAAATTATCTCTATAATTTTGTGTACAAGTGTTTTGAAAGTTTCTCTCACACGATCAGCTGTTTCAACTACTTCTTTATGGTCTAAGGGTTGATCTAAAATTCCTGTTGCCATATTTGTAATGCACGAAATCCCAACAATTGACATACCACTATGGTTTGCCACGATTGCTTCTGGAACGGTAGACATGCCAACAGCATCAGCACCAATAATACGAGCCATTCTTACTTCAGCAGCTGTTTCATATGTTGGCCCTGTATTAAACATATAAACACCCTCTTGTAAACGTATGTCTAATGTTTTAGCAAGTTCTTTGATTCTAATTCTTAATGCTTTATCATAAGTATCAGACATATCAGGGAATCTCGGTCCAATAGCTTCGTAGTTCTCACCAATTAATGGATTATTGCCTGAAAAATTAATGTGATCACTGATTAACATTAAATCTCCAGCTTTGTATCCTGTATTAACCCCACCGGCAGAGTTTGTTAAAATCAATTTTTCAATACCTAAGGCTTTCATTAACTGAACAGGAAAAGTTATTTGCTTCATTGATAACCCTTCATAATAATGCGTTCTACCTTGCATTACCATAACTTCCTTACCATTTAAATCTCCTATTACAAATTGGCCTGCATGACCTTCTACTGAAGACTTTGAAAAATGAGGTATTTCATCGTATTTAATTTTAATTGGATTATCTATTTCATTTGCTAAAACACCTAACCCAGAACCTAGGATTAATCCTAACTCTGGTTTCTTATTTAATTTTTTTTCTACAAAAAACTTGGCTTCGTTAATTTTTTCTAACATATTTTCCATTTTATTCTCCTTACTTCATAATTATATTTTTAAAACTCTTACCATGTTCTAATCCATCAATGTTAAAAATATCTGCAATTGTAGCAGCAATATCCGCAAAGCTTTCACGTGTACCAATATTCGCTCCTGCTTTTACAGCTTTTCCATAAATTAATGCTGGTACATATTCACGGGTATGATCAGTACCTTCGTAAGTCGGATCATTTCCGTGATCTGCTGTAAAAATAATAATGTCATCATCATTCAATGCTTCTAGGATTTCAGGTAATCTTACATCAAAAGCTTCTAAGGCTTCACGATAACCTTCAACATTTCTTCTGTGACCGTACTTGGCATCAAAGTCAACTAGGTTAGTAAAAATTATACCTTCTGTGTCTCGTTTTAAAAACTCAATAGTTTTGTCGATACCATCCATATTGCTTTCAGTATGAACAGAGTCTGTAATGCCAACACCATTAAATATGTCAACTACTTTTCCAACAGCTTCTACATCTAATCCTTTATCCTTTGCCAACTCTAAGATTGTTTTACCAAAGGGGTCTAAAGAATAATCATGTCGATTAGAAGTTCTTACAAATGATTCTGCATCTTCACCTACAAAAGGTCTTGCAATCACACGGGCAACTTGATTCTCGCCCCTTAACATTTCTCTAGCAAACTCACACATTTCATATAACTCTTCTAATGGAACAACCGCCTCATGTGCCGCAATCTGGAAAACACTATCAGCTGAAGTATAAACAATAACATCACCTGTTTCCATATGTTTTTCGCCTAACTCTTTAATAATTGTAGTCCCAGAAGCTGGTTTATTGCAAAGCACACCTCTACCAGTTGCCTCTTCGAACTTTTTAATCACTTCCTCAGGAAAGCCATTAGGGTACGTTTTAAAAGGTTCTGTTAAATGCAGGCCAGCAATTTCCCAGTGGCCTGAAGTTGTATCTTTCCCTTCAGAAACTTCTGCTAGACGACCAAAAGCTGCAGTTGGTTCTTCAGTTGCTTCAATGGCCTCTAGTCCAGGAATATTACCAATGCCTAATTTTTTCAAGTGATCAATTTTAAATTCTTCTGAATTTTCTGCTATATGTCCTAATGTATTAACACCAATATCTCCAAATTTTTCAGCATCTGGCAATGCGCCAATACCAACACTATCCAACACAAAAATTATTACACGTTTTGTCATATTTGCCTCCTCATTTTATATAGTTCTCTAACATTTTATTAATTTTAAAGGAATGGTTCAGTAAATCAATAGATAAATTTAGGTCAAATTTATCATTATAATTCTTCAAAAATTTCCATACGGATTGACGAGATAATTGGTTACCTTTATAATTTTTAAATAGATATCCCTCACCATTGTCTAGTTTTTCATTGTTTAAAAATTCGACAACGGACTGATTTAAGGCAATCCTTTTCCTATTAACAAGAATAAACTGAAAATTTTCACTAAAATCTTCAATCTTTATTGACAATATTTCTTTTAAACTTAAAGGTGTCTTGTACAGCAAAAAAATAATTCTAAGATTACGTCTATTCTCAGAACCATCGGATTCAATCAACTCAATGATTTCTTGAAACTCCTTTGCATCAATAACCTCTTTATTTTTATTACGAGCTAACTCAAACTGTTCTTTACTAATCTTACTATCTATATACCCATTCGTGTATAAATAGAAACAATAATTATTGATTATTGATATGTATTTATTAAGAGTAGATAATTTATAACTGTTGGATTTAAGATCTAAAATATAGCTTTCATACAAGTCCTGATTAAAGTCTTCTATTTTGAAAACCTGATATTCTTCTAAAAAAGACATTAATCCACGAAGAACATCCTTATACTCCTTTTTTGATTGGTTATTTAATGCTCTAGACTCTAGAAAATTATTTAATGCTTTCATTTCCTACCTCCCTATCTTAATACAAAATCTATTCTTTTAAAATGTATATCATATCTTTTTATAAAAAAATAACAAGGCTTCATTAAATTAATGCAACAATTAATGGTTCCACCTTGTTATTTTAGATATAATTAACAATGCTATTGTACAGCTTTTTCTATTAATTCAGTTGCACTCTTCATTGACATCTTAGTAACATTACTGCCACTAATAAGTTTTGCAACTTCTTCAACTTTTTCTTCCTTTGAAAGAATCTTTACTTCAGAAATTGTTTTCTCTAGAGAATCGTCTACAGATTTATTGACACTAATATGATGATCTGAGAAAGCAGCAATTTGTGGTAAATGGGTTATCGTTATAATTTGTAAATTTTCAGATATTTTCTTTAACTTTTTACCAATTATATCCGCAGTTACACCACTAATACCAGTATCCACTTCATCAAAAATTAATGTTGGTACACTGTTCATATTTTTTGTGATTAATTTAATAGCTAACATAGTTCTAGATAATTCACCGCCACTAACAATATCCTTAAGTGATTTAAATGGTTGTCCTAAGTTAGTAGATATCAATAGTTCAATAACATCTTGCCCATTAGTTGATAAATCATCTTTTTGATTCATTTGCACTTTAATATTTGAATTTTTCATATTTAACTCATTAAACTCTGAGTTAATACGTTTTTCAAATATTTGAGCAGCATTCTTTCGAACCTTTGTTAATTGGTCTGCTATAGTATAGTATTCTTTAATAATGCTTTCATTTTCATTTTTAATTCTTTTGATTTCTTTTTCAAGGGAACTATATTTTTCTAACTTTTCTTCTAATTCGGTCTTGTACTCAATTAGAGCCTCATATGTATTACCATATTTCTTTAGAACACTATTAATGGCATCCATACGCTGATTAATTGCTTTTAATCTAAATTCATCAAATTCTAAATCGTAAAAATAATTTTGAATCTGATCAATTACAATTTCTGACAAATAAAAGATTTCTTTGATTTTTTCATTAATTGCTTCAATGCTATCATCAAACTTTTCAATAGAATTATAATCATAAATGATGTCTTGTAATGTATCGTATAAGCCATCATCAGATTTTAAGTGGTTGAGAGAACCACCGACAATTTTTTGTATACGTTCAGAATTTGATAAGTAATTAAACTCTTTTTCAAGGGACTCAATCTCTCCCTCTTTTAATTCTAAGTTATTTATCTCATTTAATTGAAATTCTACAAAATCAAGTTCTCTATCCTTTAATTCATTGGATTCAATTAAATCATCTAATTTCTTTACATTTGCTTTATAATCAAGTACTATACTTTTAATTTTACTTAATAACGGATCTATTGATTCAGAATCAATACTATCTAAATATTGACTATGATAACTTGTATCTAGTAGGCTTTGGTGTTGGTTTTGTCCATGAAAATCTATTAAATGCTCTCCTAAAGATTTTAGTAACTTAACAGTAATCCTTCGGCCATTAATCCTAGAAATTGTACTAACCACTTCACTCATTTCACGAGTAATAATGATTCGATGTTGATCTGCTTCTATACCGTACTTTTCTAAAAACTTTTCAGCAGCTTCATTAAGTAGAAAGGTTCCTTCAATAATTGTTTGGTCACTAAAATCACCAATATAATCTGTCTTTGCTACATCACCTAGGAGTATATTGATGGCACGAAGAATAATGGATTTACCTGCACCGGTTTCACCAGTAATAATATTTAATCCATTTTTAAATTGTATCGTTTCTTCTTCTATTAAAATAAAATTTTTAATATAGATTTCTTCAATCATAACTACTCCATTAATCCTTCAAAGTAAGATTTCACTTCAAGGGCTTCTTTTTTTGTTTTCAATAATAGGAAAATTGTGTCATCACCAGCAATGGTACCAACTATTTTTTGAACATCCAAAGCATCGATAGCAGCAGCTGCTGCATTAGCAGAACCTACTAAAGTTTTAACAACAACAATATTACTCGCAATATCAATTTCAATCACCGCATCTTTAAAAAGTTTCATAAACCGGTCACTTACCAATTGTGAACTCTCATTTGATCGAGCATATTTGTACTTACCATTTTGACCAAGAATTTTTACTAATCTCAGTTCTTTAATATCACGACTGACAGTGGCCTGAGTCACATCAAAACCTTTCGTTTTAAGTAATCGTGCCAATTCTTGTTGTGTTTCCACTTCATAGTCTTTGATTAATTCAATAATCTTTGAATGCCTTGAATATTTCATAGTCCCCCCTTTAGTACCTACTCTAAAAATCCTTTAATTTGATTGTATATCCCTTCTTTTGATAAACCATGTTTGTTAAATAACGCTTCTGTTTCACCATGTTCTATAAACTGATCCTTAAAACCAAGATTTAATACTTTGAAATCATTATTGAAGTATTGACTAATGAGACTACCAAAACCTCCGATAATAACATTGTCTTCAATTGTAACAACTTTTTCTATTTGACCAATTTCCTTCTTAAGTTTTTCAAAATCAATTGGTTTAATCTTTCTCATATTGATTACTTTTATACTTAAATGATC
>DATFJG010000021.1:0-2361 GCA_035269305.1 Clostridia bacterium
TTAATCCATATTTTTTAACCATTAAAAAAGACCTCCTAACAGGATACCAATAACCCCTGAGACGATGATCGCCATTAATAACCCCATTAAATTTCTAATAATGGTTAATTTTGTGCCAAAATACTCTCTTTCTATTTGAAAAGTTAAAACACCTACCATCATCATAGAGGTGGTAAAAGCCGCTAGCACAACATAACTGACACCTTTTTCAAGTAGTAGTCCTGCCAAAGGAAAAACAACAAAGCCTGGCATGAAAGTAATGGAACCAATGCCTAAGGCTAGGAGGATACTCTGAACTATATTGGTTTCTCCTAGATACCTTAAAATCAACTCATCAGAAAAAAAGTATAATGAGATAGACACGAGGATAATCATATTGATAAATACAGGTGCATTTTTCATTATTTTCTTAATACCTTTTTTTATCCCTAAAAGCGTTCTTTCCCGATCAATGAACATCAATATAATAATTAACCCAATAGAAACTGAATAAAACATAAAACTTCCTTTCACTCATGAAGAAAGCCCATAATTATGGGCCTTTAAATTACTGAATTTCATTAATTTCTAAAATTTCTTCTTGAACAAGAATTTTATTAATAAACACATCCACAACCATTGGAGAAAACTGTCTACCTTTTTGATCCTTTAGTTCATGAATGGTTTCTTTTATCGTCATAGGCTCTTTATACGCCCTTCTAGAACGCATGGTATGAAATGAATCTACTACTGTAATGATCTGGGAAATGAGTGGAATCTCCTCTCCTACTAAACCTTCAGGATACCCCATACCGTCATATCGTTCATGGTGGTATAAAACATACTTTGCAATGTCTTTTAGTTCTTCTGACCGATTAAGCACTTGGTAACCCCAATAAGGATGCATCTTTATGTTCTCATACTCTTCAAAGGTTAAGCCGCCCTTTTTATTAAGAATTTTTCGATCCACTAAAATCTTTCCAATATCATGGACCATACCTGCCCAATAAGCAGCCGAAGTATCTTTAACCCCCATTTCTGAAGCTAATTTCATAGATAAATCTGCAACACTTTCAGAGTGTCCCTTTGTATACTCATCAAAGAGTTCTAACATTTTAACTAAGGAAATAATAATACTGTTTTGAATGGTTTGTTGTACTTCTAAAATTTTTCGGTTCATATAGTAGTTGTTTACTAAAATACCAATACTTTTAAATAACCGTATATCTTCCTCAGTAAATATTTTTGACTCTAAAGTACTTTCTAGTGACATACCACCAATTTGCTTCTCGCCATAATAAAATCCAATACATAAGAATTTATTAAAAGCTTCACTGCCCTTATTTTCAATGTATCGTACTTCATTCTTTCCTACAGATAAATCAGGTGCATAACTTTTAAGATAAGCATCGGCAACACTTTTATGAACACCTTCGGCTTGAACTAATTTAAAAATGCCCTGATCAAATAGATATATAATACCTTTTTTACTTCTACTCATAAGATTAAGGGTCAATGCAAATATATTTTTTAAATACTCTTCATCTGAGACGTCATCTATAACACCTGTAATGAGTCGAATAATTTTTTCAAAATCATTGGCTAATCTATTGGTTTCATTATTTAAACGAATGAGTTCTTCGTTGTCCTCTAGTAGCTTTTTATTTTTCAGATCAATTTCATTTTGCATGTTAACAAGATCAGTAATTTCTTGAGCGACAACAAGAATCTCCTTTGAATGATGTGTTAATTCTACAGGAATCTTATTAATCTTAAAATACTGATCAATTTCACCATTATTAATTTTCTCTATGTATTCATTTGTCTCATTTCCAGAGATTATTTTTTCATCTACTAATTGATAATCATCAATTTTCCCTTTTTCAAAAACGGAAAACTCACCTTGGGATTTTCCTTCAATGCCTTGGATTGGTTCACCAATAAATTCTGCATGTGCTTTGTTACATAATAAATATTTTCCTTCTAGATCCTTCAAATAAATATGAATTGGTGATAAATTAATAATTTCTCGTAATTCTTTTTCTTTATTAGATATAATATGAGCAAAGGATTCTAACTCGTCATTTTGTGCTAAGAGTTCTTCATTAAAAGCTTCTAACTGATGCAAACTGGCTTGTACTTCAAAATCAAGCTCTTCCGTTTCTTTTTGTTGGTCAAAAAAACTAATAATCAAATGTGCTAAAATGAGTCCATAAAGCACACCAAAGACTAAAGAAAAAGATATATCACTGGGGTAAACTTTATAACCATTTAGTTTTTTGTTTAAAACGTTTCCTGATAGAAAGATAATTGTATTCATTAGTGTAAAGAAAAGATATTTCCATCGGTTTTCGTATATTTTCATCAAATCACCCACTCTAT
>DATFJG010000022.1:0-28713 GCA_035269305.1 Clostridia bacterium
CAGTGACTTTTTAGATCGTGTGACCATGAGCTCAAGTATGTTATTTAAACTAGTAAAAGAAAATGATACTTTACCAAAAACTTCAATGCCAAATTTAAAACTAGTCAAACGATTATTTGAGCAATTAACGGAGCACTATGAAGAAGTGATATATATAAGCTTGGCTTCAGCTCTTAGTGGTACACATCAAGCCATTAATAATTTAGCTGCCAATATCTCAGAGCATATACATGTTATTGATAGCAAGAAAAATTCAGCAGCTCAAGGAATTGTAGTATTAGAGACAGCAAAAATGATTGAAGAGAATTTAAGTGTTGATAAAATAAAAGAAGAACTTCCTGAAATTATAGAGAATACAGAAATATACGTTGCTGTTGATAATTTTAAATACATGGTTCTTGGCGGAAGAGTACCTAAAACTCTCGGTAAAGTTGGCAGTTTTTTAAATTTAAGACCTATTGTCAGTTTAGATGAGAATGGTAAAGGTAGAGCTTTTGGTGGATCATTTAGTAGGAGAGGTGCTATTAACAAGATCTATAGTATCTTAAAAGAAGCTTCTCAGGAAAATAAGATTAAGAGAGTATTTATAAGCTATTCAAGTAGCAATTTAGACGCTGAAGTATTGGCAAACAAAATAGAAAATGAGTTATCAATTTCAGTAGATTATATTAACGAAATTTCTAATGTTGTTGCTATAAGTGCAGGAGAGAATGCTTTAGCCATTAGTTTCACTAAAGAGGTGGTTTAAATGTTAATCGGTAGTATTATTATAACTTTGATTTTTATGAGTTTTGCTTTTTTAATTGCAAAAAGAGTAGATAAAGTATCAATTATTGATTCGTTTTGGAGTTTAAGTTTTATGGTCATCGCAGTATATTCATGGTTAGTTGGTACTCAAAATTTAGTTGGAAACATAGTAACTGTCTTAGTATTGGTTTGGGGCATAAGGTTGGCAAGTCATATTTCTTTTAGGAATTTAGGTAAAAAAGAAGATTATCGATACCAACAGATGCGAGAGAAATGGGACAATGTTTGGTTAACTGCTTATTATAAAGTGTTTCTATTTCAAGGATTATTAATGTTATCTATCGGTTTTCCAATCATATTAATTAATGGTTATGAGGGCAATGGTATGAATGGTTTTGTGTATCTTGGATTACTTATTTGGCTTATAGGATATGCCTTTGAGGTAATAGGGGATATGCAGCTGAAGAATTTTTTAAAGGAAAGAGAAGATTCACAACAGGTCATGACAAAGGGTTTATGGGCTTATACGAGACATCCTAACTATTTTGGAGAAGTTACCATGTGGTGGGGGATTTTCGTAATCATTTTTTCTGTAACTGGCTGGTGGTATACTATTATTAGTCCTATTATGATTACATTTTTAATTCTTAAAGTCAGTGGTGTGCCCTTACTCGAAGAAAAATATAGTGGGAGACCTTCTTTTGAAGAATACAAGAAGCATACTAACAAGTTTTTCCCTTGGTTTAGAAAATAAGCTAAATAACAAAATAATCTTTAAATTTAACAATTTTTTTCTTATAATAATGATATATTTAATATATATGATTATTATAAGGAGTTTTTATGTTTAAAAAAATTTTTATTGGTGTTTTAATAATGATTATTCTTTTGATTAGTGCCAGTTGTCAAGACAGTGATGTTATAGATGAAACACAAGAAAACCAAAAAATTAAAATAGGTTTTTCAATGGATACGCTAAAAGAAGAACGATGGCAGAAAGATAGAGATATATTTGTAGCTGAAGCTGAGAAACTCGGTGCCGAAGTATTAGTATTAGCTGCGAATGGTGATGATCAAAAACAAATTGATCATGCCCAATATCTATTAGATGAGGGTGCTGATATTTTAGTTATAGTACCCCATGATGCAGAAATTGCATCTAAAATAGTTGAGATGGCACATGCTCAAGATGTTAAAGTAATTTCATACGATCGTTTAGTCTATGGTGATGTAGATTATTATATTTCCTTTGATAACGAGAAAGTTGGAGAAATCCAAAGCAATTATTTAATTAATACCTTAGACTTTGAATCAGGAAACGTTGTTTATATTGGTGGGGCACCAACGGATAACAATGCATCTCTTTTGAGGAAAGGAGCCCTTTCTGTACTATCATCTAAAAGGGATATAAATGTAATATATGATGAGTATACAAAAGATTGGGAGCCTAAAGAAGCTGCAAAACATATGGAAAATGTAATTGATCAATATGAAGATGATTTCGGGGCAGTTATTTGTGCAAATGACACATTAGCCAAAGCTGTTATAGCAATATTAGCTGAAAATCAAATTCAGGCATATATAATTGGTCAAGATGCTGAAATATCAGCTGCTCAAAGAATTGTAGAAGGAAAACAAGATATGACTGTTTATAAAGACATTAGAAGTTTGGCAACAAAAGCTGCTGAAATGTCTGTTGATGTAGTTAATGGTAAGACAATAGAAACATCAAAACTTGTAAAAAATGATGTTAAAAATGTACCATCTATATTATTAGAACCAGTAGCAGTAGATGCAACAAATATGATGGCATTAATCATTAATAGTGGTTTTCATAAATATGAAGATGTCTATAGAAATATTCCTGTTGATGAACGACCTGAAAATTAAATATAAATTATCTAGGAAAGGCTTAAGTCTTTCCTTTTACATATTTACAGTTTTGTTTAATGTGATATTATTAGTATAAAGTATTTATAAATTATGGGGGATTAGATGAATGAAAGATAACTACATAATCGCAATTGTAGTAATTATAATCTTATCTGGGATTTTTATTATGGATTCTCTAGAGATGATTAATCAAGATTATAGCTATTATAAAAAAGATTACACAGAAAATTTTATATTAATAAAAAAAGAAAGTAATAATTATTATTGGGACGCAATAGAAGAAAGCGTCGTTGGAAATAGTGACAATGATAATATTGCCATAGAGGTTTTAGATGAATCTAAAACAAATCTAATTTCGCAAAATGAATTGTTAGAATTAGCTGTAATAAGTAAACCTGGTGGAATCATTATTAGTGGATTTGATAGTTCTTCCATGGAAGAAAATTTACTAGAGGCTTCTGAAGAAAATATACCGATTGTATTTATAAATGATGAGGGGACGAATACTTTGAGAGATGCATATGTTGGTCCTAATAATTATCAAAGAGGTCAGATGGCTATACAGGAACTAAAAAATGATAACAAAACATACAATGTTTTGATTGTTGATGAGTATGGGGTAGAAGAGAGGAACCTTGTAATAGAAGGTATGATTAGTGAAATTAATAATCATGAAAATATTAATTTATCTATGATTCAAGCAAGTTCAGATTATCGATTTGATCTAAGTAACAATATTAGAGATGTTGTTTCTCAAAATCCAGAAATCAATGTTATTATTGGGACAAGTATTTATCATGGCTCTAGCATCGCAAAACTTATTGTCGAAATGAACAAAGTAGGAGCAATTGATATAATCGCTTTTGATGGCTCAATGGAGACACTGAACTTTATTAACCGTGGTGTGATTCAAGCAACACTTTTTACTGATGGGGAAACCATCGGTGAAGAAGCCATGAATACTTTAAAGACCATTGTTAGTGGTGATATTAGTTTAGATGCTTACTATGTACCAACTGTAGTTGTCAATAAAGAAAATGTTGATGATTACATAGTAGGTGAAGAAAATGAATAATAAACACTCGATTAAAAAGACGCTTTTTATTATTTATCTTTTAATTATTTTTTCAATGTTAATTGGTAATTTGTTTCCCTATATTAGTTATGAAAGATATAATTCAGTATTAAATGATGTTTCGGAAAGAGTTTATGATATTAAAGATTTAATTGAGACCAATGCAAAAATTGATGTTGCATTGTCTAATTTTGTGTTTTCTGGCGATCGAATATATATCGATCAAATCTATAATAATTATCAAGATTTAATTATAAACTCTAACAAGTTTAAAGAGATGGTATTTGATGAAAAATCTTATCTATATTTAGAAAATATTGAAAATATTTTAGAAAACGAGTACAGTGAAAAACTAGAGTCAACTATTTGGTCCGTAAGAGGTGTTGATGAAGAAGCGAAACAAGTCAATTATTATCAGTACAAAAAGGTTAATCAATATGTTAACATTTATCTTCAAATGCTCTTTGATCGTGAATTAGAAAATTCCAGGTTGGTGAAAACCCAATTAAAAGAGATTTCAGATGAAATGACTATACGAATTGCAATTTTCATGTTCTCAAATTTGATATTTATACTTTTCTTAGGTCTTAGCTATGGTAGACGTTTATCGAATAATCTAAAAAAATTAACTGATGCTGCAGAAGAAGTATCCCATGGGAATTTTCAAATTGAGAAAATAAATCTAGACTCAGATGATGAAACGTTATTACTAGCTGAAGCATTTAATAAGCTTATTAGTAACACAAAGAGTTTGATAAATAAGATTAAAGATAATGCCAATTTAGAGGTTAAACTTCATAAAGAAGAGGCTGAAAAATCTCAGATGGAGGTTTTGTTAAACCAAGCCAAGTTAAAAGGTTTACAAGCGCAAATCAATCCCCATTTTTTATTTAATACTTTAAATGTTATAGCAAAAACAGCTATAATCGAAGATGCAGAGGATACATGTGAGTTAATTGAAAACGTATCAGACATGCTAAGGTATAACTTGAATAATATTGATCGTATCATTACAGTGAATGAAGAAATTAATAATATTCAAAACTATATTTCAATACAAAAAGCTAGATTTGGTGAACGAGTAGAGTTCTTAATTAATATAGATTCGAAGTTTCTGAATTATCATATACCTCTGTTAACATTACAACCTATTATTGAAAATGCTTTTATGCATGGTGTTGAAGATATGGAAAATGGCGGTGAAATTCATGTGTATTCAACTCAAGTAGATAATAAAGATTACTTAGTAATTGAAGATAATGGCGTTGGTATGACACAAGAAAAGGCCGAAACCCTGTTATTAGAAGAGTCAACGACTAGTCATTCCACGGGTATTGGCGTAAACAATGTTCGAAAAAGACTTGAGTTTTATTATAATCGTGAAGATGTTATGTTTATAAAAAGTGAAGTAGGTCAAGGAACACAAGTATTCATAGAAATGATTGATAGTATTGAGGTGGAAAATGTATAAAGTGTTAATTGTTGATGATGAGTTAATTGAAAGAAAAGGATTAACTAAGATCTTGAAAAAAGAGTTTCAAGACGAGTTAATTATTAGATCAGCTGAGAATGGTAAGAAGGCCATTGAAATGACAACAACTTTTAATCCTAATATAGTGTTCATGGATATTAAAATGCCAGGAATGACTGGTATTGAAGCAATGAAAAAAATCAAGAGGTTTAATTCTGAAATTAATGTTGTCATTATTTCAGCTTTTGACTCTTTTAAATATGCTCAAGAAGCATTAAATAATAATGCCTATGAGTACTTATTAAAACCTGTAAAACGCGAAGATATAATTACTTGTTTGAAAAGATTAATTAAAGAAGAAGAACAAAAGTTACAAGAAAGAGATTATAAGCGAGAGATATTATCAACTAGAGACCAATCCTTACATTTTATAAATGAAAATATCATTGACTATATTATGATTTGTGATTTATACAAAATAAATCTAATTATTGAAAATAAGTTTAATGCGATGCCCTTAGATCATGGTGTATCAATTATTATTGAAAATAAGAAAAATGAAAAAATATTGAAAGCAATACAGAACTTTTGTCAATCTAATTATGATTTTTTTCTTTTCAGAGAATTGCCAAATACGATTATAATTTTTATTAATGAAACTATGGAAAAAGCAGAGAAACTTTTTAGAGAACTTTTCTTAGTGATAAAGAATGATTTTTCTAAAGAATTGAATATGGCTATTACATCTTATAATCAGACAGATGAAATATTTGAAGCTTATAAAAAAAATCTAAGCAAAATATACTCAATAGATACTGAAGACCAAGACTATATGTATCCGATTAACTTAGAAAATGAACTGATTAATAAAATTAATTTAAGTTTATTAAATGAAAGTGTTGAAATCCTCGATAAAATATATATCTGGTTAGATAAAAATATAAGTTCAAGTGAAAATAAACTAAGGTATCTAATTGAGTTAGAAGTATTTATTAACAGAACTTTTTTTAAGAAAACTGAAAACAATAAGATTCTAAAGCCTATTGAACTAGTATCAGCTGTTTTAGCAGATCAGGTGAAATTCTTTAAAGTAGAATTGAAAAATAAATTGATTAAGACTATTAAAAATATTATAATGAATAGTAATTCAAATCTGGAAGAACTGATTAACGAAGCTAAGCTTTATATAAATAATAATTACATGGTTGATATTACCCTTGAAAGTGTTGCAAATGAAATGTGTATCAGTTCATATTATTTTTCGAAGTTATTTAAAAAAGAAGCAAATATAAATTTTATTGATTATCTAACAGATATTCGCATGAAGAATGCGAAGTACATGATTAGAAATACAAATAAAAGTATAAAACAAATATCAAAGGAAGTAGGCTATAATGACCCTAATTATTTTTCAAGGGTATTTAAGAAACAAACAGGCTACTCTCCTAGCAAATATAAAAAAATTTAAAGGATCATAGGAGGATTAAATGATTATAGGAATTGATTTAGGTGGCATGAGTATTAAAGGCGGATTAATAAACGATAGTGGATTAATTATTGAAAAAAAGTCTTTACCTACTGGTGCATGGCGTAAACCCCATGAAATAGTGAAAGACATTGCTAAAGTAATAAATGACTTAAAACTAAAAGCTAATGACCGTGATGAGGTTGTTACTGTTGTTGGTTTAGGCGTACCCGGTGTTGTTAGTCATAATAATGCATTTTTAGAAAAATGTGCAAATATTAATTTAGAACAAATTGATTTAAAGAAAGAAATTGAACTGTTATGCAATACACAAGTGTTTGTAGATAACGATGCAAATGTTGCGGCGATTGCAGAATATGAAGTGGGTTCTTTAAAGAATTATAATAGTGGTATTCTACTAACATTAGGTACTGGTGTTGGTGGTGGTATAATCATTGATGGGAATGTTATTCGAGGTGCCCATGGTGCCGGGGCAGAAGTTGGTCACATGGTTGTAGGAGAAAATTTTTACGACTGTAATTGTGGGCGTAATGGTTGCTTAGAGACTTTTTCATCAGCAACAGGTATTAATAAGTATATTAATAAGGTCCTGGCAGAAACAAATAAGCCAAGTGTCTTAAGAGATTATGAAAGAATTGACACAAAAATAATATTTGATTGTGCTAAAAAGAATGATGCTGTTGCTTTAGATGCAGTGAATCGTTTTGTTAAATATCTTGCCATTGGCATTGTAAACTTTATTAATATTCTAGATCCAGAGGCCATTGCTTTAGGTGGTGGTGTATCACATGCCGGACAATACTTAGTAGATTTATTAGAAAAAGAAGTTTCGAAATCACTTTATTCTAAAGACATTGGTATTGCTGAGTTAAAATTAGCTGAATTACAGAATGATGCAGGAATAATTGGTGCTGGATTTATGGCAAAAAATCTACATAATTAGTTGAAAAAAAACACTTAATAAGATAAGATAGTAAATGTGAAAGAAAAAACAAACTAAATATATTATTGAATGAGGAGTTGATTATATGAGAATGTCGCATTTATATATGCCAACAATTAAAGAAGATCCAGCTGATGCAGATGTGGTTTCAAATAAGCTGCTAATAAGAGCGGGTATGGTAAGACAGCTAGTTTCTGGAGTTTATTCCTATATGCCACTAGGGAACAGAGTCTTAAAAAAGGTTGAAAAAATTGTTCGAGAAGAACAAGATGCAGCTGGTTTTCAAGAGGTATTAATGTCTGCTTTACAACCAAGAGAGTTGTGGGATAAGACAGGACGTTGGGCTGATTTTGGACCTGAGATGTTTAAGTTAGAAGATCGTAAAGGAAGAGAATTCTGTTTAGGACCAACTCATGAAGAATACTTTACTGATTTTGTAAAAAATGAATTAAATTCATATAAGCAATTACCATTGATAATATATCAAATACAAAGCAAATATAGAGATGAAAGACGTCCGCGTGCTGGTCTTATTCGTTGTAGAGAGTTTTTAATGAAAGATGCTTATAACTTCGATATAGATGAAGAAGGTATGGTAAAATCATATGAAAAAGTTTGGGAGTCATATGAAAAAACTTTCGACCGTTTAGGATTCGACTATCGAATTGTACGTGGTGATAGCGGTAATATGGGTGGTAACGTATCTCATGAGTTTATTGCTATAACATCAGGTGGAGAAGCTCAAATCGCTTATTGTAAAGATTGTGATTATTCTGCTACAGATGAAATTGCAGAATGTGTAACAAAAAATTATGATGAATCAGATGAAATGTTAACACCAGAAAAAGTCCATACACCAGATGTAAAGACTATTGATCAGTTAAATGAGTACTTTAATCTTCCAAGAAAGAAATTCGTTAAGACACTTCTTTTTAAAGCAGAAGGTGAAGTATTTGCTGTAATGCTGCCAGGGGATAGAGATTTAAATATCACTAAACTCTCTAAGTACTTAGAAGTGCATCCTGATCGTATAGAAATGTTAGTAGAAGGCGAAATCAATGATTTAACGGGTAGTCACTTAGGTTTTGTTGGACCTTTTGGTTTAAAAGATTCAGTAAGACTAATAATTGATTCAAGAGTTAAAAAAATGAAAAACTTCATTGTTGGAGCAAATGAAATAGATTATCATTTAAAGAATGCAAATATTCAAGAAGATTTAGAGTGTGAAATCGTAAAAGACTTATTAAATGCAAAAGTTGGGGATGAATGTCCTGAATGCGGCGGAACAATTGATATTCAGACTGGAATAGAAGTAGGTAATATCTTCCAATTTGGAACAAAGTATTCTAAAGCCCTTGATGCGACTTTCTTAGATAAAAATGGTGTTGCTCAGCATTTCTGGATGGGCTCCCATGGTATTGGTGTTTCTAGAATAGTTGCTGCATTAGTTGAACAGAACCACGATGACTATGGTATTATTTGGCCTTTAAATGTTGCGCCTTATCAAGCCATTGTATCAATTTTAAATACTAAAGATGAAGAACGTGTAGCATTAGGTGAAAAAATATACGAAGATCTTAAGGCTAAAGGCGTTGAAGTTTTATTAGATGATCGAAACGAAAGAGCAGGCGTTAAGTTCAATGATATGGATTTAATAGGTATTCCATTACGAGTTGTTGTTGGACGAAAAGCTAGTGAAGGTATCATTGAATATTCAACAAGAGATGAAATGGACAAGGCAGAGATTTCTACTGAAGATGCAATAGATAGAATTGTAACAGCAGTAGAAAACATTAAATAATATCTAAAAATCACAATTGATCCATCAATTGTGATTTTTTATTGAAAAGATATCCCTAATAAAGGTATAATGATAGTGTAGGTATATTAGGAGGGGAAGATGGAAGAATTAGAAATATTTAATTATAGCGAAAGAGCTATCAGTATACTAGATGATATTGATGATGAATTAAATATTGCAGCGAAGGATATAAAGAATTATTTAAATGATATATTAAGAAAAGACAATAAATCTAGAATTGGAATTGTTACACGAATCAAATCCAAACAAAGTTTAAAAGGTAAAATTTTTCGAGATAAATATTTTGAGCAATTTGAAAAACCAGAAGATGTTATTGACTTTTTATCGGATCTAATTGGGGTTAGAATTGAATGTCGATTTAACAGTGATGAAGATAGTATCTATAATTCCCTTCTTGCACATTTTGATTTAATTGATGAGAATGGATTATACTTCAATGAATCACGACCTAATATTTTATTGGATCTTGAGGAAAAACAACCACAAGTTCAGAACAATGGGTTTAAAATTTATAAAATTGATGGATTTTATTATCTTGATAATTTAAAAATGAATTTTGAGTTGCAAATTAAATCCTTAGTAAATGTTTTTTGGAGTGAAATTGAACATGAAATAATATACAAGAACAATGATTATAATATATGGGATAATTTTTTTGAAGAGATTCTTGGTTCAATTAAACAGAATTTATCAATGATTGATAAACAGTTAAAGATATTAGATGATCATTTTAATAAAATTGGGACGAAAGATTTAGGCACTAGACAATTAACTTTAGAAAAAACCTTGTCTCAAATGATTTACACTATGTTTTCTAATAAAATGAAAAAAAGTATGGGATTTGTTGTTAATTTTAATAAATCTTGTGATTCTATAGTAAAATATTTATTTAGGTCACAAGGGGCTGATAATTTAAATAAGTACCAAAAAACATTTTCTAAAACCTTTAGTACTTTAAATGAACTAGAAAATACTCCAATTGATTTTAAGAAAAAACTAGTGATTGAAAGAAAACCAATTTTCGTTGGTTCCTTTACAAAAGTTATTGGGGAAAGAATTTTAGAAAAAATTGTATGTGAGTTTGACTGGGTTGTTTTTTTCAGAATTTTATTCGAAATTGAAACTGGCAATAATGTAGAAGACTTTGAGACCTACTTAGAGTTTTTAAAATATAGATTTTCTACAACTAAAGAGTTAACAAAAATAAGTGAAGTTTATGGCAATGAGTTTAAGAATGAGTTAACAGACTCTATCTTAATGAAGATTTCCGAAGCATTTTTAAATGTTGACCGATTAGAATTTCTATATGATTCAAATCTAGAAAAAATCAATTCAATAATAAGCGATCTAATAAATATATTTTTCTACAAAGCAAAGAGTTTTGAGATATTTAAAGAAAATTTAGAAGTATTATTGTATTTAATAGAAATAGAAATAGAATCATATTTTGATAAAAATACTGATATGCATCAAATCAAACAAGTTGTTAGATTTTTAATTAAAAATTCTAATGCCGATATTATTCCTATTGAAGACGTACATAGATATCTTGAAAAGGATTTTAATGAAACGGCAACAACATCTCTACATTTCGGTAATTAATGATTAAGCCAACTAGACTCTTTATTTAGTTGGCTTTTGATTTAATTTCAATTTGAAATGTAGTATAATTTTATGTTATAATTTAGAGTGGTTAAAAAGTTAGTTTATATAGTTGAATAGTGGAGGTAGATATGGAAAATAAAAAGAAACATTCTTTTCAAACGGAAACAAAGAAAATGTTAGATATTATGATTCATTCAATATATACTCATAAAGAGATTTTTTTAAGAGAATTAATCTCTAATGCATCTGATGCGCTAAACAAAAAAAGATTTGAATCATTATCTAACAAAGAGATGGATTCAAACCAAGAATTAATCATTAACATTTCAATCGATGAAGACGAAAGAACATTAACTGTTGAAGACAATGGTATTGGAATGAGTGAAAATGAAGTTATTGAAAATATTGGTACTGTAGCAAGATCAGGTTCTGAAAACTTTGTAAAAGCATTACAAGAGAAAGACGATGCTTTAGAAATTATTGGTCAATTTGGCGTAGGTTTTTATTCTTCATTTATGGTTGCGAATGAAGTAGAAATCTATACGAAAAAACACGATCATCCAGGAATTTACTGGCATTCAGAAGGCTTAGAAAACTATACTTTAGAAGAAAAAGATATTGATGAAACAGGAACTAAGATTATATTACATCTAAGAGAAGGAGAAGAATTTGAAGAGTTCTTAGATACCTATCGTATTCAAAACCTTGTTAAAACCCATTCAAACTATATACCATTTCCAATAAAAATGGATATTGAATCGCAAGTACCTGATGAAGATTCAGAAGAAGAATATGCTACGAAAACTGTTATTGAAAATAAGGTACTTAATTCAATGACACCACTGTGGAGAAAGTCTAAGAATGATATAGAAGAAGAAGAGTACAATGAGTTCTATAAATCTAAGTTCAATGATTTTACTGATCCCTTTGATGTTATCCATACAAAAGCTGAAGGTATGGTAGCTTACAATGCAATGTTATTCATACCTGCTAAAACGCCAATGAACTTCTTACAAAGCAATGAAAAAACAGGTGTAGATTTATATAGTAAACAAGTATTTATTATGAAAAATGCTGATAATTTATTGCCAGAATATTTAGGTTTTGTAAAAGGGATTGTTGATTCGCCTGATTTCTCTTTAAATATTTCTAGAGAATTACTTCAAAAAGATCGATTAATAAATAAAATTGGTAAGAACTTAGAAAAAAAGGTTATTAGAAAATTAAAAAGTAATTTAGAAAAAAATCGTGAAGACTATGAGAATTGGTGGCAAGAGTTTGGTATAGCTATCAAAAATGGTATCTATCAAAACCCACATAAAAAAGATCAACTAGTAGACCTTTTAATGTTCTATACAAACCAATCTAAAGATAAATTAAAAACATTGAAAGAATATGTCGAAGGCATGAAAACGGCGCAAGAGAAGATCTATTATCTTGTAACCATGGACAAAGAAAAAGCTATGGATTTACCACAATTAGAGAAATTAGAAGACCAAGGTTATGAAGTATTGTTCTTTACAGACCCAGTAGATGAGTTTATGATTAATTTCTTAGATGAATATGACGGTAAGTCATTAGTTTCTTTAAATAAAAGTGATACAGAAAATATCAGTGATGAAGTAAAGGATATTAAAGAAAAAAATAGTGGTTTATTAGATCGAATGAAGGAAATACTTGATGACAAAGTTGATGAGATATTCATCAGTGATAAACTTAAAAGCTCTGCAGTTTGTTTAGTAACTGATAGTTCTGGTATTTCCCTTCATACCGAAGAGTTATTAAAAAAGATGCAAGATATGCCGATGCAGTCAAAGAAAATTTTAGAAATTAATCCTAATCATAAAGTTTTTGAAATTTTACAGGATGCATATGAGAAGGATGAATCTTCACAACTCATTGAAGAATATACTGAACTATTATTAAATCAAGCATTGATTATGGAAGGCTTAGAAATAGAGAACCCTAAGAAATTTGCTAATCAAATATCAAAGTTGATGACTAAATAATACAAAATAAAGAAGATAGTGGCTTAGCCACTATCTTTTTTTAGGTAAATTTATTATTTTTTTATTTACATCTGGGGACTGGCTGCTGTATAACATAGCTGGATAATACAATCTAAAAGAAATAATATCACCAATATTATAATCTTTTTCCGCATCATTAATATCAATAATTAGATGGTCGCTACTGCTTCCAATTATTTTGATGCCAGGGTCTATGGGAATTAATTTTTCATGGCTACCAATATCTTTTTTGCCAAGGGCTAGTAAGGCTCTTTTTCTTTTGCCGATATCAGTATATGTGGGTTTGTTGCCAAAAGCATCAATTGATAATTTGCCAACGGGATAAGAGTCTTTAATTTTTATTTCGATAATTTCAGCTTTTAGTACAATAGTATCTTGATAAAAATCACTCATGTCTAGACCATGAAAATCCTGCAAATCAACGGCTAGTAGTATACCTTCACCTATTCTTAAGTTATTGATTCTTTTAGGCATATCTCCTGCTAACAGTAAAGGAATAGATGTTGTAGCCCCGCCGGATATTACATCAAGCCTTCGATTAATAAGACTCTCAATTGTTTCTGCAATAGCAACTAACCTAGTCATATTATTTGTAGTAGGCATAACAGAACCATAGCAGCTTAAGTTTGTACCTATGCCATATAGTTCAACATGGTCTAACTGAAATTCAATATACTTTGCGACTTCAATAATTTCCTCTTCTGAGTAATAACCTTCTCGTAAATCACCTAGATCCATCATTAAGATGATTTTATGTTTCTTATTAAATTTTATACATGATTTTTCGATTGCTTCGATGATTTCTAATTCAGAGTTGACGCTTATATCTACGTACTGTACCATTTCATCGATTTCACTCAACATAGGAATTCTAATGAGCATTAAAGGAATATCTAAATCAGAATCTGCAATAGTTTTAAGTTCTCTTAATCTAGAACTTGCCAGATACTTATGCTGAGCTTCAGTAAAGGCCTTTGCAATTTCAAAGGTTCCATTCATTCCTTTGATCACACCACTAATTGATACATTATACTTATCGCAACGTTTTTTCATTTGAGATGCATTATGAAAAATTTTATTATAGTCAACTTCTAAAATTGGATAGTTCATTTTAGCTCCTTTATCAGTTAGTTAATTAAATAGCATGCCTTCTTGTAGTTCATTAGCTGAGTTTTTATTTACAAGTGTTTCTACGATTTTATAAGCAAACTTATGAGCAGTTCCAGGGCCTCTGGAAGTAATTATTTTACCATCAACACATACGTCTTCTGATGAAATGTTTGCTCCTTTTAAATATTTTTCAAAGCCAGGATAAGCAGTTGCTTCCTTCCCTTCTAATAATCCAATTTTTCCTAAAATACTTGGAGCAGCACAGATAGCAAAAATATATTTATTTTGATCATATGCGTATTTTATTAATTCAATTACTTTTTCAGAAGCTTCTAGATTCTTATGACCGCTGCCTCCTGGTAGTATTATGGAATGAAGTTGCTCTTTATCAACCTCATCAATGGTTATATCAGCTAATACTTTTAAGTCTCGATCACTTACAACTTCTAAAGTTTCATTAATTGAAACTACTTTTAAATCAATTTCTGCTCGTCTTAGAATGTCAATAACTGAAATTGCCTCAATTTCTTCAAAGCCATTTGCTAATAGAATATAATTCATTTGAAACTCCTTTCTAATTTAAAAAATAAAATACAATGAATCTTTGTTATAGTTATTATATCATTTATCAATGTAATTGAAACCCATAATTCGAAAAGTAATATTAAATTACTTGTTATTAATTTAGTTTTTTGGGTATAATGTTATTAAGTCATTAATGAACTAGTTTATTTAGTAGAGAGGAGACTATATGAGTTTATTTACAAAAAGTATTGAACAAAGACATGAAGAGGAATTAAGAAAGTGGAGTTTTATAAGATTTTTTGAGGGTCTGTTACTTGGATTATCAATCGGTTCCTTAATTGGGTTATTAGCAGCTCCAAAATCTGGTAAAGAAACTATTGTAGATATTAAGAGTAAAAGTTCTGAGTTAAAAGATGAAGCGATAAAAAAAGGTAAGAAAATTGTTCCTAAGATTAAGAATAAAACTGAAGAAATTGAAGAAAATATCGAAGACGCCGCTGATGAAGTAGCAGAAAAAGCTGAAGAAGTAGCGGAAGAATTATAATAAAAAAAAGTCTTATTCATATGAATAAGACTTTTTTTATTTAAAATTCAGTTCATTTCCACCTTTAATTTTATAAGCTTTTAGAATTATGTCTTCACTTTTATTTGAAATGCCTACGGATACATATACAGAGTAGTAATCATACAACTCGCCATAACTTGACATTCTTGGCGGTGATAAATCATACTCATTAGCACCTGCTGATGCTAATGCCTTGATGAACTGAGTAGCCAGTTTTTTACTATCAGAATATGTGGTTTGTTCTTTTACTAGAATACCTAAACCTATGGCAGTATTATCTGAAATAATTACGCTATTGATAACCTCAGGTTCCGAACTAATTGCAGTCCTAGTAATGGAAACCATTGTTTCAGTAATAGGGTAGGCAGGCGGTTCAGTAGTCTTATCATCTGTAGAAGAAGAACTCATACGTTTCATTTCGCTTAGGTCAACTTGAATGTCTTCATAAGTATTGTCTTTATTTAAAGCATAATAAAATAGACCAGCAAAAATAGTAATTATAATTAAAGCACCGATACTTATTTTAGGATAGTTTTTTTTATGTTCTTTTGGCTTGCTTGAGGTTTGTTTTAGTTTTCGATTAAGAATTTCGATTTTTTTCTCAAAGGTTTTCTTTGTTCCAGAAATTTTATCTGCTTCAATTAATTCGACAGCTTTTTTACAAAGCTTCAGGGATTTATGAAACTCGCCTTTTTTTTCATATAAAATCGCTGGTCGTTTATAAAGATTAGAACTATTTGGCAAATAGTTTTGGTGTATTGTTTCGTATATCTCCAGTTCTTTACTATGGAGACCTTGTTTTTCATATCTTTTAGCTTTTTTTACTAATTTATACATTTCACTATAATTACTTGAGTCCATGAAAATCACCTCTTATTCATTATATCGGAAAAAAGGTTTCTATACTTAATAAAATATATATTTTTTAAACTTGACAAGAGCACTAAGGATTAGTATAATTAAACTTGAGTTCAGGGGTAAGGATTAAAAAGAAGAAGGTGATTCCAATTAAACTATCGACAAAAGCAAGATATGGTTTACGTGTATTGTTTGATATAGCCCAACATTCAAAGGGAAAGCCAATCTCTTTATCGGTGATTGCCGAAAGACAACGGTTACCATTAAACTATCTTGAACAAATTATGTTAGAACTAAAAAAAGCCGAGTTAGTTGTCAGTGTTAGAGGCGCTTATGGTGGATATAAGTTAAACGGCCCTTTAGAAGAGATTACTGTAAAAAAAGTATTTGATGTTTTAGAAGGACCAATTATTCTTTCAGATTGTGTGATTGATGATTGTTGTGCAAAAACTAGTTACTGTGTCACACGATTATTATATAAGGAAATGTCTGACCAATTAAATAAAGTTACAGCAAATATTTCTTTAAAGGATATGATAGAAGATAAAAATAAACTTGAAATAAGAGACTTAGTTACGGATTTATAGGTGGTGAATTATGAAAAGAAGATATTTAGATTATTCTGCGACAACACCAGTAAAAGAAGAAGTATTAGATTCAATGATGCCATTTTTTAGTGAAGTATATGGAAATGCTTCTAGTTTACATACTTTTGGTCAGAATGCTAACGAAAAGTTAACTGAAAGTAGAGAGATAATTGCTAAAACTATTGGTGCAAAAACAAATGAAATATATTTTACATCTGGTGGATCTGAATCAGATAATTGGGCGATTAAAAGTATAGCAAAAGCTCATGAAGCTAAAGGTAAACACATCATTACATCAAAAATTGAACACCATGCAGTATTACATACATGTGAAGCATTAGAAAAAGAAGGCTTTGAAGTAACCTATTTAGATGTTGATGAAGATGGGTATGTAGATTTAGATGTATTAAAAGATGCCATTCGTGAGGATACTATCTTAATAAGTATTATGTATATAAATAATGAAATTGGAACGATTCAACCTGTTAAAGAAATTGGAGCCATTGCTAGAGAACATAATATTGTGTTTCACACAGATGCCGTTCAAGCATTAGGTAATGTTTCTATTGATGTTGAAGAACTTAATATAGATTTATTGTCTGTTTCAGCACATAAAATTTATGGGCCGAAAGGGATAGGTGCTTTATACATTAGAAGAGGTGTTAAAATTATACCTTTTATTGATGGTGGTGCACAAGAGCGAAAGAAAAGAGCAGGAACCGAAAATATACCTGCAATAGTAGGTTTTGCAAAAGCATGTGAGATTGCAGAACGTGATCTACAAGCACATGTTGAAAAGTTAAGTAAACTAAGAGATGAATTAATTGATAAAATACTTGGTTCAATAGATGAAGTTAAGTTAAATGGACCAAGAGATAATAGACATCCTGGAAATGTAAATGTTGCATTTAAATATATAGAGGGAGAGGCTTTATTATTAATGTTAGATGCTGTTGGCGTCGCTGCTTCCAGTGGATCGGCATGTACAACTGGTGCACTTGAACCATCTCATGTACTAATGTCAATTGGTTTGGGTCATGAAATTGCACATGGATCTTTAAGATTAACAATTGGTGATTTTACAGAACCGGAAGATATTGATTTTATTGTTGAGAATTTAGTTAGAATAGTTAAGACATTGAGAGCTATGTCTCCGCTATATAATGCTTAGGAGGGAAATTTATGTTATATACAGATATTGTTATGGATCATTTCTCAAACCCTAGAAATGTTGGAGAAATTAAAGATGCTGATGGTGTTGGTGAAGTTGGTAATATACAATGTGGCGACATCATGAAAATATATATTAAAGTTGAAAATGACGTGATTACTGATTGTAAATTTAAAACATTCGGTTGTGGTTCCGCAATTGCTTCATCAAGTGTAACGACAGAAATGGTTATTGGTAAGACGATTGAAGAAGCCCTTGAATTAACAAATAAAGATGTTGTTCAGCAATTAGGTGGCTTGCCGTCTGTAAAAGTTCATTGTTCTGTACTTGCTGAAGATGCTTTAAAAGTAGCTATATATGATTATGCAGAAAAAACTGGAAAAGAATATAAAGGTTTAGAAGGGTTTGAACCAAGTCAATTATCCCATGAACATTAAATATATGAAAAATGTAAATTTTATGTTATAATTTATTTAACACATCTAGAATAGATTCTAGATGTGTTTGTTTAATTAGATAACTATAGTCTTATATGAAGGTCAGGTGGATAATGATTACTTGGAGAGAAGAGTATTCTGTTGGTTATGAGGAATTCGATGATCAACATAAAAAGCTAATTAGTATTATAAATGAAATTCAACCGTTATTGAATAATGATGATATTGGTGATGAAAAACTTTATGTTGAAATCAGTGACGTTTTATCAAAATTACTTGATTACACTGAATATCATTTCGAATCTGAAGAAGAATTATTTGAAAAATATGATTATAAGCATACAGCTGAACATAAAGAATTGCATCATCGGTTTTTTATGAAAATTACTGAATTATTAGCCAATCTTGTTCTGGATGAAGATTTGAGGGGTATTGTTTCAAAAACAGATGCTTATCTAAAAGAATGGTTATTAAGTCATATTCAAGGTGCAGACCAGAAATATACTAATGAATTGAATTAGGATACTTAACAAGGGGAGTAAAAATGATAAAATGGAATGAGAAATTTTCTGTAGGATATAAAGTTTTTGATGAACAACATATTAAATTAATTGAAATATTAAATGATGTAGAATTTCTTATCAAAGATAAATCCATTCATAATGATTTATTATATGATCGTTTAAATGTACTTTTCAGTGAATTAGTAGATTATACTGTTTATCATTTTGAGACGGAAGAGAAAGTTTTTGATCAAAAGAGTTATCCTTTGGCTGAAGAGCATAAAGAACTTCATCGGATATTTGTAGAAAATGTAAAAGAAAAACTTTCAGGTTTCAAATTAGGTAAAGATGAAAGAAAAGTGGCTTTAGAAATTTACAACATGTTACTGGATTGGTTAATGAATCATATAGTTGGCAGTGATAAAAAGTACATGGGAAAATTAGATTAAAAAACATAAAGAACTTTACTTCACATATTGAAATATTTAATATGTGGATTTTTTCGTGTAGAATATTTTCAAAAAAGATTTAGATTTGGTTCCAAATCCTCACTATGTTATAATGATTAGAAGAGAGAAAAATGGAGGTACATTGTGAATGATAAAATAATTGGGATTATTGGTGGTATGGGACCAGAAGCAACAGCAGATTTATACTTAAAAATAATAAAAAATACTAAAGCGAAAAAAGACCAAGACCATTTTCGAGTAATAATAGACTCTAATGTTAAAATACCAGATCGCACACAGGCGATATTACATAATGGCGAAGACCCAACACCATATTTAATTCAAACGGCTAAAAATTTAGATAAGTTATCCGTTGATGTGGCTTGTATCCCATGTATTACAGCACATTATTTTTATGAGGCAGTCCAAGAAAGTGTTAGTTTTAAAATTATAAATATTATCGAAGAAGTTGTTGAATATATCAAAAAATATTATCCGAATATAAGAAAGGTTGGTATACTATCAACTACTGGGACCATCAAAACAGAATTGTTTAATCAATACTTAAAGGATTATACAATTGTTTATCCAACCAAAGAAATACAAGAAAAAAATGTAATGAAAGCAATTTATGGAGAAAAAGGAATTAAAAGTGGCGGGGAACCAGAATATGCTAGAAAACTTTTAGTTGAAGCTGGCGAAAAAGTCATTTCAAGAGGGGCAGAAGTTATTATTGCTGGCTGTACTGAAATTGGATTAGTTCTAGACAAGGATTCTTTTGATGTTGAAACCTTGGATCTATTGGAGATTGCATCTACAATCTTAATACATGATGGCTTTGACTATTAAACTAATGTAGTATATAATAATATAGTCTTAAGTGAGGGGTATTAATAATGACTATCGAAATTAAAATTGAAGAAATATTAGATGAATTACTATTATTTACTTCTGAAGGAGAGTATTCTGACGAAGTAAAAAAAGCATATGAACTATATATGAAAGGATTACCAGATGGTACTATAGAAATTGGATTCAATAACTGGTTAGTTTTTGATTATAAATTTGAAAATGGTAGTTCTTTTATTGAAGAATATTACAAAAACAATAATTTAAATGAAGTGGAAGTTTCTTTATTAAAGGCTATTGAGAACTCTACTTTTTCTGTTTTTACCGTAATTGAAACGGATCAAAGAAAGTTTTTAAAGGATGTATTTACTAGAGAAGATTATGATATAAAGAATGAAGAAAGAATTGATAGAAATCCAATTATTGCAAGAATTATTAATTATGACCATTCAAATATTATTATTGATGTTATTGAAAAATGGGCTGAGTCTTCAGAAAAAGGAATAAAGCAAGCAATACTAAAAAAATATAATGAAATATATTCTGAAAATCGAGACATGGCCATTGGTGAGTTTATTCAAAAAAATTCAATTATTATTTATAAGTATTTAATGATCTATAAAGATGTTGAAATCAAATCGGTTTTTGAAGATGAAGAATATTATGTTTATCAATCTAAATATAAAATTCTTAGTTCAGATAGTTTTAAATTAGCAATAAATTCATCTAAAGCATTTATTTTTCAAACGGATGAGTTTAAGAATGAAATTTATGAACTTTATGAAGACAATCTTTTATTAGCTGAAATTGAAATAATTAATGATAAATTCAACGTAGAATGTAGAAGTCAAGAAGAATTAGATCAAGCAAACTTAATTATTGAAGACGTTTTATCGGATAATGTTATAAAATTAAAAGATGAAGTTTTAAATATTGAAGATTTAATTAGTGGAAGGTGAAGCGAATGACAAATAAGAACCAAGATGGTCCTGCCGTCTCGAGCGGTGTGAACTTAAATAATGTCATAGATGATATTAAAGAAGTTCTAATCAAACACGACAATCCTAAAAAAATACTGAAAGAGTATTTAAATAATATTGAGTCAAAAATAGATACTGAGCGTATGCTTAAAATACATGAAATTAATAGAGAAAATATTAAAGAGATGATTTTATCACATCCGTATTTTAGAAATCCAAATGACTATGGGATTCGTTTGGTTTCAATCATGAAGTATTTAAAAAAGAAGGGTGTTGATGTATCTATTCCGGATATCGATATTTTTGTAGATGAGATTGTTAAATCTATTGATTCTGTAGAATCCGTTGAGTTTGGAAAATATAATAAAATGAAAAAGTAGGAGATTTATGATTAATGAAAAGCAGTATATAAATAATTTAGGTAAATTATTATTTAAAAAGTCTGGTTTAACAATTAATTGTATTGAAGAAACTTTTAATCTGAAAATATCTAATGATCAGTCTAAAAAAATAACTAAAAATTTTGATAGTTTTATTTTAGAGAGCAAAAGAAAGAATACTGGTAGTTTTTACACACCGGATTATATTGCTAAATATATGGTATCAAAGGCTCTATTTGAGTATTTTAAAAATAATACTAGTTTATCGGATCAACGATTGGCTAGTATTTTTTATAGTAGAAAATATAAGCTTAATAAAAATGAAAAAGATATTATCCTAAATGTTTTTAAGGATTTGACTGTTGCAGACCTATCCTGTGGTGGTGGCATATTTTTAATCAACTATATAAAACTAGTTAAAGAGATACTTTTAGTAAATAACTTTGATGAATCAAGGAAGTTTTTAAAAGAGATTTCAAAGAATGTACATGCATATGATATCAACGCATTAGCAATTAAATCATTACTGCTTGAGTTAAATATTTATTTTGAGCCGAAAAGTAGAGAAGAAATTATTTTAATTAATACGCATAATTTAGATGTTATTTCTAGCAAGAACTTTGATGAATCAATACCAGAAAGTGGCTATGATATTGTTATTGGTAATCCCCCATATTTAGGAGAAAAAGGCAATAAAAAGCTATTCAATAATATTAAAAAATCTAGATTTGGTCAACGTTATTATGAAGGTAAAATGGATCTTTTTTATTACTTTATCTATAGGGGTATTAATGTAATGAATACATCCGGTGTTTTAATTTATCTAACAACTAACTACTTCATTACTGCTGATGGTGCAAAAAAACTAAGGAATTTTTTGAAAGATAACGGACATTTTATTGAAATAATAAATTTTAATGAATATAATATATTTGAAGATGCTCGGGGGCAACATAATTTAATCTTTACTTATCGCAAGAATAAGGATGAAAATACTAAAATGCTTTTGAGAACAATTGAGGAGAAAAGGGTGGTTAATAATTTTGAAGCCTTTATAAATCTTATTGATAGTTGTACGAATAAATGCTTTATCGATGAGGAATTCTTATTTAATGAAAGAAATGAAATTCAGCTATATATTAATGAAAATCACTTTTCAATTATTAAAAAAATAAAAAACCAATCTGACTATCAATTAATGGACTTTTTTAATGTGAACCAAGGGTTAGTGAGTGGAGCAGATCGGGTCTCTAAATATAATTATAATAAAAAACTCTCACAAGGGTGTATTGATTTATATAATATTAATATTGGTGATCCAATATACGTCATGAATAAAGAAAAGAGTACTATATTTCAAGAAAAAAATTATGTAAAACATTTTTATAAAAATTCTGATATCAATAAATTTTCTGTTAATGAAAACACTAATAAAAGGATATTATATATTGATCAATCAGTAGAACTAGATGAACTGCTAAAAAGTCATTTATTACCTTATAAAGAGATACTACAGGAGAGAAGAGAAGTAAGAACTGGTAGTAGAAAATGGTTTGAAATACAATGGGCAAGAGATAAAAATATCTTTGAACAAGAAAAAATTGTAGTGCCTCAAAGAAGTAGAAGCAATATATTTGCCTATAGTAGCGAATCTTTTTATGGTAGTGCAGATATATACTATATTACATCGAAAAAGCTACTATTAAAGTTTCCATTATTTGCTTTACTGGGTTTGCTGAACTCTAAGTTGTTTTATCTTTATTTATCAAATATTGGTAAGAAAAAAGGAAATATGTTAGAACTATATGCAACGCCTTTAAAACATTTATTAATCAAAAAATTAAACCAAGAAGAGGCTATTATTGAAGTATCCAAAAGATTATCTAAGGCCTTTAGTAATGAGTTATTTGATAAACTAAATCAGTTGATTTATCTAGATTATCATATATCAGACAAAGAGATAGATTTTATAGAAAATTTTTATAATAACAGACATTAAAAAACAATTTGAAAATTGTACCCCTTGTGTTATAATTGTATTAAGCAAAATAAAAAGGGGGAAAAATGGAAAATTCAAAATCAAAAAAATTAGTGATCGTTTCTTTATTCACTGCCTTAGTAGCAGTTGCTACTATGGCATTTAAAATACCAACACTTGCTACGAATGGTTATATTCATTTAGGGGACACTTTAGTATATCTTAGTGGTATATTCCTCGGTCCTGTTTATGGCCCTATAGCAGCTGGATTTGGATCGTTTTTAGCCGATCTACTAAGTGGTTATGCTGTTTGGGCTTTACCTAGTTTACTAATCAAAGGTTTGGATGCATTAGTGTTTGCTTTAATATTTAGAGGTGTAAAAAACGTCTCAGGTTCATCTAAAGCTCTAATCAGCAAATTTTTACTAGCATTATTAATCGGAGGATCAATAATGGTTGGTGGCTATTTTGTTACTTCAGTAGTTTTATATTCATACGCGGGTGCCCTTGGATCAATTGTTCCAAATATCATTCAAGCAGTTGGTGGCGGTATAATTGCTTATCCAATTATGATCGCATTGTTTAAACAGAAATCTATTCAGAAGCTCTTACAATAGATAGGTATTATAACATAATTAAAATAAAAATGGATTGTTCACAATAATTAATATAAGATATCATTGAGGTGAAGACATGAAAAGACCTTTTTTGATAATGCTTATACTAATAATTGTGGACATTTTTTTTATGTTGACTTTTTCCTATACAATGGCTTTCTTAGCAACCTCAACCTTGACATTGATTTTGGTTTTTACAGTTGATAAAAAAACATTAATTGTTTCCCTATTTGCTTTAATATTCTCATTTTTCGTAGTTCATACAATTAATGATCAAGAGATAAGTTTTGATCAAGAAGTGATACTATCTGGTCGAGTTTTAGAGTATGGTATTAATAATGAAGACACATTTATTTTAAAGACTAATAATATAATTAAAGGAGATTCGAAAGAAAAATTTAGACATAAAGTATTGATAAAATATAATGAAGAATACTTAGGCTTAATTGGTGATGATATTATTATAAAAGTAACACCAAAGATGCCTTTTCAAAATACGAATCCAAATCTTTTTAATTATAGACACTACCTAAAATCACAAGGCATTGATTATATTGCAAATCTAAATGCTAATAATATTTTAGATGTTCAAAGCAATAGTTTTTCGATTTCAAGAAGCATCTATCATTTTAGAAATCGATTATCAAATCATTTTGAACAAGTCTATTCAGGACAATCTTTAGCATTTATAAAAGGATTTATTTATGGTGATAAAGGATCATTTGTTATTGAAGATCTTGAAGCATTTTATAACGTAGGATTAGGCCATATCCTAGTCGTTTCGGGTTTACACTTTGGTATCATTTTTTTGATATTACAGTGGTTATTAACTAAACTTAAGATAAATCAAATAAACAAATTAATAATAATTAATCTACTCTTATTATTATTTCTTGCCATTACTGGATTTAAGATATCATCTATACGCGCTTTTTTAATGATAATTTTTTTAGAAACTATTTATCTTTTAGACAGACGATTAGACCCCTTAAATTTTTTATCTTTTTTAAGTATTGTTATTATTCTCATAAATCCTATGAGCATCTATTCTGTAAGTTTCTTATTATCATTTGGAGCAATTTTTAGTATTGCATTTTTTTATAATAAGTTAGACCGGTTTTTACCAAGCTTCATAAGTATTGTTTTATCTGTGCAAATAATTATTGCTTTAATTAATATACATATTTTCAATCAAATAAATTTTGCAACATTATTAATTAATATCCCTATAAATATTATTGTAGTCTTTCTTTATGCTTTAATACTCTTAAATATAGTTCTGTACCCTATAGGCTTACTTACAATTTTGATTACTGAAGTCATTAAACTCATTTTTAACACCGTAGAATTTTTAAATTCACTAGAATTTCTTCGAATCCTTCTGCCTAGTTTTGATAATGGTCAAATTATCTTGATTATTTTTCTTGTTTTTATTTTAGTACTAGTTTATGAGGTAAAAAAACTTGACAGTAGGTGTATTATATATTCTCTTTTAATGGGTATAATTATTCTATATAGTGGCATTTTAATGAATAAAGGGATTGAAGTTTATTTTTATGATGTCAATTCTGGCGATAGCATTTTTATTTCTACACCAAGAAAAAATAAAGTATTAATTGATACTGGGAGAGATGACAGTTATAATTTAATTGGAGATATATTATTGAAAAATTCAATTAAAAATATTGACTTATTATTTTTAACACACAATCATAGGGATCATATAGGTGGTTTAGAAAATCTATTGTTGAGTCATAAAATCGAATACTTGTTTATTCCTAAATATTCAATGATTGCAAGGGATCTAAAAAAGTATCAAGAGAGTTTAATAGACACAGAAGTAATATTACTTGAGTCTGGAGATCAAATAATCTATGATAAAATAAAATTTAATGTTTTGAACCCAATAGATAAGAGTTTTGATGAAAACAATCAATCATTAGTTCTAGATGTCACATATAAAAAATATAAAATGCTATTTACTGGAGACATAGAGAAAGCATTAGAGATGGAGCTAGTTAAAAAATTAGATAGTAATTATGATTTATTAAAAGTTCCTCATCATGGATCTAAGACATCTTCAACAAATGAGTTTGTTGAAAAAGTTAGACCAAAATATTCAATTATTCAGGTAGGAAAAAATAACTATGGTCATCCAGATAGCAACGTATTGGATAGGTACAAATCTTTTAATTCAGAGATACTAAGAAATGATTTAAATGGTTGTATAATTTTTAAATTAGATGAAGCATTAGAACTAGAAACAACAGTAATGGAGTGATGAAATGTATTATACAAAGCTAATAAAAGAATTCAATAATGGTGAGTTTGATAACACTTATCTATTTCATGGAGAAGAACAATATATTATAGATAATTTAATTAATTATCTAATTGACCAAGTTGATCCTGTCTATCGTGATTTTAATGTTAAATTACTTGATTGGGAAAAAAATGAAATAGAAGATATTTTATCAAATTTAGAAACTTTACCATTTATGGGTGATCATACATTTACAGTTGTTAACAACGTAGATAAAATGAATAAAGAATTAGATGATACAGGTATCAATCAATTAAAAAAGTACTTGAAATCACCAAATGAAAGTAGTGTTTTGATTTTTCTTGCCCGTAATATTGATAAAAGAAAAAAAATGTATAAAGCCTTAAAAAAGCATAGTAGGATAGAAGAGTTTAGAAAACTAAATAATAATGAACTGAATAAATGGATCAATAAATACTTATCGGACCATGATAAAAAAATAAAAAGTCAAACCCTTAATTATTTGATTCAATCATATGGTTATCTTAACAAGAACTCAGACATTGATCTTTATTATATAACTCAATCATTAGAAAAAATAATAGGTTATTCAGATAAAAAGGAAATTACGAGAGAAGTTATTGATAAATTTGTAGAACAACCTATTGAAAATAACATTTTCCTATTAACGGATGCTTTGCTTAATAGTAATGTTGAACAGGCTTTAAATATTCTTAATCTAATGGATGAAAAAGGAGAACCATTAATACTCGTATTATTTATGATTATTAAGCAATTTAGAACAATTTTTAAAATTAAAATTCTTACGGAAAGTGGACTTACGGCAAAAGTTGCAAGTAAAACCATTGGTATTCATCCCTATGCCGGTGAGAAAGCATATAATCAATGTAAAAAAATCAATTATCATCAGTTAAGAAAACTAATGGAGATTTCTATTGCTACTGATAAGCGATCTAAAACAACAGGAACTGGCAATAGATTATTAATTGAATACTTAATTGCAGAAGCTAACAGCATCATTAATATATAATGGTGCCTTTTTTTAAAATAATATCTTGACTTCAAGATATTATTTTAGTATAATTAAACCAATAAGAAAGGTTGTTGATGAAATGAGTAAAACAAATTTAAAGTTAGTTATTGCTATGGCAAGAGGTTATAACAATGCATTTGGTAAAATTGAAAAGAATGTTAAAAGCTTTGGTTTAACACTAAGTGAATTTGGTGTCTTAGAGTTTCTCTATCACAAAGGTGACCAACCGATTCAAGAGATAGCTAAAAAAATTCTTGTGACAAGTGGAACAATAACATATGTAATTAATAAATTAATTGAAAAGAATTTTGTTGAAAGAAAACAGTGTACAAATGATAAAAGAATTTTCTATATTCACCTAACTAAAAAAGGTGAAAGAAAAATCGCTGAGATTTTCCCTGATCACGAAAAATTTTTAGATGATTTATTTAAAGGATTAGCAGAAGGGGAAAAGAATCTTTTAATAGCGAAGTTAAAGAAGTTAAGTAAGATGTAAGAAAAAAGGAGTGCTAAATATGACAGAATTATTTACAGCAATAGAAAAAAGACGTAGTATTTATGATATTGGAGCCGAAAGTCCTATAGATGATGAACGTATTAAAGAGATTATTAGACATAGCATAAAGCATACACCAACTGCTTTCAATTCACAAAATGGTAGAGTTATTTTGTTACTAAATGAAGAAAATAATAAGTTTTGGGACATTACCTTAGAAGAATTGGAAAAAATAGTACCAGAAGAAAACTTCTCAAAAACAAAGGAAAAAGTTGAAGGTTTTAAAGCAGGTCATGGCACAGTGTTATTCTTTGAAGAAATGAAAACAGTTAAGGACTTACAAAAGAAATTTCCATTGTACAGTGATAATTTCTCAGTTTGGTCAAAACATTCAATTGGAATGTTACAATACATTATTTGGACAAGTTTAAGAGCAGAAGATTTAGGTGCTTCATTACAACACTATACGGAAGTTATTAAAGATAGAGTATATGAAGAGTGGGATATTAATGAAGATTGGAAACTTGTGGCACAAATGCCTTTTGGTAAGATTCTTACAGAAGCAGGGGAAAAAGAATTTATGCCAATGGGAAAAAGATTGAAAATATATGAGTAGACATAAAAAAATAGGTGTTTAGAAAATAAACACCTATTTTTTATATATAATTTAGAAACTAATAATTAAAGTTGCTTTTAAAGGACAGCAAGTAATTTTAAGTGTAACATCAATATCAATCGCTGCAGCAGCTGCATCTGAACCACCACTAGAAATATCTATTCTTTCAACTAATCCAGTCTCTTGATTAATTAGTAATTTGG
>DATFJG010000023.1:0-12185 GCA_035269305.1 Clostridia bacterium
AAGAAAAGAAAAATAAAAGTCAAGGGTTCTTATGTGAAGAGGTTTGATTATAAAGTTCAGTTATCTAAAAAAGAAAATGAAATAAAAGAGAAAATTATTAATGAATTTAAGGAAAGAAAGTTTATGCCTCCTAATTCAGAAACGATAATTAAAATAGGTAGCAAGAGAGAAGAAGTATTTAATTATTTAGTTGATATAGGAAAATTGATTCATATTAAAGAAGATTTGTTTTTTATTGCCAGTGCTGTAGATGAAGCTGAAAATATTTTGATTAAATATTTAAAAGAAAATAAATCTATAACCTTAGCTGAATACAGGGATCTACTTGCAAGTAGCAGGAGATATACTCTGGCTTTACTTGAATATTTTGATCAAATAAATATTACTATTAGAAAAGGAGAGAAAAGAATTTTAAAAGATTAATTTACATTATTTGATCAATATATTATAATAGTTTTTGAATACAAACATAAGGGAGCGGCTGTGTCCATGGTGGACATCTCGGACTTCAAATCCGATGGGAGGTCGGCAGACCGGCCTTTGGTGGGTTCGATTCCCACACGTTCCCGCCATTTATGACTCTAGATAAGAGTCTTTTTTTATTTTTATAGGAACTAACTTTTCAGTTATAAAAAAATATAAAACAATTATATAAAGTTTGAAAAACAAATATTTTGATATGAAAAAGTATTGGCAGATGACTTTCGATCAAATCAAATGATATGAATAAAATATAAAAATTGTATGACAATATGAAATTTTCCAAATGAATTATTGTTTAAAGTAATGGGAAATAATATTCTTAATATTATGATATTTAAGAACAAGTTAGTATATGGTTAGTCCCCAAAAAGTCCAAATAAATATCTCTAATAATAAAATTTTTTAGTAATTCACCAGTAAATAGATTTTTAATCATGAAAAATAATATATCTGAAGATAAAAATGTTTCTCCTGTCCTATGTGGTGGCTAATTTTAATCCTTTGAACAACTTTTTGAAGTTTACTGCTGCAACTTTAAATCCAAACCAGATTTTTTGACATAGTTCACCCATCACAGGCATGTTATCAACATTGTATTTACGTCTAAATACAGAAGGAATACCTTCTATACCAGCTCTTTGATTGCATTCTTTAATATATTCTTTTTCACCCATCGTTTTTCTTAGTCGGCCCATTTCATAACGTTTTTCACTAAAACTAACTGAATTGTGTTTTTTATTGCTTTTAATTCTACACTGACTTTGCTTTGGACAGTTATTACAGGCTTCTTTTGAAAACATAGCATAAAATGAATTGTTATCTTCATCTTTTTCTTGATACTTAGGTTTAATATCATTTGTACAGCTTACGATATTTTCAAAGTTAGAGTCCAGATTGAAATTTTCATAATAAGTCATTTTATCAGCAGCTGGTTTTTTACCTGTTAATTCACCGGGCATAAACTTAATACCTAAAGTTAAAGCCTCGTTTGCAAGTTCATATGTATAATAAGCTCCATCCATTAAGATTTTTAAGGGGTTATCAATACTAACATTTAGGGTTTGATCATTACTCAGTTTTTCTAAAGTATCAGCACTAAAATCTTGATCAGAATATATATTGGGTTTAAAATCATAACTTTTTATTACAGAATTGTCTTCATCAAAAACTTCAACGACATTTGCTGTATATCCGATGTTAGCTTCATATTTTTTCCGGTAGGTAGCATTAGGATCACTGGGATTTTGTAAAGTATCAGATTTTAAATCCTTACCATCTTTCGGATCAATATTATCAAAATCATCATCTTGAGTCTGCTCACCGAGCATTCTTTTTAGTAAAAGGAATTCTTCGGTTTCAATAACTTTACCGCCAGTACTAACTGCTTTATCATAAAGAGTCTTTGCATCTTCTAAAAGTTTTTCTAGTTTACTTTTGGTTTCATCACTTTTGGTGCGATAGATGACATCATTACGGTGTGATTTATTAAGATAGACTTCCAGATCTTCAGGTATCAAATCCTCAAATGATTTAGAAAGCATTTTGATGAACTTGGCATTTACCGAATAGACAAGCTCTATTCTGGATAATTCTCGGACGGAGGAAGATACCATAAAGCAATCAACCCTTGCTTTGTTACCTTCGATCTCTAAGTGGTTGGCAATGATATCTGCTAAAGCTTCAACTTCTTGCTGTGTTAAATCTATACCATTTTCTTGATAGTAATCTCTAACTCGTTTTCTAAAGTTAAAGAACGTATTTTTAGAGACAGGAGGTCTTTTTTCACTGGTTAACCTTAAGGCATATTGGAACTCCATACTTAGATGAATATTAGCTACAAGCCTTTCATCAGTGAGATCAAAAAGTTCTTTTATAATCAGGCTGCTAATAATTATATTAACAGGAGTATTTGGCCTGGACCCTTTATCACTGTATCAAACAGCAAAACGTTCTTCATTGATAGCGGGAAAGATATTTTTTTGAAAAGTATGAGCCCAGGAGTTGCGAAGGTAATCCTGTAGATATTTAGGCATATCATCAAATGAATCGTATAAACTTAATTGTTGGTAACTATTTTTTACAAACATCATACCATCCTTTCGCTTTAATCTCTAAATATATTATATCATATAAAGACTGTCATATAAAGGATTATAGGGAATTAGTTTAATTAATTTAAGGATGATAAAAGTAATTTGCAAAAGACATTACATTGGTATTATTTGGTTATATAAGAAATATATTTAACCTTTTTGGGGGATAACCATAAAACATAGTAACATAAAATACTTGAAGGAATCTTTTAACTATCATACAATTATATATAATATGATAGTATATATATATAATTTTTTGGGAAGCACATGAGTAAAAAGGAAGGTCTAAATTTTATTATTTGTTTAGAACAAAAAAACTTAAATAAATGAATCTATATAATAAACAAAACAGAAAATCTAAATTAAATTAGTTAAAAATTAAATATAGATAGAGATAGTCCTTAACCATTAACTACTTTTGTTCTTTTGAAAAATTTTTTAATATTACTTGCGCATACTTTAATTCCAAAGTAAAATTTGAACGCACTATTAACATGATAGGCACAGAATCAACATTATATTTTCTTTTAAATAAAGAAGGCAATCCTGCAAATCCTTCTCTTTGTTTAGAAAGTATTTTACATTTTTTAATCCATCATTTTATAAGTCTAATCTATCTCATATTGTCTTTTATTGGATATAACAGTGTTTGCTTTTTTGAAATTTGATCCAACGTTTCAATTTAAGTTCACAGTTTTTAGAGTTGGTTAAAAAATGTGCAGTATTGCCTCAGTTGATTTTGTGATTATATTTTTTTACTACTAACTGTAAAATTAGTGGAATAATTTAATTTACTATCATCCAGCTAATTCACCAAAATTAATTTAATAATTTTTGAGATAGCTTCTTTAGCAAGAGCTAAAAAATATGTTACTTTCATTAACATTTTTAAAGGGTATTTACTTTTGGAATGATGTTTTGACAGGTTAGAAGCACAAAGAGATATTTTATAAAAGTTCTCGTAATTTGTGTAAGAATAATAACCAGATAATAATTTGAGACATAATTTTAGCCACCTTTCTTAGTTTTATGTTTTGTTTATAGATAAATTTTAATCATAAAAAAAAGACAAGGTTTGGGATTATATTAGGCAGAAAATATTTAACAAACGTTCAAATAACAGGAGGAGATTTGATGAAAAAAACTTTAGTAATTATTCTTTCGTTATCTTTATTGGTGTTGATATTAGGCAGAGGGGAACAGGCTTTAGCTATATCTGCAGATGACTTTATACCACCGGTTGAAGGTGGCTCAACTGAAGTTGAAGGGAAAGTGGCAGAAGAAAATGGAGTTGTAACTGCTGAGACAGCTCAGGATGGTTTTAATCATGCTAATCAGGAATTGGATTTTATACAGCAGAATTTTAAAACAGTTGAGTTTCCATCTGGTATTGGATATTTAGCAGGAGGAAGTCATAGATATCAGACTCATGAAAATCCTGATGCTACATTACTTGAAAAAAGGTTAGCCTATGTTATTGCATATACTAAGGCTAAAGCTGAGCTGGCAAGAGGTTTAAGAGGTGGAGAAAGTATGGCTAAGGAAAAGTTGCTTGAACATATAGATAATGTTGTTACATCAACAGATACAGTTGCAAATATAGCTCAGAACTATGATGAAGATATAGTTCAGGCTACAGAAGCACTATTAAGAGGTTATGTAATATATGATGTGAAAGATGATACGGACTCACAGACTGTGACTGTTACGATAGCTACTTCAAATAAGACTTTAGCTGCGGTAGCAAATGTGTCAGGCGGTTTAGTACAGAGTGCATCTATAAATGAAGGTTTAGATTATATTTTAAAACAGGTTAATAATGGGGTTGTTCCTCCTCTTGGAGGTAGAGTTATTACTGTTCCAGAAACTGGAGAAATTGCAATTGTTAGTTTTGGCAGTGAAATAATTTTAAGCCATGATGATCCGAATGTTGAAGCTACTATGAAGCAGGGAGCTCAGAGGGCTGCTCAAATGAGATCTCTGGATGCAATGGTAGGTATTATTGAAGGGGATGAAATGGCCTGGCAGGGTGGATATATGATGTCTCGAGAATTTCAGCATCAAGATTATGAGTTAATTAGAGATAATAATGGTGAAATTGTAGAAAGAAAAATATTAGGTGAAGCAAAGAAGACCTTTACAACAAAGATTCAACAGACAAATGCATATCAGAGTTTTAGGGAAGGCAGATTTCCGCCTGGTGTAAATACTCAATTATATGAAGATGGCAGTTGGATGTATGCTATTTCTGTATATTTACCTAATATATCTCAAGAAGCTGAGGATTTTTATGAGCAGATGCAGAATCCAGGTGCAAGTGATTCTGAATCTGAAGAATCGGATGATGAAATTTTATCTGATGAATATAAATCTGGAGATGATGATACAGAACAAGGACCGAGTGGTGAGGTGAGTCCATCTGAAGAGCTCTAAAATATTTAGGATATTCAGAGCGAATAAGCTGGTATTGATAAACGCCTTATTTATTATAGTAAGCCTTGCCTTGCCTGTTAATGCCTGGATTGGCACGGGGGAAGAAGAGCAGGTTATAGGTGAGTTTTTAAGTGATATTCCTGTGGAAATTGAAGGAAGCTTGATTTCTAATAGTTATAGGGCTCCTTCTGGAGAAATTTTAACTACTACTTCAGATCACGAAATACAGTGGAGCCTGGCTATTATATCTGCTCAAAGTGAAAGTGTTGGAGATGCTGCCAGTTTGCTAGCGACTAGAGGGCTATTTCATCAAAAAATAATGAGAGATTTATCTGATATAGCTTATAATAAAGATATTAAATATGACTTGGCTCATTATTTATTAGCTAATCAGACTGATTATTCAATAGGAAGTATTGAAGAAAAGAAAACAATGGAGAATAATGGAATGACAGCTGTTTTAATTAAAGCACCTATTAATGGGCTTAATTATCAGGTGCATGATTTTGAAATAGGGCAGGGCTTTTATCGGTATTTAATCTTAAAATCAGATTTTTTACATTATAATGGTGAAACTTATAGGGCAATTAATAGACTCAATCTAATTTACAGTGAAACGGAGAATAAATCTTTTCAGTTAGTGGCTTTGCTTAAAAGTGCGAAATATTATTCAGAAATCAGCGAAGAAAATCATGCTAGAGAAAGTTTAGATAAAATATTAAATTATGAGGATATAAACTTATATAGGGCTTATGATTTTCAAGAATTTAAAGAATTGGTGAGATTATTGGATAATAATAATTTTCAGGAGGATGCAATTGAGATGGCAGCTTTTGCTTTAGCTTTATTTCCAGAAGAGACTTATTTTGAAGAGGTTATTTTAAATAAATAAAACAAGAGAAGGGGTGAAATTATTTCTCATTATAATAAAATATTTGTTTTACTAATCCTTTTAGTAATATTTTTATCTCCAGTATTATATGCTCAAGATGATGGGACAGAAGTAACTATAGAGGGATATGCTGCTCAAAGAGATGATTTAGTTAAAGCTAGAGATGAGGCGGTTCTTGATGCAATTCGTCGAGGGGTAGAACAGGTTCTTGGAGGATATATTGATTCCAGAACTATTCTTCATAATTTTGATCTTATTGAAGATTCTGTTTTATCTCAGACTAGAGGTTATGTTTCAAATTATTCAATTATGGAAGAAAGAAAAGATGGCAATATGCTTGTAGTTGTTGTTAATATGACCGTTAAAGAAGAAGATATTGAAGATGATCTTCAGGCACTTCAGCTTGCAATTCAGCAGAGAGGTAATCCGAGAGTGGCTGTAGCTATTCCAAAAATAGATGGTAATAAATTGCAACCTTCTCCTGTTGAAAATAAAATTATTCAAAGATTATCAAATAGTGGTTTTGAAATTGTTAGCAAAGATATATATGATAATAGTCAACAGCTTAATCTTCTTCAGGAAATTATTGATGGAAATAGTCAGTATGTTTTAGATCTTGGTAATTGGTTTGATACAACTTATCTGGTAGTTGGAAAAGCTAAATCTCTATTTGTGAATGAATATGAAGGGCTTATTACTTATAGCTGTCAGGCGAACATTGAAGTCTTAAATGCAGATTTGTCTGAGGTAATATCAAGTCATAGCGGAAATGAGAAAGGTATGCATATCCAGAGGGATCAGGCAATCTTAGATGCAGCTAACCAAACAGGGGAGGTTATAGCTGAACAGGTATTAAATAAATTAGCTGAAGATGTTTCGGCTTCAGGCCATACTATCAGGGTGATTCTTGACAGAAGTAATTTTTTAGATGTTGAATTTTTAAAAAGACGTTTAAAAGCTATAAGGCTTACTGAGGAAGTTTTTATGCGTGGCTTTGAAAATAATACAATTACTTTTGATGTGGTGACAGGACTGCCTACATATAATTTTGCTGAAGCACTTAATTGGTGGGATTTAGATCTTTCTATAGAGAAAGTATCAAGTAATATTATTAGGGCTAGTTTTAACGATTAATTATTGTAGTATGATGAAATAAATTTGGAGTTGATTTTTATGAATAAAAAATTGTTGGTTTTTACGCTTTCCATGATATTTATATTGTTGATATCAATTAATGTGCAGGCTGCAGAAGTTAGAACCGTAGCAATAATAGAATTTGAAAATTCGATTGGAAAATATTATTATCAGACCAGAGGTATTGAAAAGACAGTTCAGGATAGACTTAATACTCTTTTGACTAACTCAGATAAATTTAGGGTTGTAGAAAAAGATAAAATTAGCGAGATTATTGAAGAACAGAAGTTCTCTTTATCAGGACTTGTTGATGAATCAGAAACTGCAATTGAACTTGGTAAATTAATTGGGGCAGATCATATTATAACTGGAACCTTGAATACTTTATCTATTAATGAGGAAAAATTTTCAGGTTATGGCACCACTTTGTATCGTGTCAAAGCAAGTATGGAAAGCAGTATTAGATTAATTAATGTTACGACTGGAATTATTGAAATGGCCAACTCATATAATGTAAAAAAAGAGTTTCAAGGGGAAAGTGCGAGTTCTATAGACGTTAGGGCAGCAAGTGATGATCTTATAAATAGAATTGTTAATGAGTTTGAGAGGGATATCAATAGTTATAAATTTGCTGATTCAGAGAGTGGCGAAAAGGTGCAGGTAAGTTTTACTTCCACACCTTCTGGAGCAAGCATAGAAGTTGATGGTCTTTATGTGGGCAATACTCCTTTTGAAATACCTTTAGAACTCGGCATTCATAAGGTTAGAATTTATATGGGAGGATATGAGTCCTGGGAGATGAGTGTGAGAATAAGTCGGGATATGAATAAGATTGATGTCAATCTAGGTAAAGCCGGAAATTGAAAACAGGAGTGAGTTAAATGAAAAAAATTCGTGTAAGTATTTTAATGCTGCTTATTTTATTGATATTTCCTTTAATTAGCGCAGAGGTCGTTTCATCAGCAGATACAAGGATTGCTGTTTTAACTTTTGAGGGCGGTAATATTAACTGGACCAGATATAATTTTAAAAGGAGTGAAATATTACAAGGTATTACTGAACAGATAACTAATGATTTAGTTGGAACAGAAGGAATTAGTGTAATTGAGAGAACCAGAGTTGAAGAAGTGTTAACTGAGCAGGATTTTGGTTTGACTGGAAGGGTAGATAATTATAGTGCGGCTGAAATAGGGAGAATTCTTGGTGTAGAAGCTCTTATTTTAGGAACTGTTAATAGAATGGAGATAAGTGATAAAGGGGGAATACAAGTAGGGCCATTAACTTTATCTGCAGTAGTAGTTGATGTTGAGTATACAGGTAGAATGGTAGATACTGAAACAGCTGAAATTCTTTTATCTTTTACAGGTGTAGGAAGTGAGACAGATACAGGTTTTTCAGTATCAGATCTAAAAGGATTTTCCTTTGGAAGTTCTTCATTTGCAAATTCAGCTTTAGGCAAAAGTATAAATGTTGCCAATGAAGATTTTGTTAATAATTTTATAGAAAATATGCCGGATCCTTCTGAGGCTAGAGGAGAAATAGCATCTTTAGAAGGTCAGGTTTTAGAGCTTATAGGTGATAGGCTTGTAGTTAATATTGGTAGGGCTGATGATTTAAGTAAAGGTCAAAGAGGTTCGCTAATTAAGATGGTTGATGTGGCTGGTTTAGATGATCCAATGACAGTACCAATTGGCGAAGTAGCAGTCTATCATTTAGAAGATAATGCAGCTATACTTGATGTAATTGAAGCTGAAGAACTTCCTAAACCTGGATTTATTGTGAGATTTTGATTTTTTAAAATAAAAATATATTTATACCTGAATTAGGAACGTAGCAACGAAAATTAATTTTTCATATTACTTTAAGTCAAAATGTTAAAAGTTTATTCAACAAATATCAATTTAAACAATGAAATCAGATATCTTTAGGTTTGACCCGATTTATACCTTTTTTGGGGTATAAATATTGTATTATATTTGTTTTTAGTCAATTTACATTTATGACACTTGTCCTATCATGTAAACTTCAATTCTTATGTTTTTGAAGTGTTAATCCTTAAATTTAAAATTTAGTAAAAATTAAATAATAGATAATTAAAATCCAAAAACCTGTGGAAAACATGAAAGTACTGCAGGTTTTTAGGATTTTTATTATATTTTTTAAAAATATAAATATATTTGATTTCATCTTTTATCTTATTTAAAAGTATAAGAACGTAAATATATGGATAAAGAACTGAGCATAGATATTTTAATATGGATGGTCGCCGAATCTTTATGTATTGTGGCCTATAATACTTTTTAAAATGCTTTTAAAAAACCATGTAAACCTTTTATGAGGTATTAGAACTAAACTAATATTCAACAATCTAGAATAGAAAGCAATATTATTGTGATAAAAAGATGGGCCATAAAAAAAATTCAGTTTTGGATTTATAAAACAGGAAATATAGTTATCATATATCATAATTCTAGAATCTTTTTGGATATTGAATTCTCAATAATCTAAAGAAGCAAATGAACAAAAAAATATAATTTAGCCTATTTAAATTATTGATAAAGCGAGAAATAATTGGAAACGATGATAAATAATATCCAGCCTTTTGTTTAACCGCACGATTCTTTTGTAAATATAAAGGTTTTGGATGTTATTTATAAATCAAATAAAAGACAAAAAGAAATTAAATTTAAAAATTAAAAAAGTATTTTAATTAAATATCTTAAAAAGATATATTATTCCTAAATATTCATAGCTTTGACCAAAAACATTAAACATCCTTATTATGATACCAATAAACCAAAATCTATCTTTTCACTTAATAAGTGAAAAAATCCCTTAAAATCATAGAAAAGAAAGCCCTTATCCTTTATAATTAAAGTAACACCAAAAACCATAAAGGAGGGCTTTCCAGTGACTAATATACAAGATTTAAGGATGAATTGCAAGTCAAATGTGAAAATAAATTTTGACGGTGGTGACCTGTCATCTGATTCTGGATTATTACTATATAAAGATTTTATTAAAGCATTAGGTGTTAAAGAAACTTTAGTTGAACATATACCTTCATTAAATGATGATAAAAACCATCGAGATCACGAAAATATAGATGTTTTTTTACAAAAGACATACCAAAAAATTGCCGGTTATCACACTGATAGTTCAGCCAATAATCTTAGAGAAGACCCTGTCTTTCAAGAAATAACTGAAAAAGAATATCTAGCATCACAAGCTACATTATCTAGATATAATAACAGTTTAACTAAAGATTCGATGAAAGAATTTCAACAGGCTAATTTAACTGTTTTAGATAATGTATATCAAATCCAGACTCCTAATTTATTTATGACCTGGATTCCATTCATGCTGATACATGTGGTAAACAATATGGCTCGGCTTATAATAGCAATTATGGTAGGACAGGTTTTCACCCTCTGGTTATGTTTAATGGTTATAATGGGGATTTTCTTAAAGCCCTATTAAGATCAGGCAATGTCTATACCAGTAGAGATGTTGTTCGTTTTGCTGAGGATGTTTTTATTCAGCACCAGGACAAATATATTGAGATTAATAAATATGTAAGAGCTGACAGCGGTTTTGCCAAACCAGAACTTTATCAATGCTGTGAAAGGTGTAATTTACAATATGCAATACGATTAAAAGCCAACAGCATTTTATATAAAAAGGCTAAACCACTATTAGAACAGTTAAAGGAAAATGTCATCAATTCAAATGATGGTTATGGAGTTGTATATGCTACTTTTTCTTATCAAGCTGGCAGCTGGATGAAAGAACGTCGGGTAGTAGTTAAAATCGAGCAAAAACCAGAGAAGCTAATTCCTAATTATACATTTGTAGTAACTAATATCAATGCTAAAGCAAAAGCTGTAATTAAATTTTACTCCAAAAGAGGTACTATGGAAAATTTCATTAAAGAAAGCAAAAATGGTTTTGCCCTGGATAAATTATCAAGCACTGATTACTGGACTAATGCAAACAAATTACAGCATATAGTACTGGCTTACAATATTCATAATCTGATGTGTAGACTCTGTTTTCCAGAAGAATATCAAAAAGATACTGTTCAAACCACCCGGATAAAGGTCATAAAAATTGCTGGAAGAAAAGTAAGGTCTGGAAGATATACTTATTTTAAGTTAAGCAGTTACGCGATGTACAAAAAACTCTTTCTTAAAATACATCAAAACATCAAAATGATAGCTTACTCAAAAGCAGCATGACTGTATTAAATTTATTAAAGTCATTTTAAAAAGATAACTTTCATTCACAGGATAACTGTCTCTATTTTTAGTGTATATCATTTCTTTTATTGTGTAAATATACCAGATAGTTAAAACATAGTGGATTTAGTCTTTAGATTCATTTTTTATGATATGGAAAGTTGATTTTAGTTAACAAAGTTCATATACTTCGTTTCTATGAATATTTCGGGATATAATTATGATTATAGATATTTTAAAAAATAATATGTGTATTATAGGTTCTTCTCCATATCCGTTGGTACATTTTTAGATATTCCCAGGAAAAGCCTGTTTAATCTTTAATGCGAAATACCTGTTATCATGGAAGCCATAAGCACTTCTTTTTATCTCTTTAATTTTGTTATTAGTTCCTTCTAATTTTGAAGTATGGATTGGATAAAGAACATAGTTTAAAATGCCATATTGATGTCTTTTTAATTGATTTACAAATCTTATTACTGGTGTTAATTCGGTTTCTAAAATTTGATCATATAAATCATTTAATGCATCTCTCATATCTAGTAAGTTATCGTTTTCCCATATATGTTTTAATTCATCTTTGAGAATAGATACTTTTGATAAATTTTCATTTAAATTTAGCAATTTTTCAAGCTTTGGTTTCTCTTTATCTTTGAGATTTTTTTCGTTCTTTAACAACAACCATCTACTACCCTTAATTACTTTCTGCTTTTGTTCAGTAGATGCTTTTTTGGTTTCTGATCTTCTTACTTGGTCAATAACTTTGCTAAATGGAATTTATCAAACACTATGACAGCCTCTGGACACTATTTTCTGGATCCCACATATCCATAGCAATAGCTTTAATGTTGGCTCTATCGCTTTCTGGCATGCCTTTGAAAAATTTATCTAGAGTCTTAACTTTACGTT
>DATFJG010000024.1:0-19423 GCA_035269305.1 Clostridia bacterium
AAAAAACAGATGAGTAATGAAATATGAATGGAGAATTGATGAATTTTAATAAGTATATTGGTATAGACCCACATATAGTTGAGACAACTAGTGCAAGACATTGTGCAAAGGGAGTTTTAATTAAAAAGAATAAAATCTTATTATTAGAATCTATCCGTGGTGATTATACATTTCCAGGTGGTGGGATTGAAGTGGGAGAGTCACACTGTCAATCCTTGAAACGCGAGATTATTGAGGAGACAGGAAGAAAATGCACATGGATTGGAGAGAGTATCGGTAAAATAACGTTACGTAGAAAAGATATATATGATGATTCAAAGATGTATGAACTCATATCTTACTACTATCCAATTAAAGCCACAGAAATTCTTTATGATTTAAAAAGGTCTGTAAATGAGAAACGACTAAACTTAAGTCCACGATGGCTAGATATTGATGAAGCGATTAGAAAAAATAAAAGTTATTTAAAAAGTGAAGAATCTGTTGATTTCTGGATTGATCAAGAACTATATGTACTTAATTTCTTAAGAAAAGAGAAAAGGAGCTTATAAGTAGGATAATTGATTAAACACATTTGAAAGTAGGAGATATGATAATGAATTACGAGTTTAAAAGAAAAGATAAATTACGATTTATTGATAGATTTGGGCTAGAATTTTCAATTCTGTTTCCGAATCATTAGAATTGCTTTTGATAAGATGGACTGTTAAAGACCTAGTATTAATTGAATCATTTTCATCAAATCTTGCATTCAAAGGACTTTCCCAGATCTATGGGGCTGTAGTAATGAAATTTGCATTAAATGAAAAAGAGTTTATTAATGAAGTCAATGCTTTAAAGAATTTTGATCAAAGTCAGATGTGCAAGTTAATTGATTTTGATCTGGATAAAAAAGTTTTACTAGAAGAAAATATTTTACCGGGGACAGAACTGATAAAAGATAAATCTATAGAAAATAGACTGGAAGTATTTTGTGATTTATATTGTCAATTACATTCAAAAATATATAATGAACAACACATTTTATTAGCAAATAATTCTTTTGACTCATACAAAGGCTGGGTTACTCGAATAACTGATTATATTAGCCAACAGGAAAATTGGAAAAAAATAGCTATTCATATGAAAAAGGCTAAAGAACTCTATATGAAACTATCGAAAGATTTTAATAAAAAACACTTACTTCATGGTGATTTTCATTATTATAATATCTTAAAATCAGAAAAGGGTTACAAGTTAATTGATCCTAAAGGTGTTATTGGGGATCCAATATTTGATATTCCCAGATATATGTTAAATGAGTTTTGGGATGAAGAAAATAAGTTGAAAATTGATGAAACCATGGAGAAAGTTTTCGATATCATTAGTGATCAATTAAATATTTCAAGAAAAATACTAAGTGAAATTCTTTATATTGAAGGGTCTATGGCTATTTGCTGGTGTATAGAAGATGGGGCATCTATTAATGAAAAGGATAAGTATTTATTCATTTTAGAGAAATTCTTGATGTATATAAGAAAATATAGCAAAATAAATTAATATCTGATACAGTAGAAGCCTTTGTTAAAAAAGATGAGTTATAAAGATGTGAAGTATTTATGTAAGGAGATAGCACATGGAAAAACGTACAATGATTATAGGATTAAGTCTGCTGATATTAACTATCGTATCAATAGACTATGGTTGGAGATTATTTGGGTTTAATGCTTGTACAACAGGATTTCCCAGTGTTACAGAAGTTAAGGTAAATGATGATGTATTAAAAATAAAGGGCACAACATTTTATAGTGGAGACCATTACATAGGTTATATGCGTGAAGTTAAGGATGAAACCTTATATTTAGGCATAAGATATCAGTTGTTTACAGTTTTTCATAAAGGTGGAAATTTTAATATAGAAATTCCTTTAAAAGATGTTGATCTTAAGGAAGTATATATTAAGGGTAGAGACTCGAGAGAATTAATTTGGGAAAGAAAGTAATCAATGTATCCTAGAAAACATAAGGAAATATTCTGCGGGAGCACTTTTTCTATTGAAATTTTTCTTGATTCTAACACAGTGTTAGGGTGTATACTAAAGTTAGTTGGAACAAGTGATTTTAAGGAGGAAAAATGTTTAAAATTGGTGAGTTTTCTAAATTATCGAGTATTAGTATAAGAATGCTTAGGTATTATGATGAAAAAAATATTTTAAAACCTGAGTATGTTGATCCAAGATCTGGTTTTAGATACTATCTAGCTAAACAATTAAAGACTGTTGGGAAGATTCAAAAGTTAAAAGGACTAGGTTTTTCTTTAGCTGCTATTAGAAAGATGTTAGTTTCAGATGATTTAAAGGCCCACTTTGAAATACGTGAAGAAGAGCTAAAAGAAGAATTGAATTCTATTCAAGCCCAAGGAAGAATGTTAGAAAGTATCAAAGAGTCGCTAGAAAGTAACAACTCATTAATGCCTTATAGTGTGATCTTAAAAAAATTACCTGAAAGACGGGTAATCAGTCTTAGAAGACAAGTTTTAGATTATTATCAAGAGGGAAAACTATGGGATGCATTAGAGAAGTTTTCTAAGAAACATCAAGTAAAGTATGTAGATGATTCTTATGCAATGGCGATCTATCATGATTCAGAGTACAAAGAGAAACATGTGGATATTGAAATTCAATGTACTGTAAGTGATGATTTTGAAGCAGTAAAAGATGATGATTTTAAGTTTAAAACAGTTGAAAAAATACAAGTTGCATCTGTAACTTTTCCAGGAGCCTATGAGCAAATGCCTTTTGTAACAGAAGCGATTGCACAATGGATAGAAGATAATCATTATCTTATGACTGGGCCAATGTTCAATATTTTTCATGTATCTCCTGCAACTGAAAAAGATCCAAATAAGTATATAACGGAAGCTTGTATTGAAGTAAAAAAAGAGGTGGTTTAAATGCTATTAATAATTGGCTACTATTTAATTTCTGGTGCAGTTTTCTATTTTGCTTTTCGCTATATATTTCGACAAACTGATAAAGTAAATCCTAAAAAAATACCATTGGTTTTTGGTTATATAAATGTTATTTTAGGAATTATTTTTTTAGTTATGTATTTTATGAATCCCTCAGCATTCTCGCCTGATATTACGATTAATAATCAAGTACTTTATATACTGATGGCTATCTTTTCAACATATTTTTATTCACTAGCCCCTGGAATTTCAACAGGGAACTTGATGATTATATATAAACAAAAGAAACAAGCACTAATTAAAAATAACCATTTTTACTTAGCATTAATTAGCAATTTAACAGCTGTTTTTTGTTTTGGTCTTTTAACTTATCAATTGTTTGGGTAAAAACAAAGGTGAGACGATAATATAGGGGCTTAGAAAGAATTCCATTGACGTGAGATTGCTTGTATAATAGAATTTAATCAATACATATAATGAAAGGTGATTTTCTAGTAACATCAAAAAAACACCATATTTCAAATATTGGTTCTTAGTTGAATAAGAAAGCGAGGAAGTCGTGAGTTACATAAAACTAACAAAGGAAAACATTGAAGATGAACATATTTGTTGCGCAATTTCCGATAAGAAGTGCAAAGATAGTTATGCTTTAAAAAAAGCTTGGTTAAAGGAAGCCTTTGACGAAGGGTATAATTTTTTAAGATTAGATGAACGTGCAAAAGTGTTTGTAGAATACGGACCAGCAGAAAAAGCTTGGATACCTATAAATGCACAAAATTATATGAATGTTGGATGTTTTTGGGTATCTGGAAGATATAAAAAGAATGGACATGGCAACGCTTTGCTAAATCAGGTCATTGAAGAATCAAAAAGTAAAAATATGGACGGTCTTGTAACAGTAGTAGGAAAAAAGAAGTTTCACTTTATGAGTGATACGAAATGGCTAAAAAAAATGGGATTTGAAGTATGTGACACAACTGAATCTGGTTTTATTTTACTAGTATTAAAGTTTAATGAAAATGGAGTGAACCCAAGTTTTAAGTCTTCGGTTAAGAACTATGAAGGGTTGGATCAAGAGGGGATTGTTGTTTACTATACTAACCGTTGTCCTTATTCTGAGTATCATGTAAATGTATCTTTAGCTGAAACGGCAGAAAAGAGAGGTCTTGATATAAAAAGAGTCAAGTTAGAGACATTGACTGAAGCACAATCTGCTCCAACACCAGCGACAATCTTTAGTCTATTTTATAATGGAGCGTTTGTAACTACTGATATAAGTGTTTGTATGGATAGTAGATTTGATAAAACCATGAGTAAACTAATAGAAGGCTAAGAGGAGGTTTTTTTGGATCAATACTTGTCTATCAGTAAGGTTGCTGAGTTACTTAATACAACAACTCATAATATTAGGTATTATGAGAAGGAAGGATTAATTCGACCTTTAAGAAGTGAAAAAAATTATCGAATGTTTAGTTTCAAGGATATAGAAGTCTTATCTTGGATTTTAAAGCTTAGATCTATTGAGATTTCTATCAATGAGATAAAAGCTTTAGAGGAACCCTATGTACCAGAAAAATTTATTAACTTATTGAATAAAAAAACAATAGAAATAGAAAAAAAGATTCAAGAACTGAAAACTGTTAAAGAAGAAATGTGTAAAATCATAAAAGGCTATGATTCAAGAGCATTAGGATTTATGAAACGAAGAATCGAAAAACGAAGGATTATACCTATTAAGTCTTGCCCATATAAGGAAAATCTAAAGGAAACAGAGATATATGCATTTATTTCCAATTTGGATTATACTGTAAAAAGTAAGGATCCAGTAAATATTATATGTATTTTAGATCTAAAAAGAATTACTTATTATATGGAAGTAGAGGATACTTATTCTGGAAAAGAAGTCGTTGAAATTCCTTCAGGTGAGTATATATGTTATCGTTTTAAAGCAGAAGTAAATGAGACATTTAATAAAGCATATGACGCATTTGTGAAGTATATAAAAGATAATAAGTTAAAAACGGAGGCTACATTATACTTATCAGAACGTAATATGTTAAATTTCTATTATGAAGATCTGCATCAACTAGTACATGAATATCAGATTAAGTTAAAGTAGTACACGAATAAGATGCCCTCTTATGTAAGGATAGTTGTCAGAAGGATAAAAATAAAAGTGTTAGTAGTATAAATTGAGAAAGGAAAGTATATATGACAACTGTATGTTTTATAGATATATAGAAATTAAAAGAAGGGTATTATGGGAGAGCATCATGTCATAAACAGAGAATCATTGCATTCTAGAAGGTGTGGCAAATATTGACAAATTAGAGCATTATAAACTTTGTAGTAATAGCAATATTTAAAGGATAAATTATTCCATTAGACGTGTTTAATCATTATGATTAAAAAGGACAAATAAATAGAAATTATGCAAGACAAATCTCTATAGGAAACTATAGGGATTTTTTAATATATAATATTTGACCTTAGAGTAACTCTATAGCTTACTATTAAAATATAGAATAAAAGTAATGGAGGTTACTAATGGTTATAAAGAAATTTATAAAGGAAATAATAAGTAAAAGAAAGGCAATCTATTTATTGATTGGAGTGATAATAATTTTGGGATATTTAAATTACAGTACCATTACCAAATCACTGTTACCACAAGCGGACTTTCCATATGTAAGTATTTATACAGAAATGATTGGGGCTAGTCCTAAAACAATTGAAAAAGACTTGACGAATAAGTTAGAAGAAGAATTAAACGATTTAGGGGATTTGATTGAAATTAATTCTAGTTCTTCCTATGGGAGTAGTTTAGTAATTCTCAAATTTGATGAAGAGGTAAGTATTGAAGATAAAATACGTACAATTCAAACCAAAATTGACAATATAAATTACTTACTACCTGAAAAATCCAAGAAATCAATTGTAGAAGAATATGACATAAATAATTTTCCTATTATTATGATTGAACTTGAAAATAATTTGCCTTATAAAGAGCAAATGAAAGTTTATAAAACAATTGAAAGAAACATTAATTCAATTTCTGGCGTTTCTAAGGTAGAAGCAAATGGATTGATAACTAATAAAATTCAAATCACACCGAATATTAATAATCTAAACAAATTTGGTATTTCTGAAAGTGAAATAATTGCAGTTATTAAGGCAAACAATGAAAGGCTACCGATTGGTAGTGCTGAAATAAGTGGAAACAGCTATAACTTTCAGGTATCTGGTACTATTGAAGGCATAGAAGATATTGAAAATATAATTGTAAGATTTTATGATGATAAACCACTTTACATTAGAGATTTATGTGAAGTTAAGTTAGTGCGAAGTAAAAGAGTTGAATCATTTAAAGTCGATAAAAGGGATAGTATACCTACAGTTTTAATATCAGTATTTAAGAAAAGGAATGCAGATACTGTAACAATTAACACTAAAGTACATGAGTTTATTGATAATTATAATTCATCAAATGATTACGGTATTAAATTAGATACTTCTCTTGATTTGGCTAAATACATTTCAAAGAGTATTAGCGATGTAATTAGTAATGCTCTAGGAGGATTATTATCGGTTATTGTAGTACTCTTCTTTTTTATTGGTATGCGAGAAGCTTTAATCGCATCAACAGTTATTCCTATTACACTCATCAGTACATTTTTACTCTTTGATACTTTTGATATCACTTTAAATATTTTCAGTATCATGGGATTGATTATTGCTTTGGGCATGCTAGTGGATAACGCTATAGTTGTCATAGAAATGATTGATGAGAAGAAAAAAGAGAATAGAGATATGTCTATTCATGCAATCGTAGTAGATTCTACCAGTAGGGTGGCACCCGCTATATTGGCATCTACTATAACAACTGTTTTAGCCTTATTGCCCCTTGTATTAATGAAGGGAGATATTGGTAGTTTAATTAGAGAAATCCCTTTAGCAGCGATTATTGCTATGAGTATTTCATTTATTACTTCTATAACAATTACTCCGATACTTGCCTCACAATTGATAAAACACGAAAATAAAAGTCGATATAAGAAATTAACTTTGATATCTATAACACTTTTATCAATGTATGCTATGTCCGATCACTACCAATGGACATCTCTCTCTTATATTGTAGGATTGGTTGTTTTTTTTCTAGGCTATATTAAAATATTCAATAAGCAATCAATTGATTTTATTAAAGGCTTTGAGGATTTTATTACACCAGTGATGCATTCGAAAATAAAACGTATCATGGTTCTAATTATAACGATGACATTATTTATGGCAAGTCTTGGGTTATTATTTTCTGACGCTATAAAAAAGGAAGCCATGCCAGAGAGTGATGACATTAACTTTTTAGGCACTGTAGAATTACCAAATGGTTCGGTTATGAAAGATTCAAGACAAGTATCTAATACTATTAATAATGGCTTAATAGAAAGTGGTTATGTCAATAAAATAAACTACTATTATCTAAATTCGAAAATAAATTATATCATTGAACTGGTTAACAAGAAAGAGCGAAGGAGGCATTCGAAAGAAATTATTAAAGATTTTAACCAGTTGATTAGTGAAATACCAGATGTTAACGGTAGGTTCTCATCTGATGGGGAAGGCAGTAGTGGTAGTCCTATTCGTCTACGCCTTTTAGGTGATAGCCAAGATGACTTAATCAAATATGGAAATACTATTGTCGATACCCTCAAAACGATTGAAGGCGCTGTCAATCCAAGGATTGATTTTAAACTAAGTCGTCCAACTTTTGATATAAGTATTGATCATAATAAATGTGGTATTTTCCAAGTGAATCCTGTTGAAGTGATGCTTAAACTACAATACTTAACAACGGGAGTAGAAATTATGAGAATCGAAAAAGAGAACACTACAATTAAAACAGTTCTTAAATATGAAATACCATATCAAGATAAAAATAGTCTAAAGCATATTATGGTTACTAACAATGAAGGCAATAGTGTCCCGCTGATAGAGTTAGTTGATATCAAAGAATCGCGGTTCAATAGCGAATTGAAACACTATAATGGTAAAAAAACAATAGAGATTTTATCGGATAAAACTTCACAAGGAAACACTAACATAATAATGAATACATTAATAGAGACGATAGATGAAAATGATATTTTACCAGGGACAATTGATTACCAGTTAAGCGGAGAGTCTAAGGAAATGGATGAAACATTTACTGATCTATTTGAAAAGATGCTTATTGCAGGAATATTAGTATATATAGTATTGGTCCTACAGTTTAATTCATATATGCAACCATTTGCAATAATTCTAAGTATACCATACGCCATAATTGGGGTAGTATTAGGTTTTGTTGCCTTTGATCTAACTTTTTCAACGCTATCTTTTCTTGGTATTGTTGCTTTAGTTGGAATTGCTGTAAATGATGCTATCGTACTAATAGACTATATTAATATGTTGCGGGATCAGAATCAAATAAATCCTATTGATTCAATAATTGAAGGAGTTAAATCAAGATTTGTTCCTATTATTGCCACATCATTAACGACTATTGCAGGCGTATTGCCTTTAGCCTTCTACAATGAAGATTATTCTAGTATGGCATACGCAATTGTCTTTGGATTAATTTTTTCAACAGTGTTAACTTTAATTGTGGTGCCAGTAACTCTAATTACTATTGAAACAGTAATTGAAAGGATTCGTAAAACAAATTATAAAGAGGTGGGAGAAGATGCATAAAAAAATAATAGTGACTATAGTTCTTTTGATACTAGTGTTTATCATTGGTTATATATTTATAACAGACGTAGATGAGTTAACTAAAGAAAAGAAAGAGCTAAAAAGAGTTCATACCGTCAACCCAACAGTTGAAGAAATTAAATCAATGATTACTATTAATGGCCGGGTGAGAAAGCAATATGAAATACTCGATGCAAGTGTTATGCAAGGTAAAGTAAGAACAGTTTTTGTTCAAGTGGGAGATGTAGTAAAAATAGGAGATCCTTTATTAAAGCTAAGTACATTAGGAGAAGAGGACACGATTAATTATCAAATCAGTCAACTTGAAACTGCTATTAGTGAAGTGGAAATAACATACAATCAAATTTTACAAGATAAGATAAAAATAGAAAAACTTTATCAGCAAGCTGTAGTAGCCAAACAAGAAGTGATCAATATAAATAATGAGTTAGTTCAGTATCTAGACAAATTAGAGCAATTGAAAAAACAAAAGCGTAAATTAATCAAAGGGAAAAGTAACATTGAAGAAATGAGTCTTTTAAAGTCATCTGTCAATGGTATCATTAAGGGGTTAACAATAGAACCGCAAAGTTATACAACTAATTCTGATTATTTAAGGATTGAAAAGCAAGGGAAAACGGAAGTACTATTTTATGTAACAGAAAAGTACTTAAGCCAAGTGAAAGTTGGTAAAGAAGTAGAAGTTATAATCGATGATAAATCGCTGCATGGACGAGTTCATAAAATAAATATAATAGATGAAAGTGGACTGTTCTATCCTGTTGTAGTAAAACTAAATACAACTATGATTTTAAATCATGGTATGGCAGCAATTATCAATATTCCAGTCTATCAAAACAGCAATGCCCTTGTAGTTGAAGATCGATCTATCATAAGTTACAACAATGAAACATATGTCTTTGTAGTAGAAGATGAAAGGGTTATTAAAAAACTAGTAGTTACCGGTGAAAATAAAGGGGATAAAACTGAAATTTTAAGAGGGATTGATTTAAATGATTCAGTGATCATACGTGGACAGTTTAGTGTTAGTCATGGCGAGACTATCCAAAGTATTCCGAATCAATAGTAAAATGGCTTATTTTAAAGAGAAAAGCTTTATTATAGAACTGAAAGAGTAGAAAGGAGTAAAGAATGACATCAAATGATATAAATTTAAGAACATTTCAAAATGATGATCTTCTACCAATTGCATCAATCTTAGTTGATGCTTTTGACAGTAAGTTTAGCCGACTATCAACTCTTAATAGAGAAGAGCTAAGAGATTATATTATTGACTCAAGCTTTATTGATATTGTAGAACCTAATAATATTATAATTGCAACGATAAAAAATGAAGTAGTAGGGATTTTATCACTTAAATGTAATAAGATTAAAATACTACAAAACAAAAAAATGTTGTCATTTAATGAACTCGTTAAAAAATATGGCCTATTCAATACTGTTAAATTAGGGCTAGGAACGTCGTTATTAAAGGAAGAGGAAAAAAATAATGCATGCTACATTGATTTTATAGCTGTTAAAAAAGAACATCGTAGTAAAGGTATTGGTAAGAAATTAATAACGAATAGCTGTGAAATAACCTTTAATCGTTTAAACAAGCAATACTTGACTTTATATGTGTCAAGTAAAAACATTAGAGCAATTAAGCTTTATAAAAACTTAGGGTTCCATGTGGTTAAAAAAACTCGAAGCCTCTTAACATATTTTACTTTCAAAGAAATAGAATGGTCTTATATGATTTTAGAGAAGTACAATGACAAATAATAATTGACTCAGATTTTTTGATAATATATTATAAACGTAAAGCCATGATAAAAAAATGGATACTGTTCAAGGGGGAATAATGAATCAAGTAAAAAACATTGCAAAAAAGCTTAACGAAAAATATACTCATTATAGTCAGTTATCTTGGGTTCAATTTACAACAGGTTTGGATCTAGGCGTAAAAGAAGGTTATCAAGAAATATTATCGGTTGTAAAAGATAAAAATAACTTTAATACCATATTATCTGAACGGGAAAAAGAACACGGTGTTCTCAATGAAAGAAGGATAGAATTATTATATAAGCACTTTAAACCCTACCATAAGTCTGATGAAATCAATCAATCAAAACTAGAAATAAAAGCTTTAACAACGGAGTTGTCAAAAATATTAAACGCCTTTAGATGCACTTTTGAAGGTGAAAAGATAACATCCATTGAGTTAAGAAAAATCATTTCGGAAGATGCGGATGAGAATCGTAGACGAAAAGCTTTTATGGCAAGGAATCAATTAAATAAGCCATTAGTAGAAGCAGGTTTTATTAAACTTATCAATCTAAGGAAAAAGTTAGCTATTTTAGAAGGTTTTGATGACTTTGTTCAGTTAAAACTTAATGAAGATGAGTTAAGTTCTGAATTATTTAATGGATGGATTGATGAGGTACATGAATTATTTGGTCGCGTAAAAAAGAAAGAGAATGAATATGCAAGAAAATATCTTGATAAAGAAGAACTAAAACCTTGGGATCACTCATATATTGTTAAAAAAATTGCTCCTACCTTTTATGAACAAGTGGATGTATTAGATTTTTATAAGCATCTTAAAAACTTATTTATAAAATTTGGATTTGACTTAGATGATTACAATATAACTTATGATGTCTTTCCCAGAGAAAACAAATCAGAATGGGGTTATAATTTTCCTATTAAGCATGGAGAAGATTCAAGAATTCTAGCAAATGTTAAAGATCGCTACAGTGATTATGGTGTACTATTGCATGAAACAGGTCATGGATTACATTCTTTTTTATTAAAACCGGATGAAATCTTAAACTATGGTGTCAGTGGCATTATATCTGAGGGAATAGCTAATCTTTTTGGCAGTTTTATATTAGAAGAAATTTTTTATGAAAATTTCTTTGAAAAAGAAAAAGTTAAAAAAGAATTTGAAGCTTTGAAGGAGTGGTGGAAAATCCAAAGTGTTCGAGCGATCCATAATATTTTATTTGATCAAAATTTATATCTAAAAGAGATCAATTCATTAGAAGACATTAATCGGTCTTATAATGAATTAACCAATGAATTATTTGCTGAAGAGAAAATATCTGACAATCCACCTTGGGCTATGCGTATTCATTATACAACCCATCCGATTTATTTGCATAACTACTTTATGGGTGATATCACTTGTGAAATGTTAAAAAGTGTTTTTGCTGAAAAACATGATATTGAAAAGGTTTCTGAGAAACCAATTGAATTTGGTAAGTTTATAAAAGAATCAATTATAGATCCTAGTGGTCGATTGCCCTATGAAGATTTGTTCAAGAAAATAAGTGGAGAAGAATTTTCATTGAAGTATTTAAAATAATTATAGATTGTGAGGTAAATAATGTATGAGTCCATGATGACGTTTTTATATATTGAAGATACTAAAAAAGCTTCAGAATTTTTTGAAGAAGTGCTTAAGTTAAAAGCTGTTTTTAAACCCAGTTGGGCAACTGTTTATCAAGTATCGACTAATGCTTATTTAGGTGTAGTTGATCGAGAAAAGGGGTCAGTAGATACTCAGTACAAAGGTGGTACACTTATAAGTCTAACCGTCGACTCAGTAGAACCTTATTATAATCGCTTAAAGACATATGGCTTAGATGAGTTAAGTGAGATTAAAGTTTTTGAAGATATTGGTGTTAAATCATTTTTCTTTAAAGGCCCTGGTGGTTATGATTTTGAGATTCAAATGTTCACAAATCCTGAAATTAAAAAATTGTTTAAGTAAAGACTAATCCAGTGAAAGGAAAATCATGAAAAAAATTATATTAGATGTTGATACAGGTATTGATGATGCCATTGCAATTATGTTAGCTGTCGCAAGTAAAGAAATTGAAATACTAGGCATTACCGTTACTAGTGGCAATATTCATGTTGATCAAGGAATCATTAATACAAAAAAAATATTGAAAGTTCTAGGCAGAGAAGACATTAGAGTTTATCGAGGATCAGCTGAACCAATGAAAAGAGCATTAGTTGATGCTTCCCATATTCATGGGAAAGATGGTTTATCAGGACAATTGGCAGAAGTAATGGTGTGTTCAACAAGTGATGGGTGTGCATTTGATTTTTTAGAAGAATCAATCAACACTTATGAAGATGCGTTAACCATCATTATGACTGGACCTGAAACGAACATTGCTAAGTTGTTAAAGAAGAAGCCAAATTTACAAGGTAAAATTAAAAATCTAATTGCTATGGGCGGTGCTATTAACTTAAAAGGTAATGCAACACTTGTAGGTGAGTTTAATATTGTGACAGATCCTGAAGCCGCTTATGATGTATTTCATGCGGGGATTGAGCATTTTACTCTATTAAGTTTAGATGTTACAAGAGATGCATTAATTAACAAAGATGAGCTAGAAAATATTAAAGATTTAGGAGTAAGAGAAATCGTAACAGGTTTAACAGAAAACTATATGGATCGTTATTTTTTAGGTAATGGAACATACAGTTGCTTGATGCATGATCCTCTTACGATTCTTTATTTTTTAGATAGTACCCTAGTAGAAACTAGAAAAGAATATGTGACTGTTGAAAGAACTGGAGAATATACCTATGGTATGACTCTATGTGATTTTAGTGGCAGACTAGGACAAGGCAAAAATATTTATATTTCAACGGCTTTAAATGTTAATGCCTTCAAAGATAAGTTCTTTAGATTAATGAATCAATTATAAATATCATAGAAAGTATAATAGTCAACAAAGATCATAACCTATGATTCCTGTTGACTATTTTTTTAAAATAAATTTTTATATATTTTTTCAAGATCCGTAACCGAAAGTTCCGCATAGTTATTTTTAAGCAATCGTTGTTGGGTTTCAATTACGAGTGTACTGAAACTTGAAATCTCTTGAGAGTTCATACCATAACTTTTTAACGGTTGTTTTTCAATTAATTGGCTGAGTAACTCATCAAGCTTTTTTAAACTCTCATGGATTGAGCAATTTAATGCGTCGCTGATTACCATCTCTAAGGAAGTGATCTTCCCCATAGGGTTAATTTTTTTGTATGTCATGAGTACATCATTTAAAAATAAGTAGTTACTTTCTCCATGGGGAACATGGTACTTTCCGCCTAATGGATAACTTAAGGCATGAACTGCTCCGACACCTGAATTTCCAAAGGCTAAACCCGCCAGATTACTTGCCATTAATACTTCTGATACATTTAGTAATTGACGATTACTGGTATCCCCAGATAAAGTATTAAAAGTAATTAAAATTTTCTCTATGGCTTTTTCGGCATATAGATCAGTGTAAATAGTACTATTAGGCGATAAAAAGGCCTCTATACCATGAATCAGTGCATCAATTGCACTAAACATATATATATCATATGGTATGTCATCTAATAATTCTGGGATTAAGAGAGCCGTTTCTGGATATAATGCTGGATGGTTTAAACCCATTTTTGTCTTCAGCGATTCAATGAAAGCAATAGATATACTCGTCACTTCACTACCGGTACCGCAAGTAGTTGGGATGGCAATTATTGGGTGTTGGTTTTCTATTGGTACTTTATTTTGGAAAAAATCAATTGTTTGATGATTACCTTTTAGCGCTAAGATCTTAGCTATATCTAGTACGGAACCGCCGCCGATAGCAATCATTCGTTGAAATGATATGTTTCTTAAATCCAAATTAATAGCATCTATTTTTTTATCACTGGGTTCACCTAGACCATAATTATCATGACATAATATATGACAATCATATAAATCATGTAAGTGTTTATCAGATACCCGTTGACTAGTAAAGATTAAATCATTCCCACTAATATTTATATGTCTTAAACCTTCTTTTAAAGTATTAAAGCGTTTTATTTGACCATTAAACTTAAACAAATCCATAGATCTCCTTTCAATTATCTGCATATAATAAAATGTAGCATCTGCAGACATCATTGTCAAGAGTAAATATTGATTAAGAATTTTAAGCTTCTTAGAGAAAAAAAGTATGATATAATTTTTATAATAAGAATGTAAATGAGGTGAAATAATGAAGAAATTAGAAACTGAACGATTAATACTAAGACCTTGGAAGTTATCAGATGCCGAGGACTTGTATGAATATGCCAAAAATGATTTAGTCGGTCCTAATGCTGGCTGGCCACCCCATCATTCAATTGGAGAAAGTGAGAAAATCATCCTACAGTTTATCGCTGGTGAATGTGTATATGCTATTGAGCTTAAGAGTGAAAGCAAAGTAATTGGTGGTATAGGTATACATAATCGCCAACCAGATGAAAGTTTAGAACATTTGAAACAAAGAGAAATTGGCTATGTTTTGAACCCTAATTACTGGGGAAATGGATATGTACCTGAGGCAACCCAACGACTTATAAGACATGGTTTCGAAGAACTTAATTTAGATCTGATTTGGTGTGGACATTATAGTGATAACTTAAAATCTAAACGTGTGAATGAAAAATGTGGTTTTATCTTTCATTTTAAAAAGAAAGAAACACTCTGTCTATTAGATAATAAAGTAGTAGAAACTTGGTATTATAAGCTTACAGAAAAAGAATATTACGAAAAAGTATAATTCAATAGTTTTACTAATTAAGAAAGGAAGGTTCAATTGAAAGATGTTCATGAATCAGTTATGAAAATGTGGCGTTTATTTTTAAGTTCAATTGGAGAAAATGTAGAAAGTACAGAAAAAGCATTTTCATCTTGGCACTTTGAAATAACAAAGGAAGGTGCAGACAATCTAGCAAACTTAGTATTGACAGGTAAAAAAAGAGCAACAGCCGCCTCCTTGTGGGTAGAAACCTATGACCATGGTGTAATACCCAAAGTAGGGGATTTTAGTATTATTACTGACTGGGCAGGTCAAGCGAAGTGCATTATCCAAACGACAAAAATCGATATAGTGCCTTATGATGAAGTAACTGAAGCCTTTGCAGTCATTGAAGGGGAAGGGGATGGAAGTCTTGAGTATTGGCAAAAAGTACATTTAGAATATTATAAAAAAGAATGTAGACGTATTGGTAAAAAATTTACATCAAAAATGCCAGTAATTTGTGAAGTTTTTGAAGTTGTATACAAATAAATTCATTGACTTTACAAGTGTTTTATAATATTATAAAAAGGCAGATGTGAATATTATTAAAAAATATTCACCTGGTTAGGGAAAGTTTTCAAATGATTAAATGAAAACAATATAGGATATTTTTTATAGAATAATAACTGGTAAATTGCAAACACCTTTACTCAATTTTAATTGTATTTCACTATAAGTACACTCTATTTGCAATTTATTTGGATCTAATTTATTTAATAAATATCCTTCCCATAATAAATTAATGAACAATCAATAGATCAAGATAGGTGTTGAGTTATGAAAAAAGGTGTCATTGTATTAATAATAATTTCATTCATTGTAAGTGGTTTATTCTTTCAAATTATGTTTTCTAATAACACGTATGATGATATTTACGACAATAACAATATAATTACATCGATAGCTGATTCTTACGCATATAGAAACCGAATAGGTAAAAACAAAAATAATGAAACAAAACCATCATTTCATTTGAGTGGAATGGAAACGCTTTGGGAGATTAAAAGTGATGATGAAACAAGTATCTTAGTTGACTACTTTTCACAAGTTAAAAAAGGAAAATTGAAATTAGTAATAATCCAACCGGATGATATAGTTCAAACAATTTTTGAAGGCAGTGGAGAAGACAAAGTAAAGGTTTCGTTAAAAAAAGAACGTAATAGAATAAAAGTTGTGGGAAAGAACGCTAAAGGTGAAATTAATTTTAGAATTCTAGCTTTAGATGACATCCGAGTTATTCCAAGAAATTAAACATTATTATTAGGTTACTTGTTAGAAGGAGTTAACATGAAAAAACAACATAATTCAGTAGAAAAAATGTGGCAATCCTATATAGAAAGTATAGATGAATCAATTCAATCATTAGATAAGACATATGAAGCTTGGCATTTTTGCATGGATGAAAAGAATGCAAATGAATTAGCAGAATTAGTGAGAAAAGGTGTTAAGCGGGGTACAACTTCATTATACTATTCTTATCAGTTAGAAAATGAACCATTACCTAAAGTCGGTCAATACAATATAATCACTAATTGGGCAGGAGTTGCCCAATGTATTATTAAAACCGTTGGTGTTGAAATTACTTCTTTTAATAATGTTACAGAAGCCTTTGCTCAAATAGAAGGTGAAGGTGACGGGTCCCTTGACTATTGGAAAAGAGTTCATAAAATTGCTTTTGAAAAAGAGTTAGTATCAACTGAAAAAGAGTTTTCAGAAGAAATGCTTGTTGTTTGTGAAATATTTAAAGTTGTCTACCCAAAATTAGATTCTGAAGGTAAGCCAAATTTTAAGGTATAATATAGCTATCTAAAAAATAGCTTATTTTTTTGCCCGAAAACTAAATAGAATTCTAGTTTTAAATGACAAATAGTTAATGAAGGAGGAGAAATGAGTAAAGAAAACAAAGTCATCGTTGTATTAATTTTTTTATCATTTTCTATAATTTTAAGCTCTTTGATTTTATCAGTAACCATTAATAATGTGTCTAATCAAGCATTGAGTATAGAGATGAAAAATGAGAAAGATAATATACTAAGTCTAGAAGAAGCCGCTGATTATTTAGGTGTCACAACAATTTCTCTTGAAAAGACAATTGAAACAACAAGTATTGGGATACCTTTTTTAAAACTTGAAGGAAATTATATTTTTACAAAAAAAGGATTAGATGAGTGGTTAATAAATAATCACATTGATCTAGATTAAAGTTAAAATGAAGGGAGATTCTATGAATAGTCAACTAGTATTAGTAGAAGGTATTCCAGGTGTTGGTAAAACAACAATGGCTAAAAAAATAAAAGAATATTTAGACAAACAAAATGTACAATCAAAACTATATTTAGAAGGTGATTTTAATCATCCGGCTGATTATGAGTGTGTTGCATATTTTGATAAAGAACAGTATGATCATTTAATTAAAAAGTTCAAAATTGAAGAAGAAAGGATTAAAGATTTCATTGATATTAAAGACACAGATTATTTTATTAATTATGGAATGATTCGTAAGAATAAAATTTATAATGACAATAAACCCTTCTTAAAAGCGTTAATGTCCAATGATGTATACTCTTTACCAATTCAAAAATTCATTCAGGTAACAAAAGATAAATGGAAGCGGTTTGTAAAAACTTCAGAAAATGAATCCTGTGTTTATATTTTGGAATGTTGCTTCATGCAAAATCCATTAACGACGATGCTGGCTTATCATAATCAATCAGAATATTTGATAAATGAACATATTAAAAACTTATCTAGAATTGTGAAACCATTGAATCCCATCATGATATTTTTAGAACCCAAAAATATTAAAGAAAACTTTGATTTCATTAAACAGAATCGATCGAAAGAATGGTATAATTTTGTTGAAGACTATGTAACGAATCAGGCTTATGGAAAAGAGAATTCTTTAAAAGAATATGATGGATTGATAACTTTTTATGAACATCTTCAAAAACTAGCTCTAGAGTGTTTTGCCTTACTAGATATGGTAAAAATTAAAAAAGAAAACTCAAAAATAAATTGGGATAAGAATGAGAGAGGAATATATTCCTTTATTGATCAATATATATAATAGAATGGAGTGTTTTAATTGAAGAGAATACATCTTGTGAATTCTAAAGGTTTAAAAATAGTAGGAAACTATTATACAGTTCAATCAAATGAAATTGTAATTTTAGCTCATGGCTTCACAAATGACAAGTCATCTAATGGTAGGTTTGACCTTCTTTCAGAGAAGCTTAATAATGCAGGTTATGATGCATTAGCTATTGATTTTACGGGTTCTGGGGAAAGTGCTCCTGGTCCCTTAACTATAGAAAATCAATTGGATGACTTAAAATATGCAATAAACTTCGTTAGTTCAAAAGAATATTTAAAAATTGCACTTTTTGGCAATAGTTTTGGTAGTCTTTCTTGTTTAAAGAGTTATGATCATAGAATTGATACAATGATTCTATCCGGTGCATTAACGGATAGGATGTTTTATCAGTGGGATGATTATTTTAGTCCAGATGAAATGAATGATTTAGAAACAAAGGGTTATTTTTATACAAATGAAAAGGAATCACATTTAATAACTCAACAAACATTAAAAGACTTTGAATCGATCCATCAGGAAACTCTATTATCAAAAGTAAAATGTCCAGTGCTTATCATACATGGTAATAACCAACAGGATGAAGAAGAGTTAATGCTATTGGAAAGATCAAAGAAAGGGATGCAATTTCTATCAGAAAGTTCAACACTAGAAATTATTGAAGAAGGTAGACATGGGCTACGTTCAAAATGGAATGAAGTGATTGATTTGACTGTCAAATGGTTAGATTTACATCTATCGAAATGAGCAATATTAAAAATCTGTATTAAAAAAGGACTGGATTCTTTTTTATTGAATACAGTCCTTTTTCACTCATATTTTTCGTTGTATTTAATGATATTTCTCATTTTTAATGCTTTAACTCAATGTAAACATCTTTGAAAATCTTATTAACTTCTTTATTTGGGTACACAATTTTGTGGTTTTCAACATCCCATCGTACACGTGTCTCATCCAGTTTTAAGTTATGATCTTTAACTTCTTCTTTTACTTCTTTGAATGTTCGAATATCTTGGTCTGAGTAAAAATCTAA